>JBDSMX010000111.1:0-15536 GCA_039915645.1 Gemmatimonadales bacterium | reverse complement strand
TCCATACAAACCTCCGTGAAGGGTGCCCCGTTGGGGTGCGAGGCGGAGCTGGATGTCAGGGATGGAGGTGTCGCCGACCCCCCAACCGTCGGGCGACGGCGAAGGTGATGGCGAGGGGCGTGCCAGTTGGCGTTTTGCTGTCGTTGCCTGGTGTGTCGATGGATTGTATTGGTGGGCGGAGATCACTGGAAGGCGCGTGGTGGTTGGGGTTGCGGGGACTTTGATTTGTCGAGGTGTTGGTGGATTGGCGCTCGGTGTGGTGTTCGTGATGGTCTCGCGCGCGGGCCGATTTTCTGGGCGAGTGTCCCACGAATTGGACAGCAGTGACCTCATTTTGGAACTTGATGTCGTTTTGATGGAGGTCGGTTTTGGTTTGATGCGATCTCGCAGTGGGTGGGAGCGAGGTCAGGGTGGATTGGAGGAGGGGCACGGTGGGTTGATGGAGTTCGGGCGAGTTCTGATGGAGGGCCACGACGGGTGGATGCGGGGTGCTAATGGGTGGAAGGAGAGATGGCGTGCGTTGAAGGAGTGTCCCGGCGGATTTGGGGAGCGGGGCGGAGCGCGGAAAGGCGCAACGCAAGTCCCGATGCCGGCAGGAGGCGCACGGGAGCGAGGCGTTGAGCCGTTTGAGCGAGGCAACGGCGGCTTCAAGGAGGATCGGCCAGAACGGTTGCGTGATCGCGGACGGTTGATGCCTGCTCCGGAATCCTGGAAGGCAAAGCTCGTCAGAATTCAGGACAGTCGGCCCAGGCGGATGGAGGCCATTTGGATCCGGGAGGAAGCATCTCGTGCAGCGGGCGCTGCCTGCGTTGTGAGTCCGATCCCGCGCTACGGCTTCGGCCACCGCAGTTCAACCCTGCCAGCCGCATTCGGTCGCCGAGCGAGGTCGGCCGGACTCGGACGCAGCACCGCGGCAATGAATGGTGGCGCGTTGCGATCGATGAAACGCTCGATCCGCGCTCTCGTGCGCAGAAAGTTTTCGGCCAGCTCAGTTGTCGTGGCATTTCCGACGAGGACAAGAAGAGACAATCCGGCCGCCCTGACTGCGGCCTGCTCATTGGGCTTGTAGCGGATGCGACCATCGTGGGTAATGGCGACCCAACCGCGCTTGCTCACCTCGGCGATCCACTCGGCATCAGGTGTATTCGGCGCGAAGATTTCGTGGGATGCGTGGACCGTGCGTCCAGCCGCACGCAGGAGTTCGGGAAATCTCCTGCCAAGATCTCGGTCGGTAAAATACGTCGGCAACTACGCCGCCCGTTCGACCAGGATCGCCTCCTCCACCTCCGCTACGGTGATGCCATAGTCTTCCGCGATCCCCGCTAACTCCTCTCCCGCATCGACTCGAGCGGCGACGGCCTGGGTGGTCACACCGGCACTGGCGATGACCGGTCGGCCGAAAGCGATCTGCGGATCCATTGCAATGGGTCGAGGTACGGCGAGACCGTGATCCTCTCCCGTGAAGGGATAGAGCCGCACTGGGTAGCGCTCGGTATCCCAGTCAATTCGAGCCAGATGATCCTCGAGTACCCGGCGCAGGAAGATCTGGCCAGTGCGCGAGAGCGAGAGCAACTCGCCGTATCGCTCAAGGAAGAGATCCTTCCCGTCAGTGAGCAGGCTCCGATCGAGCAACAGATTCTCGATGCCGAGCTGATCCTGCGCGTAGCCGATGGCAGTACGCACATCGCGAATCGAAATGCGATGCTGCTGACGCAGTGCACGAAGGACGTGAGCCTCGATGAGGTTCAAGAAGGAGAGATTTGGGCCCTTGGGGTCGGCAGGTCGGATCAACGGCTGGAATCGGCGACTGCCGCCGGTGATGGCATAGGCGCGCCCGACCACCCACGAGCGCAGGGTCGCTGAGGGGAGCCGGAGATAGCGGGCCGCCTCGGCAAGGCCATAGGCGGGGACTTGTCTGGGGTCCTGACCGGCGAAGGGACCAGAGCGATACTTGGCCATCGATCCCTCCCGGGGAGAGGACTTGAACCTGGAACCTAGTGATTAAGAGTCACGCGCTCCGAGCAGCTGACTGTTAATCAGCAGATCGGGCGGAGATTTGACCTGACGACCGCTCGATTACGAATCGAGCCCTGTTCCTCGGCGTTAGAGCGCACGCCTGATAAGCGTGAGGTCTGAAAGAATAGTTCGGCGGCGGGCCGGGTGGGAGGGTGATTCACCCCATCGGGCGGCTAGGGGCGCCTGTTCACGCGAACTCCCCTAGGGCCAGGCGGGACCGGCACCCCCCTTCCCTTGATCACCGATCACCCCCATTCTCCGGGGTGACTCTCCCCCCAGTCAGCCAAGCCGCCATCGCCCTGCGCACCCTCAATCAGCGCTGGCGCAGCTCCCCGCTTGGCGAGAAGCAGGCCTTCCAGCTCTGGTTCATCGAGTTCTGCGATGCCCTCGGCGTCGCGCGTCCCTCCCCCGCCGGCAACGGCTCCTACTGCTTCGAACAGCCGGTCAAGGTCCTCACCGACATCGGCAACGAAACCACCAACTTCATCGACTGCTGGAAGGCTGGTCACATCGCCGTCGAGGCGAAGGCGAGCGGTGGCAAGGGCACCAACGACATCCACCTCCGCAAGGCCTACAAGCAGCTCACCCAGTACGTGGCCGCAGAACCCGGTACCGTTCCGCCGTACTTGATGGTCGTCGATGTCCCCCACGAGTTGATCATCTGGGAAGGATGGCGCGGCGGTTTCGGCGGCTTCGCAGCGGGCAGGCGAATCCGGCTCGACGCCCTCCCCGATCGGCCCGACGATATCGCCCTGCTCCAGGACGTCTTCGAGCGGCCGCAGGTCCGCGATCCGCGGGGGAAGGCGCAGCAGGTGACCCGCGAGATTGCCGGCAAGCTGGCGGAGTTGGCCGCGACCTTCGAGGGCCGCGGCTTCGAGAGTGAACGCGTCGCCCGCTTCCTGATGCGCTGCGTTTTCTGTTTCTTCGCCGAAGATGTTGGCCTCCTGCCGCCGAAGCTCTTCGAGCAGACCCTCGACACGGCACGCGAGACCGGCGATGGCGAGCACGTCGCACGCGTGCTGACCGATCTCTGGCGCTTGATGGATAGCGGCGGGATGTTCGGTGCCCAGAAGATCCAGCGATTCAACGGGCACTTCTTCAAGACCATCGAATCACTGCCGCTCGAGGCGGCCGACGTGCAGCTGCTGATTGATGCCGCACGTTTCGACTGGAGCCAGGTCGAGCCGTCGATCTTCGGCACGCTCCTCGTCCGCGCCCTCGAGCCCTCCGAGCGTCACAAGCTCGGCGCCGAATACACACCGCGTGAATACATCGAGCGATTGGTCGAGCCCACCGTGGTCGAGCCGCTGCGTGAGCGGTGGACCGCCGTGCAGGCGCATATGGCGCAGCTCGAGCAGGCGGGCAAGAAAAAGGATCTCAAGGAAGCCGAAGACGAGTTGCTCGCCTTCCACAAATGGCTGCGCGGTCTCCAGTTCCTCGACCCGGCCTGCGGCAGCGGCAACTTCCTCTATGTCACGATGGCGGCGGTGAAGCGGATCGAGCTTGAGGTGCTGGCTGAGGTGGCGCGGTTGCACGGCGGGCAGGAAGGCCTGGTGCTCGATGAGGTGCATCCGCGACAGTTCCACGGCATCGAAGTCAACTGGTGGGCACGGGAGATTGCCGAACTGACGTTGTGGATCGGCTATCACCAGTTCTGGCGTGAGGCGCACGGCGGGCGGACGCCGCCGGTGCCGATTCTTGAAGACACGGGCACGATCGAATGTCGCGATGCCATTCTCGCGTGGGACAGCATCGTGCATCGGCCGGAAAAGGATAGGCCCGATCCGACACCGCGGATCGTCTCGCCGGTGACGGGTGAATTGATTCCCGATCCAACGGCGAAGTTGCCGTACATGGAATACGTCGGCGCTCGGCAGGCGGAGTGGCCGAAGGCGGATTTCATCATCGGCAACCCGCCATATATCGGTCAAGCCCGTCAACGTGAGGCATTGGGTGATGGATACGTGGACGCGATTCGACAGGTTTACCCTGAGATCGAGGATACGGTAGACCTCGTGATGTATTGGTGGGGACGCGCCGCCACTGAGACGCTTAGTCACACGACGCGGGCGGGACTCATCACGACGAAATCGATATCCCAGGTCCATAACCGTGGAGTCGTTGCTCGTAGCGTTATGAACGGTGTGAGTATTTGCTGGGCCTCCGTGAACCACCCATGGATCGATGACTCCGACGGCGCCGCCGTCCGTGTCACGTTTAGCGTGGTGGCAAGGGCAACGACCGCACCTGCGCGTATTGCCGTGCTCTCGTCGCTTGGAAGGCTTGAGGTCCATTCTGTCGCTCGCATCGGCGCTGACTTCACGGCCATCGACATTTTGTCCGCGGCCGGGGCCCCTCTACTTGCCAATGGGGGGATGGCCCATCGTGGATACCAGCTGATCGGGCTCGGCTTCCTCGTCGACGACAACGAGGCAAGGCGACTCCGAGCCGAGGCTGGGTGTGTCGCGGTAATCCGTCCCTACCTCCACGGGCGGGACATCGCGCAGCGGGCTCGGGGGCTCTTCGTGATTGATTTTGGACTCAACGGGCTTGAAGAGGCACGACGCTGCACGCAGGCATTCCAGGTCGTGCTCGACCGCGTTAAGCCGCAGCGTGACTCGAACGCGCGAGACTCCTACCGGAAATATTGGTGGCGGTTCGGCGAGCCGCGGCCAGAACTCCGCGACGCCACTCAGCGCCTCGGCCGGATGGTGGTCACCGCGGAGACCATGAGGCACCGGCTCTTCACGTTCGTGGATACGTCCGTTGCGCCTGACAACAAGCTCGTATGCATTGCCCATGACGACGCGGCCACCCTAGGGGTGTTGTCGAGTTCCATCCATGTGTGCTGGGCAACAGCAGCTGGCAGTCGCTTGGGCGTAGGGAACGACCCGGTCTATGCGAAGCGTAGCTGCTTCGATCCATTTCCCTTCCCCGACCCACCCGCTGCGCTGCGCGACTCCATCGGCGCCCTCGCCGAGAAGCTCGACCAGCACCGCAAGGATGCCATCGCGCGTGATGAGAGAGTGACGATGACGGGGATGTACAACGTGGTCGAAAAGCTACGCTCGGGCGAGGCGCTGACGCATAAGGAACGCGCGATCCACGAGATCGCCGCCTGCGGCATCCTGCGCGACCTGCACGACGAACTCGATGCACTGGTCGCGACGGCATATGGCTGGCCCTGGCCGATGGAACGCGAGGAGATTCTCGAACGGCTGGTGGCGCTGCACGACGAGCGTGTCGCCGAAGAGAAACGCGGCCACGTGCACTGGCTCCGGCCGGAATATCAGATTCCGCGCTTCGCCCCGAATCAGTCGCCGGTGGAGCTCGACCTGCCCGATGCGGAAGAGGCGCCTGTTGCAGCGGCGCTGCTTCCCTGGCCCGCGACAATGGTCGAGCAGATCGCTGCGCTCACCTCGCTGGTGTCGCGCGGACCGGTGACAGTGGAACAGGCGATGGCGGCGTTTGCCAAGGCCGACAAGAAGCTAGTGTCGCGGCACCTCGAGACTCTGACGATGCTGGGCGAGGTGCGCGAGGAGGGAGGCGCCTTCGGAGCGGTGAGAGGGGTGGGGTGAGCAGTTGAACCGGTTGAACACTATCGTCTGTATCTGAGTTGCGCCCGGGTGCTCGGCCCACAGATTGATCGCGAAGCTCACTTCAGGCGCGCGCTGGTAGCTCTCTGACACAACGCCATATGTTCGCTCAGCATGCTTTCTGTCGCTCGGCGCCCGAGGACGTCGAACCAGCTGAGTAGTGTGGTCGCCTGCTCCGTTGTCATACCGCTGAGATACACCCTGCTTTCCATGCCGAGGTAGGACACTCGATCGAATCCCCCCGTGCAATCCCAACCGATCGAGAGGCAAAACAGTAAGTACCCGCAGAGGCATGATCCGGGATCGCAAATGGCGAGCCTCCGCTGGACATGGCGCTCAATATTGTCCAGTTTGACCTTTGAATCCGGAGCCAGATCAGAATACGGCATCAATACGTCAATGACGGCAACCCCGGGCATCCCCGCGCCAGCAACTTGCCTGACACAATCCTTGATAATCTTGTCAATACGCTCAGGGCTTTCCCGCGTCACTCGCTTCGCCGCAAATCCCAACGTAAATCGGTCGGTCACCGCACAGATGTCAGGCTCTCGAAACACCAAGCCACGTATTCCGGACAGTTCAAGGACGGCGAACGTAAGCAACTCGTGTTGGATCGCCCACGGGTCGTGCGGGACCTCCAGGTACGCTCCCGCTCGTCCTGCGACCAGTCTGCCAAGAGTGTCTTGCGGTGGCGTTACAGCGCTTCGCTGTAGCGCGCGAGCGATATAGAACAGCTCAATGGCACTTCTCAAGGCATCGTTAATTTCTCTACGTTCCGTAGGACTCGATCGACCGTGACCAACCGAGGAAAGGATGACCTTGTATCGCTCAAACCGATTCCCCTTCCGATAGCGGAGAAGTGACTTTCGCAACCATTCAAGCCCCTCTTCGAGGCCAAGCAGCTGCTCGTCTACGGAGAAATGAGGGAGCGCAATACTTCCTGAAAGCGAACCGAGAATCGGTGGTATCACAAAGACGTGCTCAAGGTGTTCCGGGGCGAATAGCCGCGGGTGTCGAGTCCGCCACGCTGTTCGAAGAGGGTGATTGTCTCGCGTTGTTCTTCGGCACCGAAGTCGAGCCAACCGAGGGAGTTCATGGGGTCTCAGGGCCTAGGGGGTGAACGGCCTGCGGAGAGCAGCTCCAATAAGGTAACGGCGGGGTGGGACAGTGGGAGATGACGACACAGCGTGCGTAGAAATGAACCTCGGTCTACCCCGCGGCGGAGGTACCTTTTCGGGGCCGAGCGGAGGGCATCTGCAATCGCTTGAGCCACCCCCATGCAAGGACCGCGAATGCCACGAGCCCGGAAAGGCGACCACCAGTTTGGAGGAGAATGGACGGCCCAGAAACTGGACGTACTGGCCAAATACCTGGTGGCATATTCCACGGCCCTCCGCGACAAGCCCACGCCTGAGAACCCTTTTCAGAAGGCGTTCATCGACGGCTTTGCCGGAACGGGCTCTCGGGTCGACAGCAGCACTGAATTGGATGATGAGAGTGGGCAGGAGTCGCTCTTCTCAGGCGAGCCAGCGGGGGAATCAGTCGAGAGTCTGCGCGATGGTTCGGCTCGAATCGCACTCAGGACCAATCCGCCCTTCGATAAATACATCTTCATCGAGCAGAGTCAGCAACGGTGCAACCAACTTGAGGACCTCAAGGGCGAGTATCCCGACTTGGCTGAGCGGGTCAGCATCCTGCAGGGCAACGCCAACGACGAGATCAAGCGGCTCTGCAAGCGGAACTGGTCCGCGCACCGCGCAGTGATGTTTCTTGATCCATATGGTATGCAGGTTGAGTGGGCGACTATCGAGGCAATCGCAGCAACACGGGCCATCGATTTGTGGCTGCTTTATCCATTGGGAATCGGCGTGAACCGACTGCTAACACGCACCGGAGTGATTCCGCCGGGATGGCAACGTCGGCTGACCCTCCTCCTCGGGAATGAGGAGTGGCGCGAGGAGGGCTACTCCGTGGAGAAGGTGACCAATCTGTTCGGCGAGGACGACGAGCAACTCACGAAAACCACGATGGAGGTACTCGGTTCGCGCTTCAACCAGCGATTGGCCACCATTTTTCCAGGTGTGGCGGAACCTGCCGGAATACTCAGGAACTCGCGGGGCACCTTGCTATACCTGCTCTGCTTCGCCGCCGCAAACGAGCGAGGCGCACCTACTGCGCTCAAGATTGCCAACAGCCTGTTGCGCCGCCTGCGCTAGGCCGACTGCAGGATGGAGTCAGGATACTCGCTCCACTCTCGCCCCTCGAGCTCCCGCCCGCCACTCTTCGGCAGCCGCCCGCCCCACTGCTTCCAGAAGAACGCCACACCCGCTTCCACGCAGCGGTTGCGCAGCCCAGTCGCCCACTCAACTCGCGGCGGTCGGAAGCCGGCACCACTCTCCCCCCCACCGAT
The DNA here is from genome assembly GCA_039915645.1 of Gemmatimonadales bacterium. GTDB lineage: Bacteria > Gemmatimonadota > Gemmatimonadetes > Gemmatimonadales > GWC2-71-9 > Palsa-1233. The sequence goes on along the minus strand of JBDSMX010000111.1, from coordinate 7,514 downwards.
CACCCAGTGAATGCCGTCAAGAGAGAGCTGGTCGAGCGGTCCGAGGAGCGGCTCAGCGCTGACAAAGCGCACCGCCGCTGGAACCTGCCGAAGCACATCCACCCGCCGCGCCACTTCCATATTCTCGACCGAAGTCCCCAGCCAGATGTTTTCGCTCCACGTGAAACGGTCGGCGTACCGCAGCACTCGTTCAGGGCGCTTGGTAAGGACCTGGAATTGATGCTGCGAGGCCTGGTTCATCACATCGAACACCCGACGGATCATATCAAGTGTGAAATGGGCGTGGAATACATCGGACATGCTGTTGACAAAGACGCGCTTCGGTTCGCGCCAGGAGAGCGGCTGACCAAGTCGCTCCGGCCAGAATCGCGGTGCAAAGGGATTCGCGCGATTCGCTTCGGTGTCTCGAACCGGGAGCGCGCGAAGATAGATCTCCCTCGTGCGCCGCTCGGCCACGGTCTGCGCGTAGCAGTGGTCGCATCCCGATGAGATGGGCGTGCAGCCCGTCATCGGATTCCAGGTGGCATTCGTCCACTCTATCCCGGTACGAGTTCCCATTCACTGCTCGACAGCTGAAATGTGATTGACGATGAATGGCCGCTGACGACGATGCCTTCCACGAATCTACCAACTCGTTCCGGTGCCGAGTGCCCTCATTTCCCCCACACTCTCCTTAACCGCACCGCCGGATCGTCGAACGTCACCTCTGCGACATCGAACGCAGCCGGGTCAAAATCCCGGTCGGCCCAGCCGGGAACTCCCCGCGCGTGCTCCGTGCCAGGGTTCTCGTGCGCCGTCAGCATCTCGGCGTACAACGGTGGTCCGCCACAATCTTCCGGCGGACAGGCACGCTCGCCCGCGAGGCACCTCGGATAGCTGATCGTCGGGTCGCGGGTACCTCGACTCTCGAGTGCCACATCGTGCTCCCACCAATCGCCGAAGTCGTAGGTGTATTTCACGCTGACATCCGACCTGGCAAGCCAGGCGTCGAGTGTCACCAGCCAGCCCGGTTGGTCGGCAATCCGACCCTCGAGCGGATCAGGATCAGGTATCCCGATCCGCGCGCTCACGCCGGTGCGACGATCCTCGACACGGAATTGGTGCAGATGCGTGTCGTGCCATCCCATCGCATCCTGAATGGCGACGTGCAGATCCCAGAAGGTGTACTCGCTAGGCACCTCGATCCGGCGCCAGACCTCCGGGGCGACGTGGCGCAAGGTGACCTTGAAGGTGATGGTCTCGTGTGTCGGGGTGGCTGGTTCGCTGTGAATCAGGCGGAGGGGCACGCAGCGCTCAGGTGATGGGATCGGCGTCATGTATGGAAAACCGAGCCTTTCCATGCATATCGTCACCGATATGCATGGAAAACCGAGGAAAAGCAATCACGTTTGGTCGAATCCACCCCTACCGCCCTCTCCCCACCCACCGTATCCTCTCCCCCTCTCCCACCAGGCCAGCCCGATCTCGCCCCACTCACCCCGAGCAAATGGTTCGCTGCACCAAGTCCTCGGCGTCGCCTTCGGCCTCGCCGTCCTCATCGGCAATACCATCGCCACCGGCATCCTGCGCACCCCGGGAGAAGTCGCCTCCCACCTCCCCAGCACCGGCCTCTTCCTCGGCGTCTGGGTCCTCGGCGGCCTCTATGCCCTGCTCGGCGCGGCGTCGCTGGCCGAAGGCGGCGTCATCGTCCGACGCTCAGGCGGACCGTACACCATCGTCCAGCGCGCCCTCGGTCGCTACCCCGCCTTCGTCGTCGGCTGGAGCGACTGGATCTCCACCTCGGCCAGCACCACGCTTGGAGCCATCGTCTTCGCCGAATTCGCGGCGCCACTCCTTCCGCCCGTCCCGGGTGGCATCAAGGCGATCGCCTGCGTCCTCATCCTCGCCTTCGGCTGGCTGCAGTGGAATGGCGTCAAGAGCGGCGACATCGCGCAGCAGCTCCTCAGCGGCGTCAAGGCGCTCGCCTTCGCGGTGTTGATCGTCGCGGCACTGGTGATGTCAGTGCCGGCGGTGATGGCCCCGGCAACGCCAGTCGGCTTGCCGCATGGCACCGGACTCATCGCCGCGATCGTCCTCGCACTGCAAGCGGTGATCTTCACCTACGATGGCTGGACCTCTCCGACCTACTTCGGCGAGGAGACCGTCGACGTCGGTCACGCGATGCCGCGCACGATGATCACTGGCGTGCTGCTGGTGATGGCGATCTATCTCTTCTTCAACATCGCCATGCTGCGGGTGGTCGGGCTTGGCGCCATGGCCGGCGACCCGTTCGTCGCCGGGTCGGCCGGGGCGATTCTCTTCGGCCCCAAGGGTGAGCTGGTCATCCGCATCATCGTGCTCATCGCCTTGCTCAGTGGCATCAACTCCAACGTCCTCATCGCCGCGCGGATCCCGCTGGCGATGAGCCGAGATGCGCTGCTGCCGGCCAGGTTCAATACGGTGAATGCGGGTGGCACCCCGGTGGTGTCGCACGCGCTCTCGGTTGGCGCGGTGCTGCTGCTCATCATCACCGGCACCTTCAACACCGTGCTGGCACTCGCCGCGTTCTACTTCGTTGCCAATTACGCGATGAGCTTCATCGCGATCTTCGTGCTGCGACGGAAGGAACCCGATACGCCCCGGCCATACCGCGCCTGGGGCTATCCATACTCGACCGGCCTGGTGCTTGTCGGTTCCGTCGCCTTCCTCGTCGGTGCGGTGTTGAGTGACCGCGCCAACTCCCTCCGGGCGCTGGTGCTGCTGGCCCTGAGCTATCCGCTCTACTGGATGATGCTGAGAGGGCGAGCCACGAATGACGCCTGATATTCGCTTTCGGAGTGCCATCGCCCGCACGCCATCGGCGTCGTATGCCAATGGGCTCACCACGTCGACACTTGGCAGCCCTGATCTGGTACTCGCTCTGACGCAGCACGCCGCCTACTGCGCCCTGCTCGAGCAACTCGGAGTGCGCGTCACGCTGCTGCCGCCGGACGACGCGTATCCCGATTCCACCTTCGTCGAAGACACAGGCATAGTCACCGCGCGCGGCGCCATCATCGCGAGGCCTGGTGCGCCGAGCCGCGCAGGTGAGGTGGTGGCGATGCGGGAGGCGCTGATCGCGCGCTTTGGCGAGGCGGCCTCGATCACGGCACCTGGCACGCTCGACGGCGGCGACATCTGTCAGGTTGGTGATCATTTCTTCATCGGCCTCTCGGCCCGCACCAACGCGGAAGGCGCGCGGCAGCTCGCCACATGGCTGGCTGGTCTCGGCTACAGCTCCGATACAATCGACATCCACGGCGACGCCACCCTGCTGCACCTCAAGAGCGGGATGACCTGGCTCGGGTCGGACAACCTGCTCGTGGTGGGCGCGCTGGCGGAGCACCCGGCGCTGCTGGGGTATCGCTGCACGGTGGTGGCGCCGCACGAGGGCTATGCCGCGAATGCCATTCGTGTCAACGATGCCGTGGTGATGGCGGCGGGCTTTCCGGGCGCCGTCGCCCAAGTCGAGGCGTTGGGGTATCGCGTGGTGACGCTGGACGTCTCGGAGTTCGCGAAGATGGACGGCGGGCTGAGTTGCCTGTCGATACGCTCGTAGGGGCGAGGCATGCCTCGCCCGCGATGCGCGGTGTCGCCCTGAGCGCAGCGAGGGGACGGAGCTCACAGGTTGTCACCCTGAGCTTGTCGAAGGGCCTCCAGGTCCTTCGACTCCGCGACTCTTCGAGTCGCTCCGCTCAGGGCGACAACCCTTACCGCGTTTCCTGGATCCCCGCCCCACGACCCAACACCGTTCGATTCCGTCCAGCCGTCCATCACCGGCCGGCAGGACCGCCTATGCCCTTGCGAGCATATGCCTTTAACGGTATATCTTCATGCCGGAACGCGAATGGGACCTGGAGGTCACGCGTGAATTCGAGTTGTGGTGGGATTCGCTTTCGGAGAGCGAGCAGGTAAGCGTTGGCGCCGCCATCGACTTGCTCGAACGCCGCGGACCATCGCTTGGCTTTCCGTTCAGTTCGGCTGTGGTCATCTCGCGACATCGAGGGATGCGGGAGCTTCGCATTCAGCACGCTGGGCGGCCATTTCGCGTGCTGTATGCCTTCGATTCCCGAAGAATTGGCATCCTGCTCATTGGCGGCGACAAGACCGGGCAGGATCGCTGGTACGAACGAGTCGTGCCACACGCCGATCAACTTCTTGATGACCACCTGGATGAGATTTCCTCGGAGTACTGACCAATGCCGCGACCCTGGAAGGAACTCAAGCACGCGATGCCGGCGCGGGCGAAGGCGCGGATGCAGAAGCGCACGAAAGCACTGGATGCGGTTGTCTCGCTGCTCGAACTCCTCCGCGAGCGGGAGGTCACCCAGGGTACCCTCGCGGAGCGGATCGGGGTGGCCCAGGGCAACATCTCCCGCACCCTGCGTCGCAGTGACCCGCACCTCAGCACGCTGCGGGACGTGATCGCCGCACTGGGCGGGGAACTCGAGCTCGTCGCCCGTTTTCCTGATCGGGACTACGCCATCAGGATCTGACCTGAAAGACCCAGGCTGAAGTTCCGCGAAGAATTGCCCCTCTCCCCGGAGCTGAAGGCGGAGCTGGAACGCAGACTGGCGGCGCACCAGAACGACCCCGATTCTGCCCTGCCGTGGGGGGGCGTGCTCCGGCGCTTGCAGGCCGGGGCGTAAGTGCGAGTTGTTCTTCGTCGGGAAGCGGCTGAGGAAATGGAAGGTGACCATTTTGTTGACCTCAACAAAATGCTCGCAATACTGGCACCCCCCGAGCAGCATCCGCAGAGTAGGTATCAGACCATGACCGAGAGACGCCCAATGCACCTGACCGCCGTGTTCCAGAAGGTACCCGAGGGGTACACTGGCTTCGTCGAGGAGCTCCCGGGTGCAAATACTCAGGGAGAAACCCTTGAGGAAGCACGCAAGAATCTCCGAGAAGCGGTGGAATTGGTGCTGGAAGCGAATCGCGCGCTCGCGGAGCAGTCATTGATTGGACAGGACGTGCTGCGCGAACCCTTCTGACGTACCGTCACCTAGAGCGCAGCGAGGGGGCGGAGTTCACAGGTTGTCACCCTGAGCTTGTCGAAGGGCCTCCAGATCCTTCGACTGTGCGACTCTTCGAGTCGCTCCGCTCAGGATGACAACCGCGCCCCACGGCCCGGGGCGACATGACTCGGAGGTGAGACCGGTGCCCGCCAGCGCGGCACCGCCGGGAGCTCAGCTCGGCGGTGGGACCGATACCGTGCCGGGTAGCGCCCCGCTCAGTTCCGCGTCAGGATCAGCGCACCACCATCGAACATCGCCAACTCGCGACGAACAATTGCGTGCCCCTCGGCCTCGAACATCACGGTCGTGTGGGTCTCACCCGATCGCAGTTCGGCAACCCAGACAGGATGCGCCCCCTGGGGGGTGGTGCCACGGGCCAGCGTGATCGTGGCGAGGTCGGAGCTCGAGGCGCGTGGGGAAAGGCGACGCAGCGTCACCTGCATCGCTTCTGCCGCTTGCATCGGCAGCCCGGCGAGCAGGAGCCAGAGCTGCGAGTCGGTCACCGCAGCCTGATCCATTGCGACATCATCGGTTGCGCGGCGGAAGGTGGAATCGCCTACCAGTCGAGTACTGCCGTCCGGCCCCTGGTATTCCTCGATGAGGAGTCGACCATCTCGCGCGTCCATCAAGCCGAAGGTCCCGCCGACACTGCCGCGCGTCGACGTGCTCACGACACGGTAGCCGAGAAGCACACGGGTGCCGACGAGGGTGTCGAAGACGGTCAACTTCTCACTGAGTCCGCCGACCTGTTCCGCCCCATCGGCAGCGCGCATTTGCGAGCCGAAGCTCCATTCACCGCGCGGCACCCGCTTCAAGTCGATCGCCACCAATTCGCCACCGGCCGACACGAGGCGGGGAGCGCGCTGGGCGGCCAGCGGGACCGAATGCACGCTGATCGCCACGAAAGCAAAAGCATTCCAGATGTTGATTCGCACATGTTCCTCGACCGGCCGGTTGGTTCGCACGATGCTGCGGTTGCTGGGGATGTGACACCGCGACTCGCGATTGCGTTCATGGGCGCGATCCCGGCGCGCGACGCGGTGGCCGGGGCGTTCAGCTCCTTCGGCTGAGCGACTCGTCGAGTCGCTCCACCCAGGACGACAGCTTCTGCCCAGGTCGGACGAGAATCGGGGCCACCGGACGAAAGCCGTTCGCAGTCGCATCGGTAGGAGCGCGCCAGTAGCCGTCGCCGCAGCGACGGCGGCGATTCGCGAGGCATTTGCGAGCGAATCGATGGCGCGCGGATCCGATCCGACGAGAACGGCTTCGGACGGTGGCGTGAGGGGGCCATTCGTTCTGGGTCGCGGGAACGCGACGAGGGGTCGGAGACCGGTGCCGCGCAAGCGCGGCACCACCGGGATTCCGGGCGCCGGTCAGGCGCCCGACCGTTTCCTTTCCCCGAAAACGAAAAACCGCCCCACCGGTCTTCCGGCAGGGCGGTTCTTATGGGCCAAGGAGGAGTTGAACCTCCGACCTCACGCTTATCAGGCGTGCGCTCTAACCACCTGAGCTACTGGCCCGTCCAAGAGGCGCAACAATAGGCATTTGGAGCCCTCGGGTCAACCGTTCAGGGCCCCTTGGGGGCCAGCGCGGGCTTGGCGCTGGCGGCGGCCGCGGCGACCACCTCGACCAGCTCGGCGAGCCGGTACGGCTTCTGGAGGAAGCGCACCGGATGGCCCTCGACCACCTCCGACTCGACCGACCCCGCATCGAGGCCGCTCGAGAGCACCACCGGCAGATCCGGGTCGGTCTCCCGCATCCGTGCCAGGACCTCCCGGCCACTCAGATCCGGCATCGAGAGGTCGAGCAACACCACCCCGATCTCGCCCCGGTGACGCTCGAGCAGGTAGAGCCCGTCGTAGCCGCCATCGGCCTGCAGGACCCGGTAACCCGCCCGCTCGAGGATCCGCGTCGCCAGCGAGCGCACCACCTCTTCATCGTCGATCACCAGCGCCGTGATCGGCCCGGTCGAGACAACGGGTGCTGGAATCACCACCGCCGGCCGCGCCGGAACCACCGGCGGAGCAACAGCAGGCACCAGCGGGAAGATCGCGGTGATGACGGTCCCCTGCCCGACCGCGGTCTCGATCCTGAGCGCCCCACGATGCCCGCGAACAATGCCCAGCACCGCCGCGAGTCCAAGACCGCGGCCGACGAACTTGGTGCTGAAGAACGGATCGAAGACCCGCTCCACCGTCTCGCGTGTCATCCCCTCGCCGGTATCGCTCACTGAGATCGCGGCATAGGTCCCCGGCGTGACGTTCCCAGGGAACGAGGCCGACGCGATCCATTCGTCATCGACGGCAATCGACACCGTCCGGATCGTCACCGTGCCCGGCCTTCCCTTGAGTGCTTCGGAACCGTTTACCGCGAGGTTCATCACCAGCTGTGCCAGCTGCGTGCTGTCGCCGGCAATCCACGGCGACGGGTCGGCGAGTTCGGTCCGCACCTCGGTGGTCTTCGCGAGCGTGGCCGGCA
>JBDSMX010000087.1:0-10187 GCA_039915645.1 Gemmatimonadales bacterium | reverse complement strand
CCCTTCTTGAGAGCGGCCAGCATCTCCTCCGCCTTCTTCCGCGCGGCCGACTGCGGCCGGATGATGAAGAAGTAGAAGACACCACCGATCGCGAGGACCTGGATCAGCAGCACAGTCATCTGATTGTTCATTTCCCTTTTCCTTTGGCGAAGTAGCGCTCCCGCCACGCGGCAGCCCACGGTTCGAACGTCCCATCGAGAATCCGCTCACGCGCCGTGTCGGCCAGGCGGATGAGGAAACGGAGATTGTGAATCGACACCAGTCGCGGCCCGAGTTGTTCCTCGGCCACGAAGAGGTGCCGGAGATACGCCCGCGAGAAGCGAGTGCACCCTTCACAGTCACATTCGGGGTCGAGCGGTCCTGCATCGAGCTTGAGTGGTGCGCCCCGGACCTGCACCTTGCCGTCGGCTGTCCACGCGCTGCCGTGGCGGCCATTTCTGGTCGCGGCGACACAGTCGAACATGTCGACCCCCCGGGCGATCCCTTCGAGCAGGTCGTCCGGGAACCCCACGCCCATAAGATAACGCGGGCGCTCGGCGGGCAGGCTCGGTCCGAGCACGTCGAGGACGTGGTGCATCGCCGGTTTGGTCTCGCCCACGGAGAGCCCGCCAATGGCCACGCCGGTCCAGGGGCCCTGCTCGAGAATCCCCTCGAGGGACGCCAGCCGGAGGTCGTCGTGGGTGCCACCCTGCACGATCGGCCAGAGAGTCTGGCGCGGCGGTGAATCCGCGGCGAGCTCCTCGTGTCGCCGCCGCGAGCGCTCGAGCCAGCGCAGGGTGCGTTGCATCGCATCGCGGGCATCGGCATGGGTCGACTGCCCGGGGAGGAGATGGTCGAACGCCATCGCGACGTCGGCCCCGAGCGCCCACTGGATTTCCATCGAGGATTCCGGCGTGAGCCGATGGCGTGAACCATCGATGTGCGACACGAAGTCGACGCCGTCCTCATCCAGCTTGCGCATCCCGCTCAGCGAGAAGACCTGGAAGCCCCCCGAGTCGGTGAGCATCGGGCGATCCCAGGTGCTGAACTTGTGGAGCCCTCCCATCTGCGCCACGGTAGCTTCGCCCGGACGGAGATGGAGGTGGTAGGTATTGCCGAGGATGATCTGCGCGCCAGCACGGCGCACTTCATCGGGATGCAGTCCGCGCACTGCGCCGCGGGTGCCGACCGGCATAAAGCACGGCGTCTGCACCGTGCCATGGGGCAGCGTGAGCGTACCGGCGCGCGCGCGGCCAGACGTACCCTGCAGCGAAAACTCGAACACTCAGCTGAGTCCGCCGATGATGCGATCGACCTGACGCCGGTGGCGAAGGTCGTGTCCAGCAGTCAGCCGGCGCAGCATGTCGAACGTCTCAGGGCCGCGCGACGGGTGAATCCCGATGCGACCGAGGTCTTCTGCCGTCGCCGAATGCCACGCGCGCATGTTCCAGTCGCGCAGGGTCAGGAAGGTGTCGAGCGCCTGTTCCGGATCCGCATTGGCACCATCGAAGCGCTTGTCGAGGACCTCCTGGTCCCATCCCGGGAGCAACGGGCTCTCGGTGGTGAGGACCATGCGCATCCGCCAGCCGAAGATGATCTCGGCATCGGCCAGATGTGCGAAGACCTGCGCCAGCGACCATTTCCCAGGTCCTTCGGGGATGTGGAACATCGCCTCGTCGAGTTCTTCGACCTTCGAGAGGATGTAGTCCGGTGTCTCGGCAAGCACGGTCAGCGGATCCTGATCGCCGAGGAGGGCCAGGGTCTCTACCACGTATGGTGTCGGATTGGTCGGGTTGCTCATGGGTTACTCCTCACAGGATGCACATCGCGTCGCCATAACTGTAGAAACGGTACCGCTCCGTCACGGCATGTCGATAGGCCGCCATCATCCGGTCGTATCCGGCAAAGGCGGCCACCAGCATGAGCAGTGTGGAGCGGGGGAGGTGGAAATTGGTGATCAACCGGTCGACCACCCGAAAATGGTAACCCGGCGTGATCATCAGGCGGGTCTCGGAGTGGCCCGGTGTCACGCTGCCGTCTTCACGCGCAGCACTTTCGAGGGCACGAACGACCGTGGTGCCCACGGCCCAGACCTTCCCGCCGCGCTGGCGGCAGGCCGCGATCGCTTCCACCAGCGCGACCGGAATCTCGAACCGCTCGGCGTGCATCACATGTTCCGCAATTGCCTCGCCCTCGACCGGCCGGAAGGTCCCCGGCCCGACTTCGAGATCGAGCTCGGCGATCGCGACGCCGCGTTGGCGAATCGCCGCGAGCATCGCGGTCGTGAAGTGAAGCCCTGCCGTGGGTGCCGCTACGCTTCCTTCGCGGTCGGCGTAGACGGTCTGGTAGCGGGTCTCGTCGTCGGGCGTGGGGTCGCGATCGATGTACGGTGGCAGTGGCAGACGGCCAAAGCGGGCGATGGCGTCGGCGGCTGTGGCCCCGACGAAGCGCACTTCGCGCATGCCATCGGCGAGCACCGCGACCGTCTCAACCGCCACGCCCTCGCCGAGCAGGATCTGCTTCCCGGGTTGCATGGCGCGGCCCGGTTTTCCCATCGCGATCCAGTGATCGCCCTGCGCCGGGTGAATCAGCAGGATCTCCGCGGGCCCGCCACCGGGGCGGGCGCCAGGAAGGCGCGCGTGACGCACGCGCGTCGCGTTGAGGACGAGCAGGTCGCCGGCCGGGATGAGTTCGAGAAGATCGGTGAAGATTCCGTCGCGCATGGCATCGGGGTGCCGGGTTGCGATCAGCAGTCGCGACTCGCCCCGCTTGCTACTCGGGACCTGTGCGACAAGTTCGGGAGGAAGCGGGTAATCGAAGTCGCTGGCGGTCCACTGCCGCTCAGCCATCGAGAAGCGAGGGCTGGCTGTCGGGCCGTTGCGGCGGAGTGAGGCCGAGCCGACGCCATGCGTGGGCGGTGGCGACGCGGCCGCGCGACGTGCGCTCGAGAAATCCCTGCTGCAAGAGGTACGGCTCGTACACTTCCTCGAGCGTCGCAGGATCTTCGCCAACCGAGGCCGCAATCGTGCTCAGCCCCACCGGGCCGCCGTCGAACTTTTCGATGATGGTAGAGAGGATCCGGTTGTCCATGTCGTCGAGTCCGAACTGGTCGACGTTGAGTCGGGCCAGCGCTGCCGCCGCGACTTCCGACGTGATGATGCCATCGGCACGCACTTCGGCATAGTCGCGCACGCGGCGCAACAGGCGGTTCGCGACGCGCGGTGTCCCGCGCGAACGACGCGCGATCTCGGCGGCGCCGTGGTCGGCGATCGTAATGCCGAGGACGCCGGCCGACCGCGAAACGATGGCGGCGAGGTCTTCCGGTGGATAGAAATGCAATCGTTCGACCAGGCCGAATCGGGCACGCATCGGCGGTGTCAGCAGACCGAAGCGCGTGGTCGCGCCAATCAGCGTGAAGCGCTCGACATTCATCGGCAATGTCTGGGCGTGCGGCCCATCGCTCAGGCGCACGTCGACACGGAAGTCTTCCATCGCCGGGTAGAGGAATTCCTCGAGCTGCGGCCGCAAGCGATGGATCTCATCGATGAAGAGGATGTCGCCCGGGCCGAGGGATGTGAGCAGCCCGACCAGATCTCCCGGCTTCTCGAGCACCGGACCCGACGTCGTGCGACACTGCACGCCCATTTCCCGCGCCATCAGCATCGCGAGCGTGGTCTTGCCGAGCCCGGGCGGTCCGAAGAAGAGCACGTGGTCGAGCTGGTCGCCGCGCTTGCGTGCAGCATCAATGGCGATCTGGAGCGAGGTGCGCACCTGCGGCTGACCGATGAATTCATCGAGACGCGACGGACGCAACGCGTTCTCGTTGATCCCTTCGTCGGGAAGCACCGCCGGGGTAGTCACCTCGATGCGATCGCCCATTGCGGTCAGGCCGCCACCGCGCGCCAGCGCACGGGGGAGACATCCACGCGCACGGTGTGGGCGAGTCCGCAGGTGACGCACCGATCGCGGACTTCGGTCGCATCGACCGCGACCTGCTTCCGATTGGTGACGCCGCAGCGCGTGCACTGCCACTCGGCGGTCCGGGCGGGGCGGGAGGTCGACCACATAGGCGTCACATCCTGGTCAGGTCTGTAAGGGCCCGCCGCACCAGCGCGGCAGTCTCCAGCGGTGCGCCACCATCGATGGCCGCACGAACCGCCGCTTCGGCCGCGGCGGCGGGGTAACCGAGCGCAGCCAGCGCCCGGACGGCGTCGGCCGATGGTGCCGACACGATAGTTGCGCCGGCGCTCATCGTCACTGGCAGGTCGTCGAGGCGGTCGCCTAGTTCCAGTACCAGCCGCTCTGCCTTCTTCTTGCCGATTCCCGGCACGCTCGAGAGGATGGCGAGGTCCTTCTCGCGAATCGCGCGCACGGTGCGGTCGGGGCCGAGGGCCGAGAGCATCGCGAGAGCGATTCTCGCTCCGACACCGGAGGCGCCGAGGAGGCGACGGAAAACGATGCGTTCGAGCGGCGTATCGAAACCGAAGAGCGCCCAGGCATCTTCGCGAACTACCAGCTCGGTGTGGAGCTGCAGTCGCTGACCCACGGCCGGCAGCCGCTCAAACACCCCGAGGGGGACCTCGAGCTGGTAGCCGACTCCACCGGATGTCGCGATCACGATGCCGGCGGGATCACGCACCGCGAGGGTCCCCTCAATCAGCGCGATCACCGGGTTCCCCTGGGTGCTCGCGAGGGAAGGCCGAGCCGCATGAAGTGCGTGAGTGCAATCGCGACACCATCGGCTGCGTCGGCCGGTGAGGGCGCGGCGACGAGATGCAGCAAGCGGGTCACCATGGCGGCCACCTGAGCCTTGCTCGCCGCCCCGGTACCGGTCACGGCGCGCTTCACTTCGGCCGGAGAGATCTCCGCGGGGACGAGACCGCCGCGCGCTGCCGCGAGCAGGACGACGCCGCGTGCGTGGCCGAGGATCAGGGCAGAACGAGCGTTGCGGCCGTGGAAGAGGCCTTCAACTGCGACGGCATCGGGGCGGTGGCGCTGCAGCAATTCGGTGACCCCGTCGAAAATCACGCTGAGCCGGTCGGAGAGAAGTTCACCGGCCCGTGTCCGTACCACGCCGCATTCCAGCAACCGCGCCGGTTTGCCCGCGATGCCGCTGACCACGCCGTATCCCATCGTCGCGGTGCCCGGATCGATGCCGAGCACAGTCAGCGACCGCGGGGAAGTCAGGCGTCGTCCTCGTCGAGCTCGAGGGCGTCCATGTCGACATTGGTGAACACCATCGAGACGTCGTCGAGTTCGTCGAGTACTTCGATGAGCTTGACCAGCTTGGCGCCGTCGGCGGCGTCGAGCTTCACCATGTTCTTGGGCACCATGGCGATCTCGGAGGACTCGATCTGGTAGCCCTTCGCACGCAAGGCGTCGCTCACACCGTGAAATGAATTCGCGTCGGTGGTGACGATGAAATATTCCCCGTCGCCGGTGAAGTCGCTGGCGCCGGCATCGAGCGCGTCTTCCATCGCCTGATCTTCGGAGTGCTTGCCGGGGACGAGAATGATCAGTCCCTTGCGATCGAACATCCACGAGACCGAATTGGAGGCGCCGAGGTTGCCGTGGTTGCGCGAGAAGGCGTGGCGAATGTCGGCAACGGTACGATTGGGGTTGTCGGTGGAGCCGTCGATGAGGATCGCGGACCCGCCGGGACCATACCCCTCGTACATCACCTCTTCGTAGCTCACGCCCTCGAGTTCACCGGTGCCCTTCTTGATGGCACGTTCGATGTTCTCGCCAGGCATGTTGCCGGCCTTGCCGTCGTCGATGGCCTTGCGCAGCCGGGCGTTGGCCCCCGGGTCACCGCCGCCGGCCTTGGCCGCCACGGTGATTTCGCGGATCAGCTTCGTCCAGGTCGAGGCCCGGCGGGAGTCGGTGATCGCCTTCTTCCGCTTGATCGTCTTCCATTTACTGTGTCCAGCCATAGCCCCCTCCTGCAGTCATGCCGGGATCTTAGCGGTCGTCTGGAGGTGCGGCAATGTGCCCGCTCGCCCCGCGCCTCGGGTTGCACCGCTCCGGCTCGGATAGTACGGTTCGGCCATGCGCTATTCCATCTTTGCCGTCCTGACCCTCTCGGCGGTCTCCTTCGCCGCCTGTCAGCAGAAGCCGGTCGCGGAGGCCCCGACGGCCCCCCGGCTCGAGACCGTGCTCCCCAACATTCCGCTGCCGCCCGGCGGAATGGCCCTGACGACCGAAAACAGCAAGGACGCGATGCAGTTCGTCTTCGCGACCGCCGTCCCGGTCGACAGCATCCTGACCTACTATCGCGATGTGCTGGGCAAGCCGCCCTATCGCCTGATCAACGAGGCGACGACCGCGGGTGTCACGTCGTTCTACGTCGAACAGGACGGCCCGCCGATGTGGGTCGCGGTCCAGAAGAATGGCGAGTCCGGCGCGATGGTCACCATCGCCGGTGCGGCCGTCGATTCGACCAAGAAGAAGCCGGCTACTGCCGTCGCCGACACCACCAAGGCCAAGCCCGCCACCTGAGCTACCGGTTACCCGCCCGGGTGACTCCCCGGGCGGGCAACAGCAGCAACGCCTGAGCTATTGCCTCGCCGGCATCGGTGCCAAGGGCATCCCGGGCCGGGGCGACCAGCTGGGCGAGAGCCACCCGGGCCCCGTTCGGTGTCAGGTCCTCCAGGTGCCCCATCGCGGTCGTCAGTCCTCGTGCCAGTGACCGCGGCACCGCCAGTGGCGCCAGCCGCTGCGAGAGGAGCACCAGTCGCTTGCGATCCTGCTTGTCGGCCGGGAGTTCGGCCCGCCCCACCTCCAGCGCCATCCGCACCACCAGCCAGACGGCAAACGCCCCTTCCCGCTTCGGCCCGCGCTCGAATCGTCGCTGCAATTCGGTGAGCAACAGGAGCGGCGGAGCCCAATCGCTCATCGCGGCAACGAGTTGACAGCCGCGGCAACCTCCTCCGGCGTGATCTCGGTCATGCAGCGATGGTGACCGAGGGGACAAACCGGCCCGCCATGCGTGCTGCATGGCCGGCAGCTGAGGTCACGCTGGAGCACCGTCGCACGGGCTCGGTAGGGGAAGAAGCCGAGCTCCTCCACGGTCGGTCCATACAGCCCCACGAGCGGAGTACCCACCGCCGTCGCGAGATGCAGTACGCCGGTATCGCAGGTGACCAGCGCGCGTGATCGCTTCAGCAGCGCGGCGGTCCCGGTGAGCGAGAAGCTCCCGGCAGCGCTCGCCGCGGCATCGCCACCGGCCGCTGCAATCGCCTCTGCGGCCGCCCGGTCGCCCGGTCCACCCAGGATGACGACGTCGGCATTCGATCGAATCCGCCGCATCAGCGCTTCCCAGCGATCGAGCGGCCAGCGCTTGGTGAAGTGGGCCGCGCCCGGGGCGAACGCGAGCAGCGTGCGTCGGGTCCCGAGGCCGCGCTCGGCCAGAAAGGCATCCGCCTCCCGCTCCGCCTCGCGGGTGGTGAAGAACTCGGGCGGTCCGCCGTCTGGCGTGACATCGAGATCGGCCGCCGCCGCGAAGTACCGTTCGGCCACCGGTCCCAGTGCGCTGCCGCGGGCCGCTCCGCTCCGGACCAGCATTGCCCGGCGCCACCGATGCTTGGGGTACCCGGTCCATCGCCCGCCAATCAGCTGGCGAAGCGCATGCGACCTCAGCGACCCATGCAAGTCGAGCCGGTGGGTCCAGTCGGTCGCCTTGAGCCGTCGGGCCAGATCGGGGAGCGAATCGCCTCGCCGCCAGGTGATCAGCTCCGTGATTCGCGGGTTGTGGCGGAGCGTCTCGGCCATATCCTCGCGCACGACGAAGGAGATCCTGGCACCAGGATGCCGAGCCCGGAGGACCCGGAGCAGGGGCGTGGTGAGGAGCAGGTCGCCGATCGAGGAGAAGCGGACGAGGAGAATGGCGGGTGCGGCGGCAGGCACGGAGGGAATCTAAGCAGCGTCCGTGTTGTCGCGGCCCCAAGCGGCGTCCTACCTTACCCTATGGCCAGACCGCGCAGCATTCTGTGGGTGGATGACGAAATCGCCTCACTGGATTCCCAGGTGCTCTTCCTCGAGCAGCAGGGGTTCACCGTCGAGCGTGCCAGCAACGGCGACGATGCGCTCGCCCTCCTCCGCCGCCAACCCTACGGTGTCGTGCTCCTCGACGAGCAGATGCCCGGCACGCGCGGTCTCGATCTCGTCCCGATGCTGCGACTCATCGACGGTTCGATGCCGGTGGTGATGGTCACCAAATCGGAAGAGCCCGAGACGCTCCGCGATGCCATCGGCGCCGAGATTGCGGACTACCTCACCAAGCCGGTGTCACCGCGGCAGGTGTTATCGGTGGTGACTCGCCTGCTCGAGGGTGATCGGATTCGCCAGCAGCGACTCTCCCGCGATTTCGTCACTCGCTTCCGTGAACTCGAGGGCCGTCGAGGCGAGACCCTGGCCTGGCGCGAATGGGTCGAGCTCGTGGCCGAACTCGCCGAATGGGAAGTACGCCTCGGGCAGGCCGACGAGCCGGGACTCTCCGAAGCACTGCGCACGCTGCAGTCTGGCGTGCGCCAGGATTTCGCGCGCTTCATTCGCAACAACTATCCGCGCTGGCTCTCCGACGGTGGCGGCGACCGTCCGCCGCTCTCGGTGGATGTGGTGTCGGAGTTCGTGCGTCCCACGCTCGAGTCCAACGGCCGGGTGATGCTCGTGGTCGTCGATTGCCTGCGCCTCGATCAGTGGGCCATGATCCGGCCGTTGGTGGAGCGGCATTTCGATGTCGAGGTCGATCACTATTTCTCGATTCTCCCGACGGCCACGCCCTACAGCCGCAACGCGATCTTCTCAGGCCTCTACCCGGCGGAGCTCGTCGCGCGTCACCCGACCTGGTGGGACGAGAACGACGATTCCTCGCTCAACGCCCACGAAGGGCCGTTGCTCGCCGAGCAGCTGCGCGAGCTGATGGGGCGCGATGTCCCGGTCTCCTACGAGAAGATGTTTTCGGCGGCCGATGGCGAGGCCATGCTTCGCCGGCTCTCCGGGCATCTCTCGCACGATGGTGTCACCGCGCTGGTTTTCAACTTCATTGACCAGCTGACCCACGGCCGGACCGAGAACGAGGCGCTCTTCGAAGTCGCGCGTGATACGCCGGCGCTGCGTGCGCTCACGCGCACCTGGTTCGAACGCTCCGCCCTCTTCGAGGCGCTCAAGGAGGCCGAACGGCGCAAGGTGCCCGTGCTGCTCACCACCGATCACGGGTCGATCCACTGTCACACGCCGACGACCATCTTTGCTCGTCGCGACGCCACCGCGAATCTCCGTTTCAAGTTTGGCGAGGATCTGCGCATTGACGACCCCGAAGGCGCGATCGTGGTCGATGACCTCAAGGGGTGGGGACTGCAGGCGCGCACTCCGGGAACGCGGATGCTGCTTGCGACTGGCGATCGCTTCTTCGTCTACCCCACCAAGTTGCGGGAATATCAGGCGCGCTATCGCGGTGCCTTCCTGCACGGCGGGGTGTCGCCCGAAGAAGTGGTGCTGCCTGTCGCCCTGCTGATGCCGAGGCGCAGTTGAGGTATCGACCGGGGGTGCGCACGCGCCTCTTCGCACTATTGCGCCCCCAGCGTCGACTCTTCCTCGTCGGACTCGTTGCGGCACTCGTCGGTTCTATCCTCGACGGCGCGACTGCGGCACTGCTCATCCCGATCCTCAAGCTCCAGTTTCCCGGCAATGATTCCTTCGCCGGCAGCAACACCTGGCTCGGGCGCACGCTTGGTCAGGTGCTGGGGCCGATCGTGGATGGCGTGCCGCGCGACGTCGCGACGCTTCGGCTCGTCGGCATCTTTCTCGGCGCGCTTGCGATCAAGATCGTGGCGACCTACATCGCGGCCTATCTGTCGGTGCTGGTCCAGGAGGGGGTCGTCAAGGACCTCAGGGTCAAGCTCTGGCAGCACCTCCTCCGACTCGATCTGGGTGTCTTCCAGCGGACGCGCGGTGGCCAGCTCGCCACCGGCCTGGTGAGCGACGCCGATCAGGTCAAGCAGGTTGTCGTTGCCGTCCTTGCCGCCTTCTTCCAGAACCTCATTTCGATCCTCACTATGCTGGCGGTGATGGTGGCGCTTTCGCCGCGCCTCACGCTGGGTGTCCTGCTGCTCGCACCGATCCTGGTGATCGGCGTGCGCCTGCTGCAGGCACGGCTCAAGCGGCATTCTCGTGCCTTCACGCACGAACGCGGCGAGCTCACGGCCACC
>JBDSMX010000047.1:0-3268 GCA_039915645.1 Gemmatimonadales bacterium | reverse complement strand
CGCACCGGAACGACAACGCGCGCCCCGGGGAGCGCGCGGTCGGCCAGTGTCGCGGGGATCTGGTAGGCGTACGGCTCGGCGAGCGGGAGCGGCAGCGCGACATGCGCGTACCGCTCGGTCATCGTCGGGTGACGCCGAGGCCGGGGGTCGACGGCAGCACGACCTGGCCCCCAGCGATGGTGGCACCGGCAAAGGGGTCGTCGCGCAACAACGCGGCGCCATCCAGATCGACGATGTCGACGAGGGGCGTGAAGTGCGCAGCCCCGGTGATGCCGAGCGACGACTCGATCATGCAGCCCACCATCACCATCATGCCGTGGGTCCGTGCAACCGCAATCATCCGCAGTGCTTCGCGCAACGAGCCGCACTTGGCGAGCTTGATGTTGATGCCGTCGACCCGACCGGCGAGCGCGGGGATGTCAGCGGCCGTGACACAGCTCTCATCGGCAATCAGCGGGATGCGGGCGTGCCGGCGAATATGCGCGAGGCCATCGAGGTCGGTCGGTGCCACGGGCTGTTCGAGCACCGTCACGCCGAACTCTTCGAGCACGGGCAGCATCCGCACGGCCTGCGCCGGTGTCCAGCCACAGTTGGCGTCGACGCGCAGTTCCTTGGATGTGGCACCACGGATGGTCTGCAGCAGCTCGAGGTCATTGGCCGACCCGAGCTTGATCTTGAGAATCGGGTACTCCTCTGCCTCCGCCACCTTCTGCTTCAGCATCTCGGGCGTATCGATGCCGATGGTGAACGTCGATTGCGGCGCCGCTGCGCGATCGAGTCCCCACATCTGCCACACTGGCACGCCGAGGCGCTTGGCCGCGAGGTCGTGCAACGCCATCGAGATGGCGGCGCGAGCCGCCGCGTTGCGCCGGAGTGCGGTCTCGAGTGCCGCCTCGATCCGCTCGAGTTGCATCGGGTCGTCGCCCAGCTGCGACGCATAGGTCGTGAGCGCGGCCTGCACGGTGTCGAGGGTCTCGCCGTAGAACCGCGTCGCGGCAGCTTCACCCCATCCGGTCACACCATCGGCGTCGGAAATCTTCACCATGACGGTGCGATACTCGCTCTGCCCGCCCCGCGCGATGATGAAGGGGTGGCGCGTGTGCAGCGTCAGGACTTCGGTTTCCAGACGGAGAGTCATGGTGGCGCCGTGGCTCGAAGGTGGTTGGTTGTTGAAAGCTAATCCCGCCCCGAGATCAGGCGAGCGCCGCGACCGTCGCGAGGACTCCCGCCGCCAGCCGCGCGGGCGCGTAGCCCCCTTCCATCAATGCCACCAACGGCACCGCCGGGAAACGCTCGCGCAGGCGGTGCACCCATTGGGCGTAGTGGAGCGGCTCGAGGGTGAAGCCGCCGAGGGGATCGCCGAGCATCGCGTCGTAGCCCGCAGAAATCAGGACCAGGTCGGGCGCCCAATCCCTCGTTGCTACCACGATCGCGTCCCAGAGCGCCTCGAGATACACCGCAGGGGGGAGGCCGGCAGCCAGCGGAAGATTGAAGCAGTTGCCGATGCCGCGCTCCTCGGCGGCGCCGGTCCCCGGGTACCAAGGCCACTGATGCATCGACACGAAGCGCGTGTCGGCCTCACGCTCCACCATGGCCTGCGTCCCGTTGCCGTGATGCACATCCCAATCGATGATCAGGACTCGCTCGCGCCCCAGCGCACGCCCCGCCGAGGCCAACACGGCAATGTGGTTGACCAGGCAGAAGCCCATGCCGGATTCGGGGAGCGCATGATGTCCCGGTGGACGTATGGCGGCGAACGAGTGCCCTGCACCACTGTGCGCGTAGCGCAGTGCGGCGAGCGCCGCGCCTGATGCGCCCAGCGTTGCCTCCCAGCTGCCGCGGTTGACAGGGGTGTCGGGGCCGAAGTTGCCATGACGCGCCGCGCGAGGCGCAATCGATTCGAGGTAGGCGAGGCTGTGTCGTGAGGCGAGATCGGCAATGGTCGCCAGCGGAGCTTCCACGATGCGCGTTCCGGGAACCTCTGCGAGCGCAGTCAATACTGCCGCGAGTCGCGCAGGTCGCTCGGGATGACTCGGCCCTGGCTCGTGCAGGGCACACTGCGCGGAGGTGAAGACCTGCAACGAGTCAGCGCACCGCGCGACGCCGACGTCGCAACACGATCAGGGCGCCGCCTCCGGGGAACGCGACATCCGCCAGCGTGCGCGACTCATCGCGCAACTCGGCACCGCGGAACTTCACCAGGAATTCGGCCGGATCCTCCACCACCCGCACGGCGGCGAGCGCCTGACGCTTGACGTCGCCAACGGTCGTCGCGGTCGACAGATCGAGCTTGACCTCCTCCCACGCCTCCACCGTGACGCGGACCGGCAGCAGCTCACTCATGGCGCGACCTCGGCCAGCGGCAACGTGGTGAGAAAACGATCGACGGCCTGGTCGAAGAGCAGTGTCGAACCACGTACCCGCGTCGCACCTTCAGAGGGAAACGCCGCCAGGGCCACCTCTTCCCCACCCTGACCGCGGAGCACCAGCCACCCTGGCCCTTCCTTCTCGGGGAAGGCCGCCGTGTTCGGAACGCGCTCGGCAAAGAATCGCTTGGCGCGCTGGAACACTTCGGCCGGTGCCAGCGACGTCGTCGTCTCGAAAACCATGGATCACTGACTCCGGAGGATGGTGATGCCGGTCGGTTGTGCTGCTACCGGGTAGCTGCTGACCATCGTGAAGGTGGTGAGATCGAGCACGTCGACGGCGCCAGGATCGGCACCGATCGATTCCTGCGAGATATAGGCATAGCGGCCGTCGGGAGAGAATGCGACGCCGTGCACGATCTTCTTGGTGGTCGGAATCCGCTTCCGCTCGGTCAAGGTGGCGGCATCGATCACCGAGATGCTCTGGTCCTTCTTGTTGGTGACGATGATCCACCGGCCGTCGCGCGAGGGCTCGACGTTGTAGGCACCCGCCCCGGTCGGCACGGCCTTGATAAGGGTGCGGGACTTCGCATCCCAGACCTGCAGTTCATTGCCGTAGTTGCAGGCGACAAAGAGTCGGGAGTCATCGGCGGAGACCGACACGAAGGTGGCTGCGCACTCCTTGGTCATGTCGGGGCCGGAGTTCATCGACATCCCGCTCATGGCGGGCATGGCAGCCGCCGCGCCGGGTGCCGAAGTTCCACCGGCGCCATGATCCATCCCCGCCATGGTGTGGCCCTTCCCCAACTTGATCCGGCGGGTGATCGAGAGGGTCGAGACATCGATCTCCACGATCTCGTCGGAATGCATGCACGAGATGTAGGCGATGGTGCCGGCGTGAT
>JBDSMX010000028.1:0-16580 GCA_039915645.1 Gemmatimonadales bacterium | reverse complement strand
ACCGAAGCATTGGCCGTCCCGTTGGTGACAACGCCACGCAACTCGGTGGTCATCGTCCAGGCGGTCGAGCCGTCGAGCACCTGATGCGCCCTCGGCTTCGGCTCCCAGAGCAACTTGCCGTCCTTGTCTTCCACGCGAAGGATCGGATTGGGATCGACCCTGCTGCCGAGATTGGCGAAGGTGGTGTAGGCCGCGATCATCTCGAGCGGCTTGACCGAGGCCGATCCCAGCACGACCGAGGGCACTGCCTGGATGCGGGTGGTGAGCCCGAACTTCTGCGCCTCGGCCCGCACCGCCTCCGGCCCGACCTTGAGGCCGACGCGCACGGCAACCGAGTTGATCGACCGGCGCAGCGCCTCGCGAAGCGTCATCGGGGCGTTGGTGAACTTGCCGTCGTAGTTCTGCGGCTCCCAGTTGGGCTGCCCATCCGGCATCGGCACCGACACCGGCTCGTCCATTTCGGTGTCGTCGAAGCTGCGCCCCGACTCCACCGCCGCCGAATACATGATCGGCTTGAAGGTCGACCCCGGCTGCCGCTCGGCTTGCACGATACGGTTGTACTTGGAGTCCTCGTAGTCGCGCCCGCCCACCATCGCGAGGATGTTGCCGGTGCGCGCCTCGAGCACCAGAACGGCGCCCTGGAGGTACGGTGTGTTTGAGCCGGCATCGTCGCCGTCCTGATGCTTCTCGTTGTAATCGGCGTAGGTCTGGTGGGTGTATCGGCCGAGTTGCCCGCTCTCGATTTTTTCAAGCTGCGCCTCGAGCGACCGCTCGGCGGCGAGCTGAGCATCGAGATCGAGCGTGGTGTAGATGCGGTAGCCCGCCTTGTAGAGATCGCCACCGAATCGTGCGGTGAGAATCTGGCGCACGTACTCCACGAAATACTGCGCGTGGGTATCGAAATCCGAGCGCGAGGAGAGGGCGAGCGGATACGACTTCCAGGTCTCGGCTTCCTCGCTCGTGATGCCGCCATCACTGTGCATCAACTCGAGTACCACGTTGCGTCGCTTGACGGCATAGTCGGGGTGCCGGCGGGGATTGTAGGTCCCCGGGGCCTTCGGGATCGCCGCCAGCATCGCCGCCTCGGCGATGTTCAGGTCGCGCGCCGACTTGCCGAAGTAGCGCTGCGATGCCGACTCCACCCCGTAGGCGCCATTGCCGAGGAAGATCTGGTTGAGATAGAGCTCGAGGATCTTTTCTTTGCTGTAGCGCTTCTCGATCTCCATCGCGACCCGCGCCTCGCGGATCTTCCGGGCAATGCCCGAGAAGCCGCTGCGCTTGCTGCGGTCAATCGACTCGGGAAAGAGATTGCCCGCCAACTGCATCGTGATGGTCGAGAATCCTTCCTTCGCGAAGGAAATGGCCAGCACGTTGTTCTTGATCGCGCCGAGAAGGCGGACCCAGTCGACACCGTGATGGTCGTAGAAGCGCTTGTCCTCGACAGCGATGAAGGCGCTGGGAATCGTCGGCGACATCTCCTTGAGCCCGATCACGGTGCGCTTGATCAAGCCGAAGTCGGTGATCGGTCGCCCGTCGGCCGCAAAGACCCGCGAGGCCTGATCGGGGTCGTACTGCGCGAGTGGGGCGAGGGAGGGGCAGGCATCGGCGCCGGCGCAGGCGCGCGTCCACGCGCCGACGATCGCCATCAGCGTGAAGGCCGTGCCGGCGAGGAGGACGAGGACGATGCGACGGCGCAGGGAGGAGCGACGCCACCCATCGGCGAAAGACTTCCGCCAGCGGGAGAGTCGCCCGGGCTTCTTGGGCATGGGGTGGAAGGTATTCGACCCGGGGACGGCTTGCACGTCCGGCGGCGCGGCGGGCATCTTGTCGTGCAATGAGCAACCTCCTTGAAGTCCTCCGCGCCCGGGGCATGGTCCACGATGCCACCCCCGATCTGGCCGATCGCCTCGCCCAGGGCCCCATTTCAGCCTACATCGGCTTCGACCCGACGGCGGATTCCCTCCACGTCGGCAATCTGGTTCCGGTGATGGCATTGGCCTGGCTGCAGCGTCTCGGCGGCCGCCCGCTGGTGCTGGTGGGCGGCGGCACCGGACTGGTGGGCGACCCCTCCGGCAAGCGATCGGAACGGCCGATGCTTCCAGCAGAGACGGTGACGGCCAATGCCGCTGCCATCCGCACCCAGCTCGCCCGTTTCCTCGACTTTCACGAGGCGGCCGGCGGGGCCCGGATGGTGAACAATGCCGACTGGCTCAGCGGGCTCGGACTGCTCGAGTTCCTGCGCGACGCCGGCAAGCATTTCACCATCAACTACATGCTCCAGAAGGATGCGGTGAAGAGCCGGCTCGAGAGCGGCATCTCGTTCACCGAGTTCGCGTACATGCTGGTGCAGGCGTACGACTTTGCCCATCTCGCGCAAACGGCAGGGTGCGAGTTGCAGATGGGCGGCAGTGATCAGTGGGGCAACATCACCGCCGGGATCGAACTCGGTTCGCGGCGAGACGGGGTCAAGTTGCACGCGTTGGTCCTGCCGCTGCTGACAACGGCGGCCGGTGCCAAGTTCGGCAAGAGTGAACAGGGCAACGTCTGGCTCGATCCGGCGAAGACATCGCCGTATGCGTTCCACCAGTTCTGGTTCAACAGCGAGGATGCCGACGTCGAACGGCTGCTGCAATTCTTCACGTTTCTCGATGCAACCGAGATCGCGACGATTGTGGAACAGCATCGCAACGACCCGGGAAAGCGGATTGCGCAACGTCGGCTTGCAGATGACGTGACGGCGCGAATTCACGGGCGTGACGTAGTGGAACGGGTCGCGTTGGCGGCAGGGATTCTGTTCGGCACTGGCGACCTCGCCAGCGCGGACGAAGCGACACTCGCGATGGTCACGGCGGCGGTGCCAACCCGCAATGTGACGCGTGCTGCCCTCGATGCAGGGCTTGGCGTCGTTGATGCGCTGGTGGAATGCGGACTCGCGGCCTCGAAGAGCGAGGCGCGTCGCGGACTGGATGGCGGGGGCTTCTCGATCAATGGCGTGTCGGTCGACGCCACGAAGATCGTCAACGCGGCCGATGCCTTGCAGAGCAGAGTGGTGTTGTTGCGAAAGGGAAAGCGAAACTGGGCGGCGCTTCGATTAGAGGGGTAAACCATGGGAATAGCGAGACGAGCATACCACCTAATTGCGGCGAGCACTTTGTTCGCCGCCATTGCTTGTGGGGATACGACCCTCGAGGCGCCGCTCGACGGGACAGAATCAGCGGCGGCCAAGGCTCCCACCACGCTCGCGCTGAGCCCCACTTCTCGCAATCAGACGATCGTCCAGGGTGGAACGTTAGGCGCGGATTCGACGCACATCGTGCTGAGCGGTCCCTCCGCCGGAAAACAATCGTGGACCGCGACCAAGCGGAGCAGCTGGCTGACGCTGAGCGGTGCAAGTGGAAAGGGAAGCGCCTCGCTGCGCTGGACGCATTCGGTTGCAACTCTCACCCCAGGTACCTGGGTCGACACCATCACCGTGGTGGCGACTGGTGCCAGTGGCTCCCCCGCGCGCTTCCTCGATTCGGTGGTGGTTACTCCGGCCGTGACACCGCCGCCGCCGCCGCCACCGCCACCGCCGCCACCGCCACCACCGCCACCACCACCACCGCCGCCGCCACCACCACCGCCGCCGCCACCACCGCCACCGCCGCCACCGGGTGGTGAGCCCCGGCCGGATCTCGGCTTGAACGCGTCACTGCACGGGCGGCGATTCTTCCCCGACAACTCCGAATGGAACCGGATCGTGTCCGGCGATGCGGTCGATCCCAATTCGGCGGCGATCCTGACCCGGATCGGACTGACGCGGCAGCTGCACCCCGACTTCGGTGCCAATTATCTGGGTGGGCCGTTTGGAATTCCCTACATCGTGGTACCGGATGTTCTCCCTCGGGTCAGCGTTCTGTTTGACTACGCCGACGAGAGTGATCCCGGCCCGTATCCGATTCCGGCGAATCCGCCGATCGAACCTGGCGGTGGCGATCAGCATCTGCTGGTGATCACGCAGGACGAATGGAAACTGTTCGAGATCTTTGCGCTGGTCGGTTCAGCCGGGAACTGGAGCGGCGGATCGGGGGCAATTTTCAATCTGACCACCGGAGCACCGCGGCCGGCTGGCTGGACTTCCGCCGATGCCGCCGGGTTGCCCATTCTCCCCGGACTCGTACGCTACGATGAAGTCGTGGAACAGGGCGAGATTCGTCACGCGCTGCGGTTCACCGTGCAGAACAGTCGCAAGGCCTACATCGCGCCCGCGCGCCACTGGGCCTCGTCGAGCACCGATCCGCTGCGACCGCCGATGGGGATGCGTGTCCGGCTGAAGGCATCCTTCGACATCAGCAGCTATCCGGCGGCGGCGCAGGTGATCCTGCGCGCGCTCAAGACCTACGGCATGATCGTCGCCGACAATGGCAGTGATTTCTTCCTCTCGGGCACCGCCGACGCGCGCTGGAACGACGCGGTCAACAACACCCTCAAGCAGGTGCATGCGGGGGACTTCGAAGTGATCCAGATGGTGGGGGTGGTGACGCCGTAATCGGGAGGCTGGCTATCGGCTGTTGCCGAGCCCTGGGCGAACCGTGTTGAGCAACCCACGCATCAGGTGTTTGGGGTAGAAAGGGGGTCGCCGTCCAATCCAGCCACGCGCGTTGCGTCGAAAACGCACGTAGGCACCGATTCCTTCCACCGCGGAGAGCCAACTCGTGTCATGAAGGGCCTCGTCGATCGAACGATCGAGTGCCTGGAGCTCGGCCGGGGTCAATTTGGGGGTAAAGGCGCGGAGCAGGGCTAACTGCTGCAACAATTGCGGCGTCGACCAGCTTGCGCGCTCCGGTGATGACGCGCTCCCTGGGTGTTCTCGGCGCCGAACCGTGACACCGTCGTACCAAGCCGCCGACCCGCCGGCAAGCAACCGCCACAGAAAATCGAGGTCCTCCCCGTACGACTTCGATGTATCGAAAAGGCCGGCCCGAGCCACGGCGGCTCGTGTCACCAGCCAACTGCTCGGAACGATTCGCATCTGTTCGAGATAGACCGACCGCAGGCCAGCGCCGAGCAGGTGCAGTTCGGTGGAGTGGAGTGGGGTTGATATCGCCCGCAAGGCCGGCCGCAAGAGGGCGAGGCTCTCCCCCAGAGTGTCGGCGGCGGCGCTGAATCGCTCCATGTCAGCGAAGGCGAGCGCCAGCTCAGGCATGGCGATGAACCCCGGCACCAACCGCTCAAGATGTCGGGGAAGGAAGTAGTCGTCTCCGTCAAGGAAAGCGAAAATGTCTCCGGATCCGGCCAGAATGCCACGGTTTCGACTGACGCTGAGTCCGTAGTTCGCCCCCTCCAGCAGAATCAGGCGCGTCGCACCCAACCGGCCATTCCATCGCTTCACGCGCGCATTGGTGTCGTCCGTGGAGCCGTCGTCGACGACCACGACCTCGGCGGGCGCGAGCGTCTGCGCGGCGACGCTCGCGAGCGCATCGTCGATAAAGTTGCCGACATTGTATGCCGGGATGATCACTGTGACGCGATGGCGAGAGGACATTGCTTTGTCGCTGGTAGAAGAGGTTCAGCGTCGGGGACGGTTACGCGATGCCCGGCGCGCACAACCGGCGCCAGGCCCCGGGCAATCTTTGGAGCGACCCCAAGTCCCACCAATCGCCCGTGTTCGGGGGGGCTGCCGTCACGCAGCCCCCGCCGGATGAAGAGGGCAATAACGTGGCGTGATCCAAGGGCGAGTCACCGTTCGTTGTGAGCTCGCCCGATGCCGCTCCTGATAGCACGGAGCGACAGCCTCATCGAGAACGGGACCGGGTGGCCGCAAAGGGCTTTGGCTTCATCTCTCCATGCCAGATACCGTCCGAGCCCATCCCCCGCCGCGAGCCATCCAGTCTCGAACAATGTCCGCGTCATCAGGCGTTCGAGAGCGCGAGACTCGGCGGCTGTGCGTCCTGGCGACGCGCGCCGCAACCGCGCCACGACCCGGAGCACCTCGGGCTCCGACCAGGCCGCCCGGCGCGGATTGGAGGCGTTGTTGTCATGCTCGCGTCGCCGCGCCGTCGGGCCATCGAACCATGCGGCAGGGCCAGTGCCCAGTACTCGCCAGAGGAAATCCAAATCCTCGGCGTAGGCCACCGTGGGATCGAACATCCCGGCGCGAGCCACAGCCGTGCGCGAAACCACCCAGCTGCTCGGGAGGATCATCGCCTGATCGACAAAAACGGCTCGAAGGTCTGGCCCGAGCAGCTGCAGATCGGACGCGTCGATCGGTGTCGAGATCTGGCGGAGCTGAGCGCGAATGAGCTCGAGATTTCCTCCCAGTTCCCCCCGGGTTTCCTCGAACCGCGCGAGATCACCGAAAGCGACCACGAGCCCCGGGACCAGGCTGAACACTGGGACAAGGCGCTCGAGGTGATGCGGGAGGTAACAGTCGTCGCCGTCAAGAAATGCCAGCAGCTCGCCGCAGCTCGCCAGGATACCGCGATTGCGGCTGACGCTGAGCCCGCGATTGGGCCCGTCGAGCAGGTGCAGCGGCGTCGATCCACAGCGTCCGTTCCAGGCGCGGACTCGTGCGTTGGTGTCGTCGGTCGAGCCATCGTCGACGACGATGACCTCGTGCGCCGGCCGACGCTGGTCGGCGACGGAGGCGAGCGCCTCATCAATGAAGCGGCCCACGTTATAGGCGGGGATCACGACGGACACACGACAGCGATCGGTCATTGCCCTGGGGGAAGGGGGTCTCGCGCTCGGTGCCGGAGAGCCCGGCCTGAGGTCGCGGAGGAAAGTAAGCGATTTGGCGTAGCTGCCGCGACGGGATATCGTCCGAGCGGGTCCGGCGCGAGGTTTGCACCATCGGACCCTCGAAGTCATCAGCGATAGCCACGGGGACAGGGAGCCAATGCGACGATGGGCGTGACGCCTCGAGACGAAGGCGAGGCCGCAAATATCGGGATGATCTGGAAGAACGCCGGCTGGCTCGGCGTCGTCCCGATTCTCCTCAACTTCGTGGCGCTGTTCAGCACAGGCTACATCACCCGCCGAGTGGGCCCCGGGGCATTCGGGCGATTCAATATCGCCTTCAGCTACACCACCATCACGCTGCTGGTCACCGATCTGGGTCTGCGGGCTCTCGCGGTGCGCGATCTCGCTCGCGGTGGCGCCGGCGCGCGCCACCAGCTCCACGACCTGGTTTCGCTCCGTCTGCTCATGGCTTTCGTCGCGATGGTCGGGGCGTGGGGCATCGCCCTGGTTCTCGGGCACGGTTCGGAGCTGGGGCTCGTGATTCTGGTCTGCTCGATCGGGATCATTCCGATCTCACTCACCGGCACCCTCACCGACGGCCTGATGGCAAAGGACCAGGCCCGAGGCACCAGCAGCTCGACCTTCTGGAGCGGAGTCGTGCTCACCGCCGCCTCGGTGGTCGCGGTCTCGATCTGGCCGACCGCCGTGGCCCTCGCGGCGTCGTATCTGATCGGCCCGATCATCAACATGACCATGCTCGCGCGGCGGTCGCGTGCCTTCTACGGGCCGATCCGGTTGCGCTGGCGACCGCGTCAGTGGCGGGCCATGGTCCGCCGCGCCGCGCCGTTCTATCGCATCAGCATCGTCGGGGTGGCGGTCGGCCGAATCGAGATTCCGCTGATCGGTGTGTTCTTCGGCGATCAGATGGCCGGGTTCTATTCCGCGGCAACCTCGCTGGCCGATCGCCTGAGTGCCGTGATCGACAGCGTCACCACTGCTGCGTTGCCGACCCTGATGCGACTCGGTGGCAACGCCAGGCGAGTGACCGACGTACTGGGCCGAATCCTGCACCCGCTGCTGGGCGCACTGCTCGCGGGGTGCATCATGGCCGCGGTCGGTGCGACGGCGGCGGTCACCGTGGTGTTCGGCGCCAAGTTCGCCCCGGGTGGCCCCGCGCTCGCCGTCGCGCTCTTCCTCTTGCCGGTCTCGGCCGTGAATGCCCTGGTGTTCGAGGGCTTCGTGGCGATCAAGCGAGTGGAATTCGTGGCCGGCACGATCATGCGCGGGCAGATCATCTCGGGCGTGCTGCTGCCGTTCGGGCTGATGCTCTTCGGCCTGCCCGGCGCCCCGCTCGCGAAGCTGATTGCCGGTCTGTCGGTGGTCTTCGCCCGGATCGAGGCGAGCCGCACCGCGTTTGATGGACTCTGGGGGCCGAAGTACCTGCGGCCGCTGGTGCGCCGCACCCTCTGGGCGCTGCCGGTACCGATCATTCTCTGGTTGGGAAATTTCCGCCCGCTGGTCGCGGTCGGCGTGTCGGGTGGGCTCTTTCTCTGCTGGGTGGCTGCGACGGCGCACTCGAGCGGGGTGCTGCAGCTACTGCGACCAAGCCAGATCAATACTGCTACCGGCGACTCAGGCGAGCCGCCGGTTTCCTGACGCAGCGGTCCGTTACTCGATGCGGACCGGCTGACTCTCCGTCAGCGGAACCACCACGCGACGCCCCGCGACACTCACCGCAGCTTCATTGGCATCAACGATCGCCGTCGGCGCCGCTGGAGCCGACTGCGCCCCGGTGCACTGCAGCACCGTCACCACCACATCCGAGGCACGTCCCGATGTCGTCACCGTCACGGCACTGCTGCTGGCGCCGCCGCCCTGCGCAAGATTGTAGGTCTCACTGCCCAGCGTTACATCGCCCGGCGAGAGCACGGTACCGAAGCAACGGAAATCGCCGGCCTGACTCTGCAAGCGGAAACTGTTCCCGTTCACCTCGGGCACATCCTTCATATGCCAGCGCCAGGTCTTGGGGAGCGCCGCATTGAAAATCGTGGCGCGATCGACGATCACGAAGACATCCTGTTGCGGCAGGTACGCCACCGTGCGGAAATAGTCGCTGACGACATTGCGACCCGTCGCCACGCCCGCCGGATAGCCGTAGCCATTCTTGGCCTGGCCGCGCACTACCACCATCGCGTCGGTCACGACTGGCGGCGCAGTGAAGCTGCCACCATTGCCGGGATAGAGAATCTGGCCCGCCGTGCCCACGGTGAGATTATTGAACATCTTCGAGTCGGTCTCGATACCGCTCTGGCTGTAGAGATTGGCGGTCGCCGAAATCCAGAACGAACCCTTCCAGATCATCAGGCCGTTGGCATCGCGCGCGCCGGCATCGGCGGTCGGCCCCGACTCGAACGCCATCACCGTGGCATTGGGATCAGTCCAGCTCTGTCGATAGACGAAGAATCCGGCGCCGACGGCGTAATAGCTCTTCGGCAGCGTGGCGAGCGGTACGCTCGACTGGGCCGGATCGTAGCGCAGCAGTTCATCGGCAAGTGACGCCGTCTCGTTGAATTCCTGGGTCGCTGCCTGGCCGATGAGATCGAGCCACGACTGGATCTGTCCCACGAGTTGGCCGCTGGCATTCGGGATGGCATAGAGGGCGTGCATCCGGTCGTAGCCGAAGAGCGAGGCGCGGCTGTCCCGCGGCTGCGCCCCGAACGGCACCTTGTAGACCCCACCAGGCATGCTCGCGTGCATGCGCCACTGCAGCGTGGCGGCCAGGAAGGAATTGGCCAACGGCGCGCCCGAGGTGAGGAAGGCATCGGCGAAGCTGCCGACACGCCAGCTGCTGTCGTAGTTGGTGCCTTCCGACCAGGCCCCGCCTTCGCCTTCGCCGCTGAAGAACGGCAGCGCCATCGTGTTCCATTTGGTCAACGCCAGGGCGCGATGCCACGCCGGGCGATCGGCGCCGCTGATCGTTCCCGTCCCCGTGTCCTCCCCGGCCGAGGCGAGTGCCGCCGGCCCGGTCATCATGAAGCCCCAGAAGTAATTGTTCTTGACGTTGGTGGTTCCCCACGCTCCGGCGCGCGACGGTGTCGCCTGTGGCCAGGTCCAGTCGGCGCGATTCATCAGCCAGGTCGCTGCCTGCTGACGCTGTGCCACGCTCAGGCCGTCATAGCACCAGTCGAGACCCATCGTGACGAGCGGCAGCATAAAGCGGACGCCGTAGCCGGAGTCGTACTTGAGATCGTTGCTCTCGACCGCATAACCCGCGAGGACGACGCCAGCGCGGGTGGCGTACCTCGCATCACGAGTACCGAGATAGGCGAGGCAGAGTTCGGGCAACAAAATCACGTCGTTGTTGCCGGTGGCGGAGCCTTTGGCCACCTGCCCATCGGCCGCCGTCTTCACGCGCTGCCAACGCTGCGTGCCGCTGGCAACCTGAGCCTGCAGACGCACAATGCGGTCAGGGGTCATCCAGACGCGCGGGTGCGCCGGAAGCCCGCCGGAAAGCAACTGACGGAAGCTCACCACCATCGCCCCAACCCCGCCGCCTGCGAGCGTTACCGTCTGGCCAGCGGTGATCGGACCGTAGCTCTCGCTCCCGACCGACAGGCCGCTCGCGCGGACTTCGTAATCACCCGGAGGCAGAGAATCGAAACGTGTCGTGGCCGAGAAGCGCCGCGAGTATCCACCGGGACCGGTCAGGTCGATTTGTGCCGGGGCTCCCACAGGAAGGCCCGCCACGTTGATCGTGAGGGCCGAGAGCCCTGCGATGGGACCGGTGGTGCCGACGCTCACGGCAGCGGTGTCGGCGACGCCACAGGCACAGGCCGCGATGACCTGGAACTGGCCCGGGACCTTGCCCGCAGTGTAGAGCCCCACCGGCGAGATGGTGCCGCCGGTCGCGGAGTAGGTCAACTGAGCGGGATGGTCGTGGTTGTCGGACCAGATGACCGCAGGAGTGAACTGCTGGGTCGCGCCGGTATCGACGGCGGGTGTCGGCGGGGTCAGCACCAGCTGGGTGGCCGCGAAGGGCCCGGTGATGGTGACCAGGGTGGTATCGGCGGGGCCGCAGCCACAGGTCGCGATGATCGTCGCCGTCCCCGGTGTCTCCGGCGCAGTGTAGAGGCCGGTCGCCGAGATGGTGCCGCTGGAGGCCGAATAACTCACGGCGCCAGGATGGTCCTGCCCATCCGACCACTGCGTCCTCGACTCGAACTGCAACGTGGCGGCGAGCGCGATCGTTGTTGAATCGGGCGTCAAGACGAGCGCACTGGCAACCGGACCGGTCCCGCTCGAATCGATGAGATCGGACGCGCAACCGGAAATCGCCATCGCAAGCAGGAGTTGGAGGTTGCGCATATGGAGCTCTGTCAGAGTGTCGTGGGCCGGCCGGCGCGATTCCGAGTTTCGCTGCCTCGCCGTCGAGCGATCTCGCCCGAACATTCCGATAAATTGCAGGAATCACGCCGGGGATGATCCGGCTGTTCACCCCTGCACCATTGGGCCGCAACAACCAGTATCGGCGCGGCTTTGCTCGATGTGTAGCACCATCCTGACAGCGGGGGGTTCCAGGCAACTGTCGAGAAATTTCTATCACGCCAAAAAAGCCGCGAGGCGATACCTCACGGTTGTTGCAAGAATCGGCAGCTACATCGAACGATCTAGGGGATCAACTGGAAGGTGGTGATGCTGCCCGCAGGGAGTGCGGTCGTGAAGCCGGGGCCTGTCAGGGTGACCGGGTCGAGCACACGTGCGGTCTCGAGCACGCCGGTTCGCTCCGCCGTGAGCTGCAGGACACAGGGAGCGCCAGCGCCGAGCGCCACCTGGACCGACTTCTCGACGCCACCGGTGTTGAGTGCCACCACCACGACCCGATTCCCCACCAGATAGGCGGTGACGAGCACCGCTGGATCGCTGCTGGTCGCACTCACCCGAACCGACCCGGGGAGCACGAATCGCGAATACTGGCCCATCGCCCAGAACTGCTTGTTCTTGACGAAGCCGGTGTAGAGCGGGCCGCTGGAGTTCACCGTGATCAGCTGTGAGCCGACGTTCTCCCACTGCCCCAGGAAACCCCACATGTAGTCGACCGCCGAGACGTTGTAGTCGCTCAGCATCGCATGCATCGTCCGCACCCAGGTGAACCAGTCGGGGTTGTACCACTCGGTCATCCAGAGCGGCACGTTGTACTGCCGGGCGAGGGCCGAGAGCTCGGTGAGCGAGGCCGTGTTGGGCTGCGAGGGCGTCCCGAAGCCGGTGTAGAGGTGCGTGGCGATGGCGGCGACGTATTGCCGGGCCACGGGATCACCGAGTACCGCCTGGGCGCGCGGCAGCGCCACCCCGGGGTCGGCATCGTCGGGGATCACCAGCCTGGTCGGAATTTTCTCGACGGCGAGTTTCGCACCGATCAACTTCACCGCATCGCGAATGAAGGCGGGCGAGAGGTTCGCCGCGTACCCCGGCTCGTTGATGATCGACCAGTAGGACAAGGTCGCGCCCTGATCGCGCCAGCGCCGGATGATTGCCATCGCCCATTCGACGTACTCGGCCGGATCACTGTGGCTCATCCAGGATTCGATGCCGATGGGCGAGCCGTACCAGGCATTCAGGCCAAACGGTCGCGCGGCCTTGACGAACTCCACGTGCCCATCGAGCCGCTTCCAGCGAAAATCGAAGCGGGAAAGATCGGTGACCGCCGGGTCGGAGTTGTCGTTGGCGACTTCGACACCCGGGTCGGTCGCGTAGCGCAGTCGCGTCAGGTGCAATTCGCTGTAGAGCGCCTCGAGGATCCGCGCCTGATCGGCCGCCGGCACCAGGACCGCGCCGCGTTGCGTCCCCTGATCGAAGGTCTCGGTGAGGTGCGGGTCGTCGAAGAGCCGGATCGAGGTACCGAAGCCGTCGATGGTCTGGTGGCGCAACTGCGCATTGATGGCGACGGTCACGTCGGCCGCCGGCAGCGCGCCGCTCGGCATCAGGCAGGCGTTTGGCGGTGGTGGCGGTGGCGGGGTCGCCGAGACGACAGCGTCCTGACCCGAGCAGGCTGCCGCGGAGACGCAGCCGAAGATCACGGCGGCGACGGCGCGTCGGTGGCAGCAGAGTCGGTAGAACGCAGTCATCATGAGCAATCCGTTCCTGCCGGACATGAGTCCGGAGCTGGGGCGCTGGGTCGGGGGAATGAATGGAGACGTCTCAGGAGCATCACAACTGCACTCGCCAGTACCGGTGCGCCGACGCCACATGATGAATCGGGGCGGATGAAAAGTGATGCGATTTTTCCACAGTGGCGAGTTCGTCCCAGATCATTAGGTTGCCTGCCGGTCCCCCCCCCCACTGAATCCTTAGACTCGAGTTGCCGGTGCGCAAGTTTGCACTCGGCGCAGCAGCCTTGCTGTGCCTCGTCGGTTGCCAGTCCGACTCCAGCGCCGTTTCGGAGAATTCGATCGCCGCTGCACCGACGCTCAAGGTCGGCAGCGATTCGCTTGATAGCTACATCGTCGTCTTCCGAACGTCGGCGCCGGATGTTCCCGGATTGTCGCGCAATCTGGTTGCCGCGCATCACGGCGTCCTGACGCACACCTACATCAGCGCCTTGCACGGCTTTGCGGCCCGGCTCTCCGCTGGCGAGATCGCTTCGCTTCGCAATCACCCCGATGTCACAAGCATCGAGCGTGACCAGGTGGTGAGCATTTCCGGTGTGCAGCTGGCGGCGCCGTGGGGCCTCGACCGGATCGACCAGGTCGCGCTGCCGCTCAACGGGAGCTACAACTTCGGTCCCACTGGCGTGGGTGTTCGTGCATACATCCTCGACACAGGCCTGCGCACCACGCACACCGATTTTGGTGGCCGTGCCTTCGGCGCGTACACGGTGATCAACGATGGCAACGGCACCAACGACTGCAACGGACACGGCACCCACGTGGCCGGCACGATCGGCGGCACGACGGCTGGCGTAGCAAAGGGCGTGACGTTGTACGCTGTCCGCGTGCTCGATTGCACCGGCCAGGGGTTGATGTCGGGCGTGGTGGCCGGTGTCGACTGGGTCACTGCCAACGCCGTGAAGCCGGCAGTGGCCAACATGAGCCTCGGCGGCGCAGTGTCGACGGCGCTCGACCAGGCCATTCAGACCTCGATCAACGCCGGCATCACCTATGTGGTGGCGGCGGGCAACAGTGCGACGGATGCCTGTACCAGCTCGCCAGCGCGCGTGCCAGCAGCGGTGACGGTCGGGGCCTCGACCAGCACCGATGACCAGGCGTCGTTCTCGAATTTCGGCAGCTGCGTCGATCTCTTCGCGCCGGGTCAGGGCATCGTCTCGGACTACAACAGCAGCGATATCGCCACCGCGCAGATGAGCGGCACCTCGATGGCCTCGCCGCACGCGGCCGGGGTCGCCGCACTGTACCTCCAGACCGTGCCGACGGCGACGCCATCGGCGGTCGCCAATGCCCTCGTCAACAACGCCGTCAACGGCGTCGTGAAGGGAATCGGAGCCGGGACTGCCAACAAGCTGCTCAACGTCTGGCTGGTCGTGACCCCACCGCCGCCACCACCACCTCCACCGCCCCCACCGCCGCCGCCGCCACCACCGGTCAACAATCCACCGGTGGCCAGCTTCAGCTGGAGCTGCCCGGGGCTGACCTGTTCGTTGAACGCCACCAGTTCCACGGATGACGGCTCGATCGTGAGCTACACCTGGAACCTCGGCCGCTATCCTGATCCCACGGGGAGTGGCGCGACCCTCTCGGTCACCTACCCGCACGCGGGAGATCGTGTCGTCACCCTCACCGTGACCGACAATGGCGGCCTGAGCAGCAGCATCACCAAGACACTCACCGTCGGTGTTGTCGTCGACAATCCTCCGGTCGCGAACTTCACCTCGAATTGCGTCTTCCTCGTCTGCACCCTGAGTGGCGCATCGTCCACCGATGATGGCAGCATCCAGAGCTACAGCTGGTCGATGACCGGCGGCAGCCCGCTCACCGCCCTTGGTGTATCGCCAGTTGTGACCTATCCCGCCAGCGGGACGCGGAACGTGACGCTCACGGTGACCGACAACACCGGCAAGACCGGCAGCATCACCAAGAGCATCACGGTCACGGCGGCTCCGGTCGACAACCCGCCGGTGGCGAACTTCAGCTGGAACTGCAGCTACCTGACCTGCACGCTCAATGGCGGGTCATCGACCGATGACGGGACCATCCAGCTCTACAGCTGGTCCCTCCCCGGTGGGACCCCTTCGACTGCGACCGGTGTGACGCCGTCAGTGAGCTATGCCACCGCCGGAGCCAAGAGCGTGACCCTCACGGTCACCGACAACACCGGCAAGAGCACCAGCATCACCCAGACCGTCACGGTCTCGGCGCCGCCCCCGCCGGTGAACAACCCGCCAGTGGCTAACTTCACCTGGAGCTGCCCGACCTGGACCTGCTCCCTGGATGCCACGAGTTCGACCGATGATGGCACGATCGTGAGCTATTCCTGGGACCTGGGCCGGTACCCGAACCCCACCGGAACCGGCGCCACCCTCTCGGTGGCCTACCCCCACGCCGGCAACCGGACGGTGACCCTGACGGTGACCGACAACGGCGGCAAGACCGCCAGCATCACGAAAACCCTCATCATTCCCTGAGGTGGTGCGAACCTTGCTTACTTCCTGAGTCTGCCCCTATGGGGCGCCTCATCGCCCTCAGGGACTCAGGGAGCAAGCATGAAGACGGTGATCCTGGCTGGCGGGCTCGGCACCAGGCTGTCCGAGGAAACGGGACTACGCCCCAAGCCGATGGTCGAAATCGGCGGGCGCCCCATCCTCTGGCACGTGATGTCGATCTACGCCAGCCACGGATTCCGTGAATTCGTGATCGCCTGCGGCTACCGGGGCGAGGTCATCAAGCAGTACTTCCACGACTATTCCGTCCACGCGGCCGACTGGCGTATCGATCTCCAGAGCGGTGAGCGGACCCAGCTCAATCAGCAGGCCCCCGACTGGCGGATCCACGCCGTCGATACCGGGCTCAATACGATGACCGGTGGCCGACTGCGGCGGCTGCGGCCGATGTTGCAGGACGAGACCTTCATGGTGACCTACGGCGATGGCCTCAGCAACATCGACATCGCCGCCCTGGTCGCCTTCCATCGTTCCCACGGCAAGCTGGCCACCGTGACCGCGGTCCACCCTCCAGCCCGCTTCGGGGCAATGGAACTCGCCAACGACCAGGTCCACCGCTTCTCGGAGAAGCCGCAGACCGATGTCGGCTGGATCAACGGCGGCTTCTTTGTGTTCGAACCCGGGGTGCTCGACCTGCTCGACAACGACGAGGTCTCGCTCGAGCGCCAGCCGCTCGAGCGCCTCGCCGCTGCCGGGGAGTTGATGGCCTTTCGCCACGAGGGGTTCTGGCAGCCGATGGACACGCTGCGTGAGAAGAAGCAACTCGAGGAACTCTGGGATGGCGGTCACCCGCCGTGGGCGCCCCGGACGTGACCGACGCGTTGAGTGCGTGGTATCGTGGCCGACGGGTGCTGGTCACGGGACACACCGGCTTCAAGGGGTCGTGGCTGGTGGCCTGGCTGCGTCAGGCGGGTGCCGTCGTCACCGGCTATGCCCTGCCACCGGATCACCCCGCCCTCTTCGAAGATGCTCGCCTCGGCGATGGAATCACCTCACACCTCGGCGACATTCGTGATGCCGCGGCACTCGCCTCGGTCACCCGAGCCGCTGCCCCCGAAGTGGTCTTCCATCTCGCGGCGCAATCGCTCGTGCGCAAATCGTATCGGGAACCGGTGGAGACCTTCGCGACCAACGTGATGGGAACGGCGCACCTGCTCGAAGCGGTCCGCAGCACGCCCGAGGTTCGCGC
>JBDSMX010000282.1:0-2649 GCA_039915645.1 Gemmatimonadales bacterium | reverse complement strand
ACAGTGTGGTGGCGATCCCATCGGAAGTGGCACCACTGCTTGCGACCGATCTCTACCAGATCTTCGACACGTCGGACCTCCCGGGTGGTGTGGTGAATATCGTGACCGGCCAGCGCAAGGAACTCCTGACGTCACTCGCTGGTCACGACGACGTCGATGCGATCTGGGTGTTCGCCACTCGGGCCGAAGCGACCGAGGCCGAGAAGCTCTCGGCCGGCAACATGAAGCGCACCTGGACCGAGTGGACGATGCGCAACTGGGCCGACGCAGCAGACGGAGAGGGTACTGAGTTCCTGCGGCACGCGACGCAGATCAAGAACATCTGGGTGCCGTACGGGGCGTGATGTCAGCCGCTTCGCAGGGCACCCCCTTGTCCGCGCGCCCTATGACGGCTGCAGGAGCGTTGGATGGTTACGTCGCAGCCAACGTGCGATCTGCGCTCGTAGCGCAGATGCTGCCGCCAATACCTCGGCTGCCTCTGCATCCGACGTTGTCCCCGCTCTCTCGTAGTTGATGATGTTTCGCCGGCGACGCACCGCGTCGAGCAGGTTAATGGTTGCTTGCGGAGTTCCTACAGTGTGCTCCAGCGAGAGTATCGCTCGCTCGTGTGCGCGCTCGCGGACTGGCCGATAGCCAGCCGCCGCGAGGGCCAACGTGGCCAGCTGCAGCGCGGCATTGTAGCCGATGCCCAACTGCCAGTCCGCGCTCAACCGGGGTACCGCCGCATCCGCAAGGTCCCGGTCGACCACCGCGAACAGCTCAGTGATCTCATCCGTGGTCACCTCGTGCGGGACGATCCCGCGGTTCGCCTGCCAGGCGATCAAGCTCATCTTCATCCCCTGCGACAAAGAGCTTCGGCCCTGCCACGACTCGGGTGAGGAAACCCGAGCCGGATTTCAACTTCTTCTGGAATTCTGAAACCGGATACACCGAAGCATTCACCTCCTGCCCCAACTTTGCTTCGGCCGGGCGGATGGCTTGCACCACCTCTGCAAGGGTAGCCCTTCCCGCGATCAATAGATCAATGTCGCTTGTGGCGTGCTGTTTTCCTGACGCGACAGATCCGTAAACAAATGCGATCACGATCCGGTCGTCGCGGAACAGGGACGAGAGCGCAGCCCGCAGGATCTCGACGGACCCGGCGGTTTTCTGGACAATCGCGTGGAGCTCGGGGAAGATCGAGGCGGAGCGATTCGCGGAGAAGTAGACCTGGCGCCCCTCACGGACGCGATTGAGAAGTCCCGCCTCGACAAGCTGCTTCAATTCCCGCTGGACGCCGCCGGAGCCGCCGCCAACCGCGCGTACGATTTCCCTGAGATAGAAGCGCTCGTCGGGACGCCCTAACAGCAGGCCGAGGATGTCGCGTCGGGTCTGCCCGAACAGGATTGCCGAGGATCGTGCCGAAGTCGTTTGTGTGCCCATAATGGGCTCAAATGTACCCAATATGGGCACGAAAACAAGGCCAGCCCCAAGCGATCGGCCCGATTTGTGGAGGGGAGTTGACGTTCAGGTTCATTTACCATACAATGTATGGTATGGACCGCCTCGGATCGTTTGAAGAGCTGGTGTTGATCGTCGTCGGCCGGCAGGCCGGCGAGGGGTATGCCGTCACCATCCAGGGGAGCCTGGAGCGCGAATGCCGCGAGGAGATCTCCCTCGGCGCGGTCTACGCCACCCTTGATCGCCTCGAAGCGAAGCGGCTGGTTCGCTCGACCGTTGGTGGCGCCACGGCTGAGCGCGGCGGCAGGCGGAAGCGCTTCTTCGAGCTCACCGCAGCTGGCGCTGCGGCATTGCGGCAGATGCAGGAGATCCGCAGCCGGCTCCACTCCAGCGCGGCGCTACCGGCATGACCAACACCCGCGAGAAGCTGCTCCGCCTGCTCATCGACCCTGCCCGTATCGAGGAGATTCTTGGTGACCTCGAAGAGTCGCGCGGCAGTCGCGCCGCCGCGTCGCACTGTCGCGACCTGCTGAGCGTCTGCGTGCGGCAGTCGCGGCTCCGCACCGTGCCGCGTTCACTCGCGCTTCCGCTGGTGGCCGCACTTGCTGCGCTGGTCCTGCTGGCGTACCCCGCGCCGCTGCAAACCGTGCTGGCAGCGGACGACGCCGGCACTTTCACCATTCGATTCGCGGGCCGGGAAGTCGTCGGCGCCACCGTCGACGGCGTCGAGGTGCCGCCAAAGTCGATACGGCACGAAGGTGACCTCGTGATCATTCCCTCCGGGTCCGAAGCGCTGCGGCTCCGGGTCGCCGGTGCGGCAAGCTTTGTGTGGGAGAGTCGGCAACCAACGGGAGTACTTCGATGAGCATCGCGTTGCTGGCATGCGCGATCGCGGCAATCGGCCAGCAGGCGAGCGGGTCCGATACTGTGGCGTGGCCGCGAAAGGTCGAGTCGATGGTGCAGCGGCATCTGCAGCGCGACCACGGCAAGCTCTGGGGCGTCCGCCTCGACACCATCCCGCTCTTTCTGGGGATCGGCAACCGGGTCTTCACCGGCGTCGATCCGCAGACGCCTGGGTTCGCGAGCATTGGCGATGGTTGGTGGAGCGGTCCGTTGCCGGGCGGCATCGTGATTTCCAACACCGCACTGTCGTGGGCGAATCGTCGCTGGGCGATGATGCGATTGCCGCTCCCCGAGGATCCTCTCGAA
>JBDSMX010000264.1:0-12748 GCA_039915645.1 Gemmatimonadales bacterium | reverse complement strand
ACGGCGAACATCGGGCCGGTGCCCACCGATGTGAATATGCCGAGGGAGAAGAAGAGCGCCCGCAGGAAGGGATCATCGATGTTGAGTCCGGCGGTTCCAGCGATGGCATCAGTGCCCAGCGCCGAGTACGCCGCCGCGAACACCCCGTTTGCGAGCAGGATGAGCGCCAGCGTCCAGACAAAGAAGGAGACCCAGGTCGCCGCGAGTGCCCGGAGGAAGGTGCGCGCCCAGTATTGGCGTCCGAGCCCGTATTTGCGCACTCCAGGCGTGCCATCGCGCTGCATGAAGCGCCCCTTGGAGCGCTGCACCACCACGCTGCCGAGGCCGAGGTCGTCGGGAGCGGATTCGGGCTCATTCGCGGCAGGGCTGGTTGCCATCGGGACCTCTGGGTGATGCGGTAGGCCGGATCGGTCACGAAAGATGGCTGGGGTGTGCGCCTTGAAGAAAGCTTCATCGAGGATCACGGCGAGTGAAGGAACATTCACCGGAAGCCCACGCATGCTTCGTACTCCGACGGCGACGTTTCCTGCCACACCATCTGGAGGATGCTGTGCCGGAACTTCTCGCCGACGCTTGCTCGATCCCGCAGCCCGCTGCGTGCACCTACGCGCCCGAAGTCCCGCTTTGCTGGGAATGGCGCACTTTCCACTATCAGGCACACCGGTGGGCCCGGTTGCTGCGGCAGGTTGAGTTGACCCCTGCCTCGGCGCCGGCGAACGTAACCTACCTGCTGACTCCGGCCTCACCAGACAATGTGACGATCCGCGACGGGCACATTGAGGTGAAGCGGATGCTGCGCACTTCGCCGGCCGGTCTCGAGCTCTGGCGGCCATCGCTCAAGCAGGAGTTTCCGCTCGACCCCAAGGCGGTGTCTGCGCTCTGTCACGCCTGGCGTTGTGAGCAGCCGGAGATCATGCCGTCGGTCGCGACGCCGGAGGCGCTTCTCGCGTGGGTCAGCCGTGCGCTCCCTGCAGTGCGGGTGATTCCGGTCAGGAAACTGCGACGCCGTTTCCGGCTTGGTGAGTGTGAAGGCGAGTGGGTCACCCTCGAATCCGGCAGTGCCCGGCTCGAGAGTCTCTCCCTTGGCCATCATGACCCGATGGTGGTGCTGCAGGCGATGGCCGAGTTGCAGCTGAGCGGTGCACCGAACATCAACTATGTCGCCGGGCTCAAGCGTTTCCTCGGCTGGTCACTCGATACCGCGCACTGCGCGCCTGAACTGTCGGCATGACCGTGAACATCTCGAATCCGGAGCGCCTGCTGCGGGCGCTCACGGGGATCATGCTCCTCGGCCTGTTCGGTGCCCTGCCATCCCCGTGGCGCTATCTGACGCTGTTCGGGCTCGTGCTGCTGGGGACGGCAATCCGCGGAAAGTGTCCGGTCTACTCCCTGATCGGCCGGCCGCCGCGGTTGTCGAGGCACGATTCGTCATGACCCTCGAGATCGAGCGCAAATTCCTGGTGACGCCTGGCGCGTGGCGTCCGGAGCCGGGTCGGGGAGTTCGGCTTCGGCAGGGATACCTGTCGGACGATCCCGCCCGGACCGTGCGGGTCCGGGTGGCAGGCGATCTTGGCCTTATCACCGTCAAGGGGATTACTCGCGGCATTTCGCGACTCGAGTTCGAGTTTCCCATACCGATCGCGGAAGCAGAGCAGTTGCTCAACCAGCTCTGTGTCCATCCCCTGATCGAGAAGCTTCGCTATCGCGAATCGTACGGCGGGTGGACGTGGGATATCGATGTGTTCGAAGGGGAGAACGCCGGACTGGTCGTGGCCGAGGTCGAATTGCCTTCGCTGCTCGCCACGGTCGCGTTGCCGTCGTGGGTTGGGCGCGAGGTCTCTGATGATCCCCGCTATTTCAACTCGAACCTGGCGCGGCACCCCTTTACCGGTTGGGGCGATGACTGACGCGGCTACGCCGCTGCACTGAGGCGCACTACCAGCGCCAGCAGAGCACTCCGCCCAATACGATCGCCGTCACGGCGAGTCCACCCACGGCGAGCTTCCGGAACGCCTTTCCTCCGAGCACCACGGCGATCATCATCTTGCTCACCGTATTCGTGAGCAGGCCGATGCCGATGGCGCGCGCAGCTGCCACTTCCGAATCGCCGTTCACGGCCAGCCGGTTCATCGACACCGTGAGTGCATCGAGATCGGCGACACCGAAGAAGACGGCCGATCCGACCATCCCGGTTGAACCGAAATGGGACTGGGCATAACGAATCGCGACAAAGGCAAGCTCGAACACGATCGCGAGTTGCAGCGCCGACCAGAGTCGGAGCGGACTCTTCGGCGCCTCAGTGGTCGCTTCGGCCGAGTCTGATTTGCGCAACAGCAGCACCGAGCAGACCGCCCCTACCGCGAACGCGGGGATGGCAAACCAGAGCAGGTGGAGTGCCACGGCCGGACTCAGGGCGAGCGAGACCAGCACGATGCGCGCGGGGAGAATGGTGCACGCGGCGATGACACCGAGTGCGAGTCCGCGCGCGTGTGATGGCTCGGCCCGGCTGATGCGGGAGAACTGGAGCGTGAGTGCGGTGGACGAGATGAGGCCCGCCAGAGCACCGGTGATGCCATATCCCTTGCCTGGACCAACCAGTCGGCGCGCGAGGTAGCCGGCGAAGTTGATGCCCGAGAGGAGGAGCACCATCGCCCAGAGCACCCGGGGACGAAATCCCCCGAACGACTCGTACGGACCAGTGGGGAGCAACGGCAGGATGACGAGCGCGAGCACGAGGAACTGCAGCGCGGCGTGCATCTCTTCCTGACCGATTCGTCGCACAAGCCAGTGGAGGCGTTGTTTCTCGCCGAGGGCGAAGACGACCACGGCCCCGGCACCTGCAGCGATCAACAGGAATCCCAGCCCCGCCAGGGTGGCGAGCGCGAGGACGACCAGCCCTGCCGCTTCGGTGGTACCGTCGCGAGGCGCCTGAGCCCCACGGACGGCGCGGGCATAGGCGACGACGTTGAAGGCGGCACCGCCGGCGAGGAGGATGCTCCCCGGGATCATGGCGTCTTCCCCGATCAGGAGGCCGGCGACGCCACCCAGGATGCCGAGCAGGAGAAAGGTGCGAAGCCCGGCGTAGCGACGCCCCGGGCCAGCGGCGGGACCTGACCACTCGCGTTCCGTCCCCACGACGAGGCCGATGAGGGTCGCGACCGCGAGGTATTCCACCATGGTAAGTGGCGGTATTGTATCTGGAAGCATCGACCCCCCGTAGGGAGCGCCAAAGATACCCCCCGGGTGACTTCCTTCGTACGCGAGGGGTCAGATAGTGCGATGGAGCGGTGGTGGGTCCGGGTCCGACCGGGTAGTGTCCTAGGCAGTGCGATGTATCGAATCCCCCAGCAGGAGTAGTCCAATGCAGATCCGTTTCCCGGTACCGATGCGGCTCCTCGCCGGCGTGATGCTGCTGGCTGGATGCGCCTCGAAGCCCACCCAGGGGGGCGTGGCCCTGGCGATGGGAAAGTTCGCAGGTGATCTCCAGACGGCAGGCCCGGCCAGTCCGGTGGGCACGCCGCCCGCCGTCCGCATCCTCGATGACGCGTACAACCCGGTCGCCGATGTGACGGTGACGTTCGCGGTGAAGTCCGGCGGCGGGACGGTCTCGGGTGCCACGGCCGTGACCGATGCGAACGGCGTCGCCCGGGTTGGCGGCTGGACCCTCGGCGCCAACGCCGGCGTCAATTCGCTTACGGCGACAGCCCGCGATGTGGTGGGAAGTCCAGCGACCTTCATTGCCTCGGTGGTGGTCGATGGTGGCGGTGGCAAGCCGCCATCGAATTTCTAGGGCGACGACGGTTGGTGGGGTAAAAGTGAGGGCGAGCGACTGCATCATGCAGTTGCTCGCCCTCG
Organism: Gemmatimonadales bacterium; assembly: GCA_039915645.1. Taxonomy (GTDB): domain Bacteria; phylum Gemmatimonadota; class Gemmatimonadetes; order Gemmatimonadales; family GWC2-71-9; genus Palsa-1233. The sequence continues at coordinate 8,893 of JBDSMX010000264.1, read as the reverse complement.
GTTTTCATGCCCCTTCGGCCTCGGCGTGGAGGGCGTGTTCGAGAAGGCACTTGCCCCACATCGCTGCCAGAAGTTCGTCGGCCGACCACTCCCACGCGCCAGGGGTGAATCGCGGCTCGCCCCGAGAGGCGCAGCTCCAGATGCCGAGCCGCGAGGCGCATTGTGCAGAGGATTCGCTCATCATGGTTGACCAGGTCAGGCTGAGAGTCTCACTTGCGACCGCCGCCTTGTCACAGACCGATTCAACTGACACGCCCAAGCCTACCTCCTCGAGATGCGATGGCATCCCGGTGGCGAACCGGCCGGAGCCGGTGCGGACCGATGTATTGGGGAAGGGAGTATGAAGATATCGTTACACTTGGTCTCGCGACAGGGCAGGGACCTGGGGTGCTGACGGCGACGGGATTGTCGTCTATGCTTTCCATATGACCTCCCCTGATGCGCCTCCTGGTATCGAGCAACTGACCGCCTGCCCGCTCTGCACGGGCGGCGCCTGGACCCCACGCCCGGTACCCCAGACCTGGATCGGCCCCGACGTCTTCGGCGACCTGCGTGACCGTCTGCGCGTGGTGTGCTGCGAAGGCTGCGGCCTGCTCTTCACCAATCCCCGGCCATCGAATGAACGACTCGACGCGTTCTACTCGGGCGACACCTATTCCTGTCACTCGGTGGCCGGTTCGGCATCGGCCGGCGCGAAAGCCGATTTCCTGTTGCAGCGGATCGCCCGGTTCCTCCCGCGGAGCGAACCAGGGACACTGCTCGATTTCGGTGCCGGTGGCGGGGCCTTCCTCGCGCATGCACACAGTCGCGGCTGGACGGTGCGCGGCTTCGAGCCAGGGCAACGCGGTGTGGAGTCGTGTCGTGATGCCGGACTCGATGTCACGGACAAAGTCAGCGACCTGCCGCAGAACAGTTTCGACGTCGTCACACTCTTCCACGTCTTCGAGCACATCGGCGACCCGGCCGGAGTGCTCGAATTGTTGCGCGGCCTGTTGCGCCAGGACGGACGGTTGGTGATCGAGGTACCGAATGCCACGTCGCTGCGCTCGCGCCTGAGTCTGCCATTGCTGACCCGGCACGCCGGATTCGACGAGCGTTTCCGCGCGTTCCCGATTCATTTGATGTACTACACGGGGCAGACTCTGCGACGGATGCTCGAGAAGAGCGGCTGGGTTGTCGAAGGAAGCTTCACGCTCGGAATGGGACTCGATGAGCTGCGGATGAAGTCGGATATGTCCGACGACGAAGCGGCGACGACACGCGCGCATCACTCGGCGCGGACGTCGGTGGCGCGGTCGGTCAAGCCGAGCTTGAAGCACCGGGTGCGCGACGCGTTTCTGGCGGCGGGGCTGGGGGAGAATCTGGCGGTGGTGGCGAGAAGGGGCTGAACCGCCGCTTCCGTCACACCCGCTCCAACACCTCGCGGACCATTGCGTTCAACGCGGCTGCCGTGAATGGCTTCTGCAGGAAATCGACCCCCGGATCCAATCGCCCCTGATTCACAATGGCGTCATCGGTGTAGCCGGAGACGTACAGCACCTTCAGCGCGGGTCGCCGTTGCGCCAGGCGTTCGAACATCCTCGGACCACTCGACCCGGGCATGATCACGTCGGTGACCACCAGGGTGATCGCATCAAGGTGTTGCTCGAAGAGGGCTTCCGCCACGGCGGGATTGGGCGCGTCCAACACGTGGTACCCGGATCGGCTCAGGATCGTCCGCGTCAGCGCCCGGACCGCGTCATCGTCCTCCACCAGCAGGATCGTTTCCGTGGCAACGGGTAGCACCGCGATCGGCACGGGAGGGACGTCGCCGTCACTGCATGACCCCGTGCGCGGCAGATACACCTTGAAGGTGGCTCCGTTGCCCGGTTCGCTGTAGACCCAGACGTGTCCACCGCTCTGATGCACGATGCCGTACACCGTCGCGAGGCCGAGACCGGTCCCCGACCCCTGCTCCTTGGTCGTGAAGAAAGGCTCGAAGAGTCGCTGACGGGTGCTCTCCGTCATACCGACACCGTTGTCGCTGACCGCGAGCATCACATAGGAGCCGGGGCGCACCTCGGTCCCCTGGCTGAAGCATCCGTCGAGCTCCACATTGGCCGTTTCGATCACGAGACGACCACCAGCTGACATGGCGTCGCGAGCGTTGACCACGAGGTTGAGGAGCACCTGCTCCAATTGGCCGCGGTCCGCGCGCACGGCACCGAGATCGTTGGCCAGAATCGGAACTAGTGAGATCTGCTCGCCGATCAGCGGGCTGAGCATCCCGCGCATCGACAGCACCAATTCATTGAGGTCGACGATGGCGGGCTGCATCACCTGCTTCCGGCTGAACGCCAGCAGCTGCCGGGTCAGCGCGACGGCGCGATCGCCGGCCTTGGTGATCTCCGCCATATCTGCCCGGCGGGGATCCTCCGGTTCGAAGGAGTCGATCACAAAGGTGGAGTAGCCGAGGATCGCGCTCAGAATATTGTTGAAGTCGTGTGCGACACCGCCGGCGAGCTGACCGACTGCTTCCATCTTCTGTGACTGGCGCAGTTGCGCCTCGAGCGACCGCCGGGCGGTGATGTCCGAGCCCACCCCAACCATCCGGGCTCCCGTCCCGTCGGCCTCATGCACCAGGCAGGCACGACCGGCGGTCCAGTGGATGCTCTGGTCGGGCCAGACCACCCGAAACTCCACTTCATGGGACCCGCCGGTGCGCATGTCCTCCTCGATCGCCTCCTTCAGCATGGTCCGGTCGTCGGCATGGATCAGGGCAAAGAAATCATCGCCCGTTCTGGGGGCCTGATCCGGCGTCAACCCGAACACGGGGGCCAGCGTGTCGGACCAAGTCATCTTGTCGGTGGCGATCTCGAGTTCCCACATCCCCATTCGTGCGCCGCCCAGGGCGAAGTTGGTTCGCGCCTCGCTATGGCGAAAGGCGACTGCTTGCGCTTCCAGGTGGTTGGTACGCTCGAGCAGCTCCGCCGTGCGTGCAATGACTTCGGTTTCGAGAATCTGGCTATAGCTGTTGTGATAGTCGCCGTACGCCTTGAGCCGGAGCAGGTTGCGCACCCGTGCGCACAGCTCGGCCCGATCCACCGGCTTGGTCAGGAAATCATCCGCGCCGGCACGCAGCCCCAACATCCTGGCTTCGCGATCAGCGAGGACGCTGAGCATGATGATCGGAATGCTGCCGTTGGCGGGGATGCTCCGGACCCGGGTGGCCAGTTGATAGCCATCCATGTCGGGCATCATGATATCGAGCAGCATCAGGTCGGGGCGTCGCACGGCGATCATGGCCAGGGCAGCAGCGGCGCTGTTGGCGGTCGCGACCTCGAAGCCTTCCGCCTCGAGCACCACTTCGAGCAGGTCGCGACTGTAGCGCTCGTCGTCGACAATCAAGATGTAACGCGGAGCTTCCAGCCCGAGGGGAAGTGTCACGTTGCGACCGCGTGGCGCGCGACGGCGGCAAGGAATGCCTGGTAGCGCATCGGTTTGGCGATGTAGCCGTCGCAGCCTGCCGCGAGGATCCGCGCCTCATCGCCCTTCATGGCGAGAGCAGTGAGCGCAATCACGGGGATGTGCTCCGTCAGCGGGTCTCGCTTCAGCAAGGCGGTCGCCTCCAGCCCGTCCATCTTCGGCAACTGGATATCCATCAGGATGAGGTCGGGTTGCGCGGTGCGGGCCAGGAGCAGTCCGGCTTCGGCGTCGGTGGCTGTCAGGACAAGGTGTCCCGCCGATTCCAGCAGGAAGACCGCCAGCGTCATGTTGACGGGAGTGTCCTCGATCACCAGCACCCGGGCCACCTCAGGCGACCAGCTGGCGGCCAGACATCGCGCGCCTGACCTCCGCGAGGAAGAGTTCGGCATCGAAATCCGCCTTTTCCAGAATGGCGGCCACCATACCGTGCAGCCTGCCACGATCCGCGGCGGAGACCTCACCGGAGGTGACGATCAGGATCGGGATGCCGGCAGTCGCAGGGTCGAGACTCAGCGCGGCGACCACATCGAAGCCACTCACATCGGGCATGACAAGGTCGAGCAGGATCAACTCCGGCAACTCGGTTCGCGCGATCCGGATCGCCTCCTCGCCGCCGTACGCACGCAGGACGACACCGGCCAATCCCAGCATGCGCACCGACATCAACTCGACGGCCTGGGGATCGTCATCGACTACCAGCACTTTCGTGGTCGCACAGGCGCGGGGCGAAAAGAGCCCAAGATCGACCAACGCTTCGGAAAGTTCCTGGCGCGACACCGGCTTCCCCATCACTCCGGCGGCGCCAAGGGCAAAGCCGCGCTTGCGGTCGGCAACAATCGAGATGATCACGACCGGAATACGTCTCAACGACGGCTCATCCTTGAGGCAAGCGAGCAACTGCCAGCCATCCATCTCGGGGAGCATGATGTCGAGGGTGATCAGCGAGAGAGGTTGCTCGGCCGCGACCATCAGCGCCTGTTCGGCGGAGAGGACGTGCAGCACCCGGAATCCCTCGGCTTCGAGATGAAACCGGATCAGGTCGGCGGCCTTCTGGTCGTCCTCGACTACGAGCGCCGTTTGACCGACCACCGGCGGAGCCTGCGTCGGATCCCCCGAGACCTGACGCGGGAGGTAGGCCGCAGGGTCATGCGCCCGCAGCGGGAGCCAGACGGTGAAGCAGGAACCCTCTCCGACGACACTCTCCACTGCAACGGTGCCCCCATGCAACTCGGCCAGGAGCTTGACCATGGCGAGGCCCAGCCCGGTGCCTTCGAACTTGCGTGCCAGCCCGCTGTCAATCTGGGAGAAGGGCCGGAATAATTGCTCCATTCCCTCCGGCGTGATCCCGATGCCGGTATCACGAACGGAGAATCGGAAGAACTCCTCGAAGGAATGCACCGGGGGCGTGAATGCCCGGCCCGGTGCGATGCCGGTGAGCGCCCCAACATCCGTGTGGGGCACGCGGGTCACCTGCAACCGCACACTTCCGTGTTCGGGTGTGAACTTCACGGCATTGGAGAGCAGGTTGTAGAGGATCTGCTTGAGCTTGCGCGCATCGGCATACATCACCCCCATTGCCTCGCCGCCCTCCATTTCGAGGCGGATGTGTCTGCTTGCGGCGCGCTCGCGGATGATCGAGAGCGAGTTGATGAACAACGATTCGATCGGCACAGGCTCGAGGTCCAGGGCCATCTTGCCGGCTTCGACCTTGGAGAGATCCAGAATGTCGTTGATCAGCGACAGCAAGTGTTGTCCACTGCTGAAGATGTCGCCGACGAATCCCCGTTGCTTCGGGGTCAGCTCACCGACCAATCCGTCACGCAACACCTCCGAGAAGCCGATGATGGCGTTCATCGGCGTCCGCAATTCGTGCGACATCGTCGCCAGAAACTCCGACTTCATCTGGTTCGCACTTTCCAGCTCGGTGTTCCGGCGCAGGGTCTGCTCGAGGGTTTTCCGTTCTTCGGCTACCTGAAGGCGGGCCGTGTTGTCGGTCCCGATCAGCAGAAACCCGATGATGATGTCCTGCGCGTCGCGCAGGGCGGTGACCGACACTTCGGCCGGAAAGCGGGAGCCATCCTTGCGAATCTTGGTCAACTCGTAGATGTCCTCGATCCCGCGCGACGCCTTGAAGACCAGCGCCTCGAAGCCCGGCGCGATCGCCGTTCCGAATTCCCGGGTCAGGGCCGCCGCGCGTTTCACCAGTTCATCCGGGTCGTGGAGTGTGGCCGGGGTGACTCTGTTGACCACTTCGGCGGCGGTATAGCCCATCATGCGCTCGGCGCCGACATTGAAGATCTGGATCACGCCCTGTGCGTCAGTGGCGATACTGGAAAACGTCGCGCTGTCGAAGATCGCCTGCTGCAGCGCGCCCGCTTTGAGCAACGCATCCTCGGCGAGCTTCCGCGCGGTGTTATCGGTCCCGATGAGCAGGTAGCCGATGATGGCATCCTGGGCGTCACGGAGAGCCGTCACCGACACGACGGCCGGGAAGCGACTGCCGTCCTTCCGGATATAAGTCAGTTCGTAGATGTCCTCGATCCCACGCGAGGCCTTGAACACCAGCGCCTCGAAGCCGGGCGTGATCGGCGTGCCGAGCTCAAGGCTGAGGCCCTTGGCGCGGGCGACCACTTCCAGCGGATCGGAAATGTCCGCCGGCGTGATCAGGTTGACGACGTCAGCTGCAGCGTAGCCCAGCATCCGCTCGGCGCCGACGTTGAAGATCTGGATCACCCCGCGGGCGTCCGTCGCGATGCTCGAGAAATTGGCGCTATTGAAGATGGCGCTCTGCAGCGCACCGGTTTTCAGGAGGGCTTCCGAGTCCTGAATCGTGAGGAAATGTTCATCCTGGAAGTTGCCGGGGGGCGCATCGGACATGAGTTGCCGCTTCAGTTGCATATGGACGCTCCGCTCGACTGGCGGCGAGCGAAAGAAGAGCGACCATCGTGCCGCATTGTCCGGTTGTGGTAAGGCGCGTGGCACTATGTGGTTGCGGCGCAGCACTCCCGAAACCCGCGTCGGGAGTGCGTTGTGGCGGGGAGGAATCTGCGGGGATCGGGCGATTTGACTTTCGATCATCGACGCAACTGTCAAGGAAATGGTGGGTCGCGACGCGTCCATTTGCATCGTCCGGGGCATCTGGCCCCGCTTGAGATCTGCTCGGAGTGCCGGCCAGCAAACGTCGGCTTCCAGGACGAGGATTCCCCGCATACGCGGCGTTGACACATCCTCTGGAACCGCTCCCGGAGTCCGAGCGTACTGCGGATCACCCCTCCCGACAGGAGCGCGCGTCGTGCCAGGCCGCCTCACCAAGTACTCGGCAGTTCGCCTGCTGTTGCTCGCCCTGCCCGTTGTCGCAAATGCCCAGACAACCGCCGCGCCTCCCGCGGCCTATTCCGTCGGCGCTGCGTTCGATGCGGCGCGCGGGCGACTGGTCGTTTTCGGTGGCTTCCTCGGCGGGCGGTATGTCGGGGACACGTGGGAATGGGATGGCGCCCGGTGGAGCATGAGTCGCGGCGACGGACCGAGTGCCCGCAACAGTCCGGCGATGGTGTACGACTCGAGGCGTGGCAGAATCCTGCTCTTTGGCGGCGATGCGAGGCCCACCGGCGACCTCGGCGATACTTGGGAGCGCATCGGCGAATCGTGGCGCCAACTTGCCATCGCGGGCCCGCCGGCGCGCACCACGCACGTGATGGCGTACGACTCCCGCCGCGATCGGGTCGTCCTCTTCGGCGGCATGGCCAACAACGACGGCCTGGGTGATACCTGGGAGTTCGATGGCACGGCGTGGTCGCGCGTGGCCACCGATGGACCATCGGCGCGCGGACTCTTCGCGATGGCCTATGACTCCGCGCGCGGTCGCACGGTGCTCTTCGGTGGCACCTCCGCGCCGCGCCCCGATGCGCCGTCCTACGCGGATACCTGGGAATGGGATGGCACCCGCTGGGCGCGCATCGATGCCGCCGGTCCGTCGGCACGCGACCACACCCAGATGGCCTACGATCCCTCGCATCAGCGGATGGTCCTCCACGGCGGGGGACCTGATCAGGCCTCGAGCGAGACCTGGTTCTACGATGGCAAGCGCTGGACTCGCGCGTCGTTCGACGGACCCTCGCGCCGCCATGCGAAGATGCTGTTCGATGCGCGGCAGCATGCGGTCATTCTGTATGGCGGCTTTTCGCAGGAACCGTCGAATGAGCTCTGGCAAGTTGGCGCGTCGGGCTGGCGAAAAGTGACGCAATGATGCCGGGGCACCGCGTTGGCGCAGTCGTCGGAGCGATCTTCCTGCTGGCGACGACCGCCGCGAAGGCACAGCGGGCTGCCGATGGTCCGATGTCATTCGCGACCGGCGGCTTCATCGCGCTTTCGGTTCCCGACCTCGAGGCAAGCGCCAGGTGGTATGCCGAGAAGCTGGGTCTCGCGCGCAAGATGACGGTGCCGCGCCAGGGTTCCCTCGCCGGTGTCATCCTGCTCGAAGGTCCCGGGCTGAGTGTCGAACTGATCCAGCTCGATAGCGCACGCGCCGGCCCGGAACGCCCGGAGATGCAGCACGGGATTTCCAAGGCCGGGATCCTGGTCAGCAACTTCGACAGCACCGTGGCGCGGTTGCGTGCCCGCGGCGTGGTCTTCTTTTTCGGTCCCTATCCGGCGCGGAACAACAACCGCGCCAACGTCGCGTTCAAGGACAACAGCGGCAACCTGATCCAGATCCTCGGACCGCCTCCGGAGGGCTAGAACTTCACCTTGATATAGCCCCAGTCGTCCTGCTGCTTCGATACCAGCTCGTAGAGTCCGTCGGGCACCGTGCCGATCCCCTCGGCGAGCTGCCGCCTCTCGACCCCGCCATTCTTCATCGCAATTTCACAAACCCGGAAGTCGACATTGCTGCGCTGCTGCAGCTCCTTCACCTGCGCCATATAGAGTGAGCGCTCGGGCATTACCAGATCGAAGCCCTTGCCGTACATCACCAGCTCCACTCTGGCCTGCGGATTCGAACTCGCTTCGCCGATGAGTCGCAGCGCCATCTTCTGGTCGAGAGTGTCGCGGCTCGAGAGATCAAACACAATGTGATACGGGTGCGGTGCGCGCGTGACGAAGCCAAGTGTCAGCGCGGCGACCACGAGGACCAAGACCATCCGCTTCATCACGGCCTCCCTGCGAGGGGTTCATTGCCGAAGACGGCGCCGTGGGGCTTGCCAGCGCCATTGCCACCGTGCGGCCAAACCTTGTTGTCCATCCGGACACCGGGTGTGGTCGCTCCTTCGTCACGGAAGCGCTCGTCGAGCGTGAGCTTCCCCGTGACGTCATTGAAATTGGCCATCATGACCCGGCTCGCCATCGCGCCATAGCCGGTGATGACCACACGCCGGTGATTTGGCTCCACCGAAATCCAGTGCGGCACATCGTCAGGTCCGAGCGTCAGGCG
>JBDSMX010000241.1:0-3362 GCA_039915645.1 Gemmatimonadales bacterium | reverse complement strand
TGGTGTCGAGAATCCGGATCCGGGGGTCGCCGATGGCGACGACCCGATCGCGGGTGTCGTCCTCCGACGCGCCGATGTTGACCACGACTTCGCTCACCACCGGGAGCAGCGAGCGAATGCTCGCTTCCAGCGGGAAGTCGAGGATGGTAGCGTTGCGGACCATGGTGAAGCCGGATATATCCATCGCGCTCAAACTCCACCGACCGCGGCCTGATGGCAAGCACACTCCACATCGCGCTCTATCATCCGGGACGGCTGCCGGTCCGGAAGTACGGTGGCACCGAACGCGTCGTCGTCTGGCTCGCGCGCGGCCTGGCCGAGCTCGGACACAAGGTCACCCTGCTCGCCGCGCCGGGGAGTCATGTCCCGGAGACCACGCTGGTACCGGTCGACCCCAAGCTCTCGGCCACACCGGGCGGCCCCGATCTCACCGCCCTGCTGCCCCGCGGAGTCGATCTCCTGCACGCGCATGTGCCGCTGCAGCGACCGCCGAGCGGTGTGCCCTTCCTCTGGACCTTTCACGGCAACGGCGATGCCGGACGGGAATTTCCCGACAGCACCGTGGCACTCTCGGCCAACCACGCCGCTCGGCACGGGATCACCCGCTGGGTCCACAACGGGCTCGATCCAGCCGAATACCAATTCCTCCCCGTCAAGCAGGACTTCGACCTCTTCCTGGGTCGGCTCCATACCGTGAAGGGATGGCGCTGGGCGGTGGAGGGGGCGCGCGAATGCAATCGCAAACTCGTCGTCGCAGGTGGCTGGCGCCCTTCGCTGCGGCCGGGACTTCGCTTCGCGGGCGAGATCGGCGGCTCGGAGAAGGTGCAGCTCCTCGCAGATGCCGCTTGTCTCTGGATGCCGGCGTTGTGGGATGAACCCTTCGGACTCACGACGATCGAGGCGATGGTCTCGGGGACGCCCGTCCTTGGGACTCACCGGGGCGCGTTGCCCGAAGTGATCACCGCGACCAGCGGAGCGATGGGAGATACCCTTGAAGAGCTGGTGTCACTGCGAGCCGGGCTCGCCGCGCTCGACCCCGAGGGGGTGCGCGCGCGCGTGCTCGAAGCCTTCACCCACCGGGTGATGGCCGAGCGCTACGTGGAGCTCTACCGGGGTGCCATCGGCCTCGGCTGATCGAGCAGCAGCTGGCGCAGGCGGTGCATGTAGGTGTGGTCCTGCAATGCGCGCGCTCGTGCCGCGACGCCGATCCGTTCAATCTCACCGGGATTTTCGAGCAGGTCGCGCACGCGGTGCTTCAGGTCGGCCGCATCGCGGAAGACAACGACTTCCTTGTCGGGATGAAACGCGCGCGGCAGATCGCCGCGATCATCCACGACTTGCGCTGCCCCCATCGCCGCGAGTTCGAAGACCCGCTGGTTGCATGATGCCTCGCGCGGATCGCCTTCGACCGCCACGTGGTGGATGTTGATCGCGACGCTGGCCCCGGCATACGCCTTGACGTAGGCGTCGGTGCTTGGTGCCTCGCCGCGGCAATAGTCCCGCAGCGCCGTCTTGCGCCAGCCAGGACCCCAGACCGCGAGGCCAAACTCGACCAGCTCGCTGAGCAGACGCTCGCGCCGAGGCGTCGCGGCGCCGGCAAACACCACATTGGCGCGGTACTGATCCTTGGTCCGGATCGGTCGGTAAATGGAGGGATCGGCCGCGCGCGCCAGCACGTCGACGGTGCGGCCGAGTCGATCATGGATCTCGGCCGCGACATCGGTGCCGATGGCGTAGATGTGATCGTAGGGCCGCGCCAGCAGCGTCGCACTCGACACGGTGCGCAGGTCATCGGGAAGCCAGTTGATCCAGCGGGCACGCGACCGGCCGCGCAGTTTGTCGACGAGCGCCTCCTCGAGCGGATCGCCGCCAAGGACAAGGACCAGTTCGGGGTCCTGATCGTCGAGCACCTTCTCGAGCCGCTTGCTCAGGTCGCCGGCACGGAAGCGCTGCAGCAGCGAGGGCTTGGCGTTGAGGTCGAAGGTCGCAACGCGAGCACCAAGCCGCTCAAGCGCACGACGCTGCTGGGCCGAGTGGGCGTGCCCGGCATCGTCGAATTCTGCAATGAAGAGCACCGACCGTTCGGTGGTCACGCCATCACCTCGGCAGCGGAGAACTGCAAGTCGTGGAGTCGGCGGTAGAGTCCGCCCTGGGCGTGCAGGACCGGGTGCGACCCCGATTCGATCACCCGCCCTCCATCAAGGACGAGGATGCGGTCGGCATCACGCACCGTGGCGAGCCGATGGGCGATCACCAGCACGGTGCGGTCCTGCATCAATCGGTCGATGGCTTCCTGCACGAGTCGCTCCGATTCGGTGTCCAGGGCACTGGTGGCCTCATCGAGAATCAGTATCGGCGCATCCCGAAGCAGCGCCCTGGCGATGGCGATCCGCTGCCGCTGCCCGCCTGAGAGTCGCGTGCCACGTTCCCCGACCACCGTGTTGTACCCATCAGGGAGCGCGTCAATGAATTCGTGGGCATTGGCCGCGCGCGCAGCAACTTCGACATCCACGTCGGATGCATCCGGCCGGCCGTAGGCGATGTTGGCCCGCACGGTGTCGTGCAGCAGCACGGTGTCCTGACTCACGACGGCAATGTGTGACCGCAATGATGCCCGCGAGAGGGCCGTCAAGGGAACTCCGTCGAGGCGAATCGCGCCCTGTTGCGGATCGTAGAAGCGCGGCAGCAACTCCAGCAAGGTGGTCTTCCCCGCCCCGCTCGGCCCCACCAGCGCGAGCACTTCGCCTTTGGCGACCCGGAAGGAGATGTCCTGCAGGACCGGCCGCTCAGGATCGTAGCCGAAGGTGACGCCGTCAAACGCGAGATCGGTTGCGAAGGTCGCCTCGGGGGCGCCGGGCGCGTCGACTTCTGCGGCGGGAATGTCGAGAATATTGAAGATCCGCTCGGCACTCGCCTCGGCAATGGCGAGTTGCGATGGAACCTGGGTGATCGCCTTGATGGGCGAGAGCAGGCGTGCCGCCGTCACCAGAAAGGCGATCGCCTCGGGCCCGTTGAGCACCACATGCGATACATCCTGATTGGCCGAGGCCCAGAGAATCAGCATGATTACGGCGCCACCAAAGAGTTCGCTTACCGGTGAGGTCAGCAGGGCGAACCGTTGCGTCCGCACATAGCCTTTTCGGTAGCGCTCGGCCTGGGCGTCGAAGGCCGCCGATTCCGCCGGTTCGGCCCCGAAGGCCCGGATCAGCTTCATCGCTCCGAGGCGCTCCGTGATGGTGGCCGTGAGCTCGCCGCGTTCGTGCGTGAAGGCACGAGAATGCCGCTTGAGCCGTGCCTGCAGCAGGCGCACGCCGATCACCAGGATCGGTGCGAGCAGCAGGACACCCAGCGTGAGGCGCGGC
>JBDSMX010000167.1:0-7402 GCA_039915645.1 Gemmatimonadales bacterium | reverse complement strand
CCGGCGGCTTCAGCGGCCAGGTGACGGTGTACGCCCTCCCCTCGGGCCGCCTGCTCAAGACGATCCCGGTGTTCTCGCAGTTCCCCGAGAATGGCTACGGCTACAACGAAGAAACCAAGCCGATGCTCGAGACCACATTCGGGACGGTGCCATGGGATGACACCCACCACGCCGAACTGTCGCAGACCGATGCCGTGCCGGATGGGCGCTGGCTCTTCATCAACGGCAACAACACGCCGCGCGTCGCCCGCATCGATCTGACCCGCTTCGAGACGGAAGAAATTCTCCAGATCCCGAACGCGGCCGGCGGCCATGCCTCGCCGTTCACCACGGCCAATTCCGAATACATCGTGTCGGCCACCCGCTTCTCGGTGCCGATCCCGAACGTCGACGTGCCGATCGAGAGCTTCAAGGAGCACTTCAAGGGCACGCTCTCCTTCATCAAGGCCGACGTGCCGGGGAAGATGGACATCGCCTTCCAGATCCTGATGCCTGGTTACAACTACGATCTTGGTCACGCCGGCAAGGGGCCGAGTGATGGCTGGTTCTTCTTCACCACGTACAACACCGAGCAGGCCTACACCAAGCTCGAACTCAACGCATCGAAGAACGACAAGGACTACATCGCCGCGGTCAACTGGAAGCTGGCGGAGCAGTGCGTCAAGGATGGCAAGGCCAAGGCCTTTCCATCGCGCTATGCGCACAACTACATGGATCCCGATACCCGGCAGGCCAGGGTCGAGTTCAAGACCTCGGTGCAGATGCTCGAACCGGCGGCCTGCCCGGGTGTGGTGTACCTGCTCCCCACGCCGAAGTCGCCGCACGGCGTCGACATCGATCCGAGTGGTGAATACATCGTCGGCGGCGGCAAGCTCGCCACGGTGATTCCGGTGCACTCCGCCACGAAGATCAAGGCCGCGATTGCCGCCAAGGCGTTCGACGGCGACATCGGCGGCATTCCGATCCTGAAATACGAGGCCACGATCGCAGGTGAAGTGCAGAAGCCGGGCCTCGGCCCGCTGCACACCGAGTTTGACGGCAAGGGGAATGCCTACACCACGATGTTCATCTCGTCGGAAGTGGTAAAGTGGAAGCTGGGCACCTGGGAAGTGCTTGATCGCGCGCCGACCTACTACTCGCCCGGGCACCTGATGATTCCCGGTGGCGATTCCAAAAAGCCCTGGGGCAAGTATCTGCTGGCGATGAACAAGATCACCAAGGATCGCTATCTCCCGACCGGTGGTGAGCTGGCGCAGTCGGCGCAGCTCTATGATATCAGCGGCGACAAGATGAAGCTGATTCTCGACTTCCCGACCCAGGGCGAGCCGCACTATGCCCAGGCGTTGCCTGCGAGCATGCTCAAGGACAAGCAGGTCAAGTTCTTCTCGCTCGCGAACAACAAGTCGCCGTGGGTGACGCGCGCGGAATCCGAAGGCGGGATCACCAGGAAGGGGAAGGCGGTCCACATCAAGATGATGGCGATTCGCAGTCACTTCGCACCCGACAACCTCGAAGGGGTCGAGGTCGGCGACAGCGTCTACTTCCACGTCACCAATATTGAACAGGACTGGGACATCCTCCACGGCTTCGCCGTCCTCGGGATGAACACCGCGGAATTGATCATGCAGCCGGGCGAGACCCGGACACTGATCTGGATCCCGCAGGCACCGGGCGTCTACCCGTTCTACTGCACCGACTTCTGCTCGGCACTCCATCAGGAAATGTCGGGCTACGTCCGGGTGAGCGCGCGCGGCGCGAATGTGCCGCTCAAGGCCAACATCTCGGCCAAGGCCGCGACCCAGCTCTCGCGGATGAATGCCGTCCCGAAGCCGATGGATCACCAGCACGGTACAGCGGGCGGGCAGTAATCATGAACCGGCGGGCGCGCCTCCTGATGGGCTTCGCAGCGATTCTCCCTGCTGCAGCGGCACTGTGGCCACTCTGGGAGGTGCGTCTGCTGGCCCCGCAATACCCTGAAGGGTTGGGAATGCGGATTTTCGCGAACACGGTGACCGGACTCAAGCCGAATGATCTCGGCAGCATCAACGGGTTGAACCACTACATCGGCATGATGCCGATCGAGCCAGGGGCGATTCCCGAACTGCGTTACATGCCGTGGGTGCTTGCAGCGATCGGCGTCCTGGCGTTGCTGGTGGCCGTGCTGAATTCCCGGCGACTGCTGGGCGTCTGGATCGGGGCCTTCACACTGCTCGGCGCCGTGGGCCTCTGGGATTTCTGGCGCTGGGAATACAACTACGGCCACCACCTGGATATGGAAAACGCCATCATCATCATTCCAGGGATGAGTTATCAGCCGCCGCTGATCGGGAGCAAGCAACTGCTCAACTTCACGGCGACAGCCTGGCCCGGTGGCGCTGCGATTGCGCTCGGCCTCGCATTCGGGATTGCCGTGCTGGTCTGGTGGACCAGCCGGTCGCGTCGGGAAACCGCAGCGGCCAGCCCGACGACGAGCCGGTTGGATCGCGAGGTCACGGTTTCGGCATGATCGCGCTGCTGGCACTCCTCGTGGCGGTCGGCGACACGACCGTGGTGTCGCCCGCCGGCCCATACCGGACGATTACGGCAGCCGTAGCCGCTGCGCCCACCGGCGGGACGGTGCTGGTACGCGCCGGGCGCTATCGCGAGCCGCTCATCGTGGTCAATCGGCCGTTGACCATCCGTGGTGAGCCGGGAGCAGTCATTGATGGTGAGCGTCAGCATGCCCTGATGGTCATTCGTGCGGATGATGTCACCGTGCAGGGGCTCACCTTCACGGCGACCGGCGGTTCATTCACCGAAGATCGCGCTGCGCTCCGCGCCGAAAATGTCCATCACTGCCGCATTCTCGACAACCGATTCGAGCACACCTTCTTTGCCGTCTATCTCGCGGCGACGGTGGCGTGCGAGGTCGGCAGGAACCGGATCGCCGGGATGCTGGGCACGGTCGAGGCCGCGATGGGAAATGGAGTTCACTCGTGGTCGTCGCGCGAGGCGGATATCCACGACAATGTCATCACGGGTCACCGTGACGGCATCTACCTCGAGTTCAACCGCCTGGCGAATGTCCGCAACAACCGGAGTGAGCACAACTATCGCTACGGCATGCACTTCATGTATTCCGACTCGTCGCACTACACGGGTAATACCTTCGCGGCGAATGGCGGCGGCGTCGCCGTGATGTATACCAAGGTCGTGACGATGGAGCGCAATACCTTCGCCGACAATGGCGGCCCGACGTCCTACGGGCTGCTGCTCAAGGAGATTGCCGACGCGCGACTCATCGGCAACTGGTTTCGGCGGAACACCACCGGACTCCTTGCCGACGGCGCTGACCGGGTGATCGCCACCGGCAACCATTTCGAGGAGAACGGCTGGGGGCTGCGCCTGCTGGGGAGTACCTCGGGCGGGACCATCGCGGGCAATGTATTCCGGCGCAACTCCTTCGATGTCGCTGTCAACGGCGCCGGCACCTCGACCGATTTCACCGGCAACTGGTGGGAGTCCTACCACGGCTGGGATCTCGACCGCGACGGTCGTGGTGACGTCCCCCATCACCCCGTGCGGTTGTTTGCGATGCTGGTGGAACACTCCCAGGCCTCGCTGCTGCTGCAGCGCTCGCTCTTTGTCCGACTGCTTGATGCGGCCGAGCGTGTGCTGCCGGTCCTGACGCCAGCCAACGTTGTCGATGCCAGCCCGTTGATGCGGGCTCCGAAGGAGGGTGTGTGATGATTCATCTTCGCAGCGTGGCGAAACGGTTTGGCCAACGCGAAGTGCTGACGGGACTCGTCGCCGATATCGCGACCGGGAGGGTGACCGGCCTGGTGGGTCCCAACGGGGCCGGGAAGACGACGCTTCTCAAGCTGCTGCTCGGGCTCGCGACCCCGGATGCCGGAACGATTGCGGTCGGGTCGCACCTGCTCGATGGTACGGCCAACTATCGGGCCGACATCGGCTATATGCCCCAGATCGTGAACTTCCCGGCTCACCTCTCCGGCCAGGAGCTGTTGCGGACACTCGCGGCGCTGCGCGGCACGGCGGTGGTGCCCGACCTCTCGCTGGCAGATGCGTTCGAACTGGGCGACGCCTTCGAGCGTCCACTCGGCGTGCTCTCGGGTGGTACCCGGCAGAAGATCAATGCCATTCTCGCCTTTGCGTTTCGTCCCGCATTGCTGGTGCTCGATGAGCCGACCTCGGGTCTCGACCCGGTGGCCGCGCGTGTACTCCGGGAGCGGATTCTTGCGGAGCGCGCCGCTGGCACCACGGTCCTGATCACATCGCACGTCCTTCAGGAACTCGAAATGGTGGCCGAGGACGTCCTTTTCCTTGCCGATGGCCGCGCGCGCTGGCAAGGCGCCATCCAGCAACTGAAGGCCACGACGGGCGAATCCTCGCTCGAAGGCGCCATTGCCTCGCTGCTCACTGGTCGGGCCAGAATGGCGGTCGCATGAACACGCTCGCGCCCTTGTTGAGGCTCTCGTTGCGCGAAGCATTTCGCGGGCGCTGGCTGCTCGGTGTGGTCTGCACCCTGGCGCTCACCGGCGAATTGCTGATTCGCTTCGGGGGCGGCGGCGCCACCACGATCGTGTCATTGATTGATGTCGTGCTGATCCTCACGCCGATGCTCGGGCTGGTGGCGGGCACGGTCCAGGTGCATCACGCGCGCGAGATGACCGAACTCTTGCTGGCACAGCCCGTGTCGCGTCGACGCCTGTTCGTCGGACTCTACCTCGGCAATGTGATCCCGCTCGCGAGTGCCATTCTGCTCGGGCTCGTCGCGCCATTTCTCTGGCACCGATTGCTCTTCGGCGAAATGGGTTTGCGGTTGGTGCCACTGTTGCTGGTAGCGGTGGGATTGACGGGAATCAGTAGCGCACTGGCCTTTGTCGTCGCCTTGCGTATCGACGATCGCGTGCGGGCACTCGGCGCTGCCATCGGGCTCTGGCTGATCGCGGCGGTGGTCTGGGACGGCATCATCCTGCTGCTGGCCGTGATGCTTGGGCAACGCCCGGTGGAGGCGCCGATGCTGGCCGTGCTCGCCCTCAATCCGATCGATGTGGCCCGGGTGCTCCTGCTGCTCGGGAGTGATGCGGCGGCCCTGCTCGGCTATACCGGTGCGGTGGTGCAGCACACGCTCGGCACCGAGGCAGGGCGTGCCGCACTGATTCTGACCTTGTCCCTCTGGCTGGCGTTGCCGCTAGCCGTTGCGACGCGTGCATTTCAACGGAAGAGTTTCTAGTGTCCTTCATATCGGGAGTGGTTATGTCGACTCGTTTCCCCCTGCGGGGTCTGGTGATTGCTGGCGCGACGATGTCGCTGCTGGCGTGCGGTGGAGAGAAGAGGGCGGAGGGATCCGGCGCAGACTCGGATGCCAAGCCGGTGCCGGGCGCGGTCGCGCCGACGGGCAAGGTGATCACCATCGAGATGTTCAGCGACGAGACCGGGAACTATTTCAAGCCCAAGCTGGTCGAGGCGCATCCCGGTGATGTGCTGCGCTTCACGCTCGGTGTCGGCGTGCACAACGTGCATTTCCTTCCAGACAGCAACCCGGGTGTGCCGAATCTTCCAGCCGCGAGCGATCTGTTGCAGCTGCCCGGCCAGACCTTCGACGTGCCCGTCAACTTTGCCGCTGGAAAGACCTACTACTTCCAGTGCGATCCCCATGCTGCGTTGGGGATGATGGGGCACGTCAAGGTCGAATAGGCCTTCAGATCAGAAGCGGAACGCCAGGCCGAACGAAAGCACCGGATAGACCTTGGCGTACTTGTCGATGTCCTTCTGGGTCTTGGCGACCTGGGCGTTGATGTCGGATTGCAGCTGGGCGCTGTTGGCGCCGCCGGTGGCGGTCAGGGCAATGGTCGACTTGCTCACTGCGGCGCCAAGGTCGAAGATGAACTTGATGCCCTTGTGGGAATTGGCAGGGGTGCCGAAGCCGAGGCCGGCATACGGCGATGTCTTCGGCCATTTGCCGGTTCCGGTGAGGGTGCCGACCTGGGCGGCGGTGTAGTCGCGACCATTGATTTTGTAGGAGCCATTGGCGTTGGGCTGGCCGACGGCGGTGATCTCGACCGGGTTGGTGATCAGTCCGCCGGTGAGGTGGAAAGAGCCACGGCCAGCGGGGTAAAGGTCGATGAGCGCCGTGAGCGCCTTCATCTTCAGCTTGGCATCGAAGGTGACATCGCTCTGGTCGACGTTCTTGGTGAGCGAGTAGGTGTTCGCCCCAAGCCGGACGCCGACGTGCGGAATCAGGAGCTTGGAGATTTCGGCGCCAAAGCCGAGGGTGCTGGCGCGGACCGCGATCGAAACATCGGAGCCGTGCTTCGCGGCGCCCTGCGCCGGTAGGACGGTTGGAACAGCCAACAGGGCCAGCAGGATCTCGACGCGCACGCGCATGAAGCCTCCGGAACAGGGTGAATCCCGCAATCAGCCGCACGGACCGTGCCGAATCTCCTTGCCAAGGGGACGCTACAGCGCCGTGAGCCCCTCGTAGGTCTCCGGCCGCCGGTCACGGTAGAACTGCCAGATGTTTCTCACCTCGCGGATCTGGTCCAGATCGAGCTCGGCCGTGATCAGCTGGTCGCGGTCTCGGCTCCCCTCGGCCACCATCCGTCCGCGAGGATCGCAGAAGTAACTCTGGCCGTAGAACTCGCCAATTCGCCACGGATCCTCGTACCCCACCCGGTTGATGGCGCCAACGAAATAGGCATTGGCGACGGCGTGGGCCGGCTGTTCCAGTTTCCAGAGATACTCCGACAGTCCAGCCACGGTGGCCGAGGGGTTGAAGACGATCTCGGCGCCGTTGAGGCCGAGCTGTCTGGCACCCTCGGGGAAGTGGCGGTCATAGCAGATATAGACCCCGACATCGGCGTACTGCGTCTTGAAGACGGGATATCCGAGATTGCCGGGTTTGAAGTAGAACTTCTCCCAGAAGCCGGGACCGCAATGCGGGATGTGGTTCTTCCGGTATTTGCCGAGGTAGCGGCCGTCGGCGTCGATCACCGCGGCGGTGTTGTAGTAGATCCCCGAACCGTCCTGCTCGTAGATCGGCACGATGATCACCATCTGGTGGCGCCGCGCCACCTCCTGCATCAGTCGAGTGGTGTGACCGTCAGGAATCGTTTCGGTCGTGTCGTACCAGCGCGTGGTCTGTTCGGCACAGAAGTACGGGCCGGTGAAGATCTCCTGCATGCAGAGGATCTGGACGCCTTCGCGCCCGGCCTGCTCGATGATCTCGAGATGCTTGTTGATGTTGGCGTCGCGGATGATTTCGAGGCTTTCGTCGGTGCCGCAGGCGTGCGAGGCCTGGATCAGGCCGCACTTGACGGTTCGGGCCATGTCAGCGCTCCACAGAAGGACTGGGCCGGGATGGCCACATCAGTTTCAGGTAGATCAGGAAGCTGAGCGA
>JBDSMX010000164.1:0-36214 GCA_039915645.1 Gemmatimonadales bacterium | reverse complement strand
GAACTTCGGCGGATGAACCAGCAGGTCACCGGTGAGGAAGGTGAAGTCGGTAGCCAGCGCCTTGGTGGCTTCATCGTGCGGCAGCGTCAGCAGCCGCTCGTAGAGAATGGCGTGACCATAGTCGAATGCGTGGAAGAGCTTCGCCGCATCGGGGTACTGCTTGAGGAACTGCCAGTTGAACGTGCCGGGGTAATACATCGTCTGGTCGCGGCTGTCCTGTGCCGCAAGTGCCACCGGCGAGGCGAGCAGCAGGAGCGAGAGCAGTGTGCGGATCATTGCGCACCTCGTGGCCAGAGTGCGGCGAGGCCGAAGGTGTGCGTCAGGCCGAGGGTGAAGGAGCGCTGGCTGCCGCCGTCGCGCGCGATGGATGTTGCCACGCCGACATCGAACACCAGCGTCGGGGTGAGCTGACTCCGCAGGCCGCCGGCGGCCGTCCATTCGAGATCGTCACCGGCCGTGGGCTCGGCAGCGCGCACTTCGAACAGAAAGAGCGTGCTGCGACGAATCGAAAGGAGATCGCTGGCGAGCGAAGCCCCCCAGCGAGGCGCGGCGTCGGTTGCGGGAAGTGACGCGCCTTCGCCGAAGCCGTGCACCACATTGAGATGAGTGCGGAAGCGCCCCCAACTGCGGGTCGCGATGGCCTTGAGCGCCACCGTGGCACGGTCGCCCGCAGCAACGCCACCGGGGAAGGCCACATCGGCACGAAGCGCGAAGCCGGGGAGCGACGCGCTTTCGGAATTGAAGTTGTAGAAGGCGTAGGCGCGCGGCCCGGCGATACCGCCGTTGCTGCCGAGCAGCACGGGGAGCTTGCCGCCGATCATCGCATTGCGGAGGATCCCCCAGCCCAGTTCGGGGGTGACCACGCTCTCCGTGCGACCGGCGGCGCGGCTGATCGCCACGGGCGCCAGCAGCTCGAAGCCGCGATGCTCGATCGGCCAGGCATCTTCGGTCGCGATCGGGCGACCATCGTCAAGATTTCTGAAATCGGTCTGGGCGCTCAATCTGCCGGCACACAGGGCGCCGAGGGCGAGCGCCCCGATGAAAATACGAACCACGATGTCCTCGTCGAACGAGTGAATGAATGAAAACAGACTCGATCAGGCGAAGAGCGTGGCGGGGGGTCGTGTGGGTGGTGTGTGAATCACGGAGCGGAGCGTGGTAGGGTGCGACGCGGCGGCGGCGGATGCCTCAAGCCACGGATCTGCGGGCGTCGACACGATCAGTGCCATCAGCGCAGGTGCCGTGGTGCACTGGTCCTGGCTGGCGCAATCGGCGGGCGGGCAATGGGGGCAATCCGGCGACGCGGGCGCCGACGGATGGCCGTGGTGGTCTGAGGCGTGGTGCACCGCCGTGGCCTCCACCCTGGCGCAATGCGGCTCTCCCCCTGCCATCGAGGCGGAGGCGGGCGCAAGGCGCAGCAGCAGGGCGAGGAGGAGCAGGAGGCGCATACGGCAAGATACGTCGGCCAGGGTCTCCCGGTTCCTCCCTACTCCCTTCTCCCTTCTCCGACGTAGCTTCCAGTCATCATGAAGCCCAAGACGCTCGGCTGGCTCGCCCTCATCGTCACCTTCTTCGCCTTCCTCGCCTGGACCACGCTCTCGGCCCAGAAGGTGGAATGCGATGTCTGCGTGGAATTCAACGGCGGGAACAACTGCGCCAAGGCCTCCCACGAGACCGAACCCGAGGCCACACGCGCGGCGCATTCGACGGCCTGCGGCCCGCTGGCCCACGGGATGAACGAGACCATCGCCTGCGACAATCGTCCGGCGATCAGCACCCGGTGCCGGACGAAGTAGTCGAGCCGCCTACCGGCCAGCTGGAAGGCCGCCCTACCGCCCCGACAATCGCCATTACATTAGACGTCTGCTCAATCGGCGCGGGGCCCCTGCCCTCGATCCGGTTGCACCGATGGTCGTAAGGCGAAACCAGGAATGGACTTGCGATGGGTCTGACGGACGCGGATCGGGTCATGGGACGAAAGGTCGAGGTCCTCAAGGATCTCGAGCCCCAGGTGAAGGGGTGGATGGCTGAGCACGAGGAGAAGCGGGAGCTCTGGTTCCCCCACGACCTCCTCGCCCCCGAAGCTGGCCACGACCCCGAGGAACATCGCCAGGTCCTGATCGAACGGGTCAAGGGCTTCCCCGATGCCTGCCGCGCCGCGCTCGCGCTCAACACCCTCACCGAAGAAGGGTTGCCCCACTTCCATCGCCTGCTCGCGGTCTACCTCGGCGATGATTCGCACTGGCGCCTCTGGAACGATCTCTGGACCGCCGAAGAGGATCGTCACGGCGCCGTCCTCTCCGACTACATGCGCGACACTGGTGCGGTCGACCAGCGCAGGATCGAAGAGCTGAAGTTCGAATACATCAAGGCCGGCTTCCATCCCGAGTGGGACAAAGACCCGTACCGCGTCTTCGTCTACACCACGCTGCAGGAGCGGGCGACCCAGTACTCCCACGCCAACACCGGTCGCGTCATCGGGGAGTATGAGCCGGTGCTCGGCGGCATTCTCGGCAAGATCGCGATGGAAGAGGCGCGCCATTTCACCTTCTATCGCCGGGTCTTCAGCGAGATCCTCAAGCGCGATCCGAGCGAGGCACTGCGATCGGCCGCGCATATCATGCCCGCCATCGACATGCCTGGTATCACCATTCCCGGCTTCAAGGAATTCGCAGACGTGATCCGGCGTTCGGGGATCTACGGTCCGCGGGACTACCTCAAGATCGTGCAGGAACAGTTGGCCCACTGGCGCATCGACACGCTCGAAGGGCTCGACGAATGGGGCCGCAAGGCGCAGGAGCGGCTGCTTGAAGTGCCGGCCCGCCTGCTGCGGATCGCCGACCTGATGGAGACGCGTGCCCGGGCCAAGACCTTTGCCTTCGACGTAGCGTTTGCGCGCGAATTCGTGATGGAGTGAGCAGGTGAATCCTGGTGTAGTCGCCACGTACATCGACCTCGGCGTCCGCCTCTTCGTGGCGGGCGCCTTCGCCTTGTCAGCAGTGGTGGCGCTGACGCATTGGGCCGTGCGCAGAGGTACACTGCAGCCCTTTGGCGGCTGGCCCCGCTTCGTACGCGGCTGGAGCGATCCGCTGCTCAAGCCGGTCGAGAAGCGTCTGGTACGCGCCGGGGGCAACCCGCAGAGCGCGCCGCTCTGGCTCGTCGGCCTCACCGTGCTGGGCGGACTCGCGCTGATCTCGCTGGTCCGCTGGCTCATCGGATTCATCTTCGGCTTGTTGGCGCTGGCCTCGAATCCCGCTGGGCTGCTGCTGCCGACGATCGTGCACTACACCTTCTCGCTGCTGATCGGCGCTTTGATGGTCCGGGTCATCGGCTCCTGGTTCGGCCTCGGCCCGCACCATCGCTTCATGCGGATCTTCTACATCTTGACCGACTGGCTGGTGGAGCCGCTCCAGCGGGTGCTCCCCAACGTCGGAATGTTCGACATCAGTCCCCTCGTGGCGTATCTGGTGCTATCATTGGCAAGGACGCTGGTGCTCAACGCGTTTTGGGGGTCGTAGGATTTCGACCGGTGGTGCCGCGCATGCGCGGCACTGTATCCGGGTGACGGGGGATCAAGACTCCCCGTGAAGAGAGGACCGGTGGTGCCGCGCTTGCGCGGCACCGGTATCCGGGTGGAGCGGAGCTCTGGCTCCCAGTAGAGCGATGACCGGTGCCGCCCAAGGGCGGCACCACCAGAGATCCCGGCACCAATAAAAATCGAGTTCCGTGGCGATTTCCCGCGACTTGCGGCCACGTTAAATAATTCGCTAAGACGCCGCCCGGGGGCGACCGTCTAACGCCCGCGGGCTCGTTGCATTCCGGGAGTATGCGTGAGCGATCACAACGCAGCACGAGCAGCACGAAACGCCAGATTGCCCCAGTTGCTCGCCGAGCGGATCCTGCTGCTCGATGGTGCGATGGGGACCATGCTGCAGCGCGTGACGCTCGTCGAAGCGGACTATCGCGGCCAACACTTTGCCGACTGGCCGCGTGATCTCAAGGGAAACCACGATCTCCTCTGCCTCACCCGGCCCGACGTGGTGGGCGGCATCCACGCCGCCTATCTCGAGGCCGGTGCCGACATCGTCGAGACCAACTCGTTCAATGCCACCACCATTTCGCAGGGTGAGTATGGCACCGAAGGATTTGCCCGCGCGCTGAACGTCGCTGCGGCGCGGGTTGCGCGCGACGCCGCCGATACGGCCGAGACGGCGGATCGCCCGCGCTACGTTGCCGGAGTACTCGGCCCGACCTCGCGCACAGCTTCGCTCTCACCGTCGGTGGAAGATCCCGGCTTCCGCAACGTCACCTTCGACCAACTCGCCGATGCCTACGCCGACGCCACCGCCGGATTGCTCGAGGGTGGCGCGGATCTGATCCTGATCGAGACGATCTTCGATACCCTCAACGCCAAGGCGGCACTCTTCGGCGTCGAGCGCACCTTCGATGCCGTCGGCTATCGCGTCCCGATCATGATCTCGGGCACCATTACGGATCTGAGCGGTCGCACGCTCTCGGGCCAGACGGCCGATGCCTTCTGGATCTCGGTGGCGCACGCTCGACCGCTGACCATCGGGCTCAACTGCGCGCTCGGCCCCGACCTGCTGCATGGGCACGTCCAGGATATCTCGCGCGCGGCCGACACCTTCGTGTCGGTTCACCCCAACGCCGGACTCCCCAACGAGCTTGGCGGTTACGATCTCGATGCGGCCTCGATGGCCGAATCGATCGGGGCCTGGGCGCGCGAAGGCATCGTCAACATCGTCGGCGGCTGTTGCGGCACGACACCCGATCACATCCGCGCGATGGCGGCAGCGGTCGCGGGCGTCACACCGCGTCGCATTCCCGAGTTGCCGAGCCGGACACGACTCTCGGGACTCGAACCGTTCGTGATCGGGCCCGACACCAACTTCGTGAACGTCGGCGAGCGCACCAATGTTACCGGCTCTCGTCGCTTCGCGAAGCTGATCGCCGAAGGGAGCTACGAGCGAGGACTCGAGGTCGCCCAGCAGCAAGTGGAGGCCGGGGCTCAGATCATCGACATCAACTTTGACGACGCCCTGCTCGACGGTGAAGCCGCGATGGGGACCTTCCTCCGGCTGATCGCCTCCGAGCCCGCCATCGCGCGCGTTCCGGTGATGCTCGACTCATCCAAGTGGAGCATCCTCGAGGCGGGACTCAAGAATCTGCAGGGGAAGGGTCTCGTCAATTCGCTGTCGCTCAAGGAAGGCGAGGAGATCTTCCTGAAGCAGGCGCGCCTGGTACGTCGCTACGGTGCGGCCGCCGTGGTGATGGCCTTCGACGAGAAGGGACAGGCCGAGACCGTGGAGCAGAAGGCCACCATCCTCGAGCGCGCCTTCCGGTTGCTGGTGGACGAGGTCGGCTTCGCACCGGAGGATGTGATCCTCGATCCCAATGTCTTTGCCGTTGGCACCGGCATTGAAGCGCACGCCGACTACGGCAACGCGTTCGTCGAGGCCGTTGCTGAAGTAAAGCGACGTTGCCCGGGCGCGAAGACCAGCGGCGGCATCAGCAATGTGTCGTTCTCGTTCCGCGGCAACGACGGCGTGCGCGAGGCGATCCACGCCGTCTTCCTCGAGCGCGCCATCGCGGCCGGTCTCGATCTCGGCATCGTGAACGCCGGACAGCTTCCCGTGATCGACGATCTCGATCCGGAGCTCCGCGAACGGGTGGCCGATGTGCTCTGGAACCGTCGAGCCGATGCGACCGAGCGACTGCTCGAGATTGCCGATCGTGCCAAGGCCGGCGGGGCGGCGCCAGGTGCCGATCTTGCCTGGCGCGAGCTACCAGTGATCGAGCGACTGTCCCACGCGCTCGTGCATGGATTCGCGGACTACATCGAAGCCGATGTGGAGGAGGCACGTCTCGCCACGGGCAAGCCGCTCGGCGTCATCGAAGGTCCGCTGATGGCCGGGATGAATCGCGTCGGCGATCTGTTCGCAGCCGGCAAGATGTTCCTGCCGCAGGTGGTGAAGAGCGCCCGGGTGATGAAGCGTGCCGTAGCGTGGCTGATCCCGTTCCTCGAAGCCGAGCGCGCCGGGCAGGCCCCGCGCAGCAAGGGACGGATCCTGCTGGCCACGGTGAAGGGCGACGTGCACGACATCGGCAAGAACATCGTGGGCGTGGTGTTGCAGTGCAACGAATGGGAAGTGATCGACCTTGGCGTGATGGTGCCGGTCGCGAAGATTCTCGAGACAGCGCAGCGCGAACGGGTCGACCTCGTCGGACTCTCCGGCCTGATCACGCCTTCACTCGACGAGATGGCCTTCGTGGCGGCCGAGTTCGAGCGCGCCGGGCTCAGCATCCCGCTCCTGATCGGTGGTGCCACCACCTCGCGACTGCATACGGCACTGCGGATCGCACCGGCGTACTCCGGCCCGGTGGTGCACGTGCTCGATGCCTCACGCGCCGTGCCGGTGGCGAGTTCGCTGCGCGATCCCGACAAGCGCGAGGGGTTCGCGAACGAGATCACCGTCGAGTATGCCCGTCTGCGCGCCGAACGTGAGGGCGAGCACGAGGGATCGATGATCTCGCTGGCGGCCGCACGCGCCAAGCCGGCGCAGATCGATCTCGCCGCCGCGGTACCGAAGCCGGCCTTCATCGGTGTGCGCGCCTTCGATCATTGGCCGCTCGCCGATCTGCGCCGCCGGATTGACTGGACTCCGTTCTTCCGGACCTGGGAACTCAACGGCTCCTACCCCACGATCCTCGATCATCCGGAGCAGGGCGCCGTGGCGAGCGACCTGTTCCGCGATGCCAACGCGGCGCTCGACGAGCTCGAAGCGTCGGGTGGGCTGGTGGCGCGAGGTGTGGTGGGCTTCTGGCCGGCCGACGCCCACGGCGACGACATCACCCTCTATGCCGATGAGAGCCGTGCCACGGTGCTGAGCGTGCTGCATACCCTGCGACAGCAGGCCGCGCGCAACGATGATCGCCCGTCACTCTCGCTCGCTGATTTCGTGGCGCCGCGCGCCTCGAGCGCACTCGACTACGTCGGCGCCTTTGCCGTTACCACAGGCCACGGCCTCGAAGTGCTGGTGGCCAAGGCGAAGGAGACGCACGATGACTATCGCGCAATTCTCCTGTCGGCGTTGGCCGACCGCCTCGCCGAAGCATTTGCCGAGCGCCTGCATGAAGAAGTGCGCCGGGAGCATTGGGGCTATGCGCCCGACGAAGAGCTCGAGAACGCCGACCTGATCCGCGAGAAGTACCAGGGCATCCGTCCGGCCCCGGGCTACCCCGCTGCGCCCGACCACACCGAGAAGGCGACGCTGGCCACGCTGCTCGATCTCGAGCGCAACACCGGGATCACACTCACCGAATCGTTCGCGATGTGGCCCGGTGCAGCCGTGAGCGGGCTCTACTTCTGGCGCCCTGAGGCACGCTACTTCGGCATCGGCAAGATCGATCGGGATCAAGTTGCCGACTACGCCCAACGCAAGGGATGGGACCTTGCCACCGCTGAGCGGTGGCTCTCACCCGTCCTTGGCTACCGGAGGAAATAGCATGCCGACACTGCGCGAGTTGATCGAGGATGGTGCGGTGCACGTCGTTGATGGCGCGATGGGCACGATGCTCTACCAGAAGGGCGTCTTTCTCAACGTCTGCTTCGACGAACTGGTGGTCCGGCAGCCCGATCTGGTGGCCGAAGTGCATGCGGCCTACGCCACGGCCGGTGCCGAGATCATCGAGACCAATACCTTCGGCGCCAATCCGCTCAAGCTGGCGCAGTACGGCCTTTCCGCCGAGACCGAAGCGCTGAACACGGCGGCGGCACGACTCGCCCGACGCGCGGCCGGTCCCGGCGCAGTGGTGGTCGGCGCCATCGGACCGCTTGGCGTGCGAGTCGAACCGTTTGGCGAGCTCTCACTCGCCGAGGCTGAGGCAGCATTTGGCCGGCAGATCGACGGCCTGCTCGCCGGCGGCGTGGATGGCTTCTGCCTCGAGACTTTCTCGGACACCACGGAACTCGAAGCGGCGATCCGCGCGGTGCGTGCCCGAAGTGATCATGCCGTGATAGCGCAGATGACCGTGGGCCAGGACGGCGCCACGGCCTTCGGCACCACGCCCGAGGTTTTCGGACCGGCGCTCGAAGCGGCCGGTGCCGACATCATCGGCGTGAATTGCTCGATCGGGCCGCAGGTCGTCCTTGAGGTGATCGAGCGCCTCGCGCGCGTCACGCGTGTGCCACTCTCGGCGCAGCCCAACGCCGGCCTGCCGCGCGATGTCGGTGATCGCCAGATGTACATGGCCAGTCCCGAGTATGTCGCCGAATACGGTCGCAGGATGGTCGAAGCGGGAGCGCGATTCGTGGGCGGCTGCTGCGGCACGACGCCGGAGCATATCAAGTCGATCCGTTCGTTCATTCGCTCGGTCACACCGCGCGGCAGTGCCTCGGCCGCAGTGGCACACGATCGCACCGATGCGCCGTCGGTGGTGGAGATCCCGCTTGCCGAACGATCTGCTTTCGGCGCCAAGCTCGCCGCTGGCACCTTCGTCACCAGCGTCGAGATCGTCCCGCCTCGCGGCATCGACCCCGCGCCGATGCTGGCGCAGGCGGTGGCGTTGCGTGCAGCCGGTGTCGATGCGGTGAACATTCCCGACGGACCGCGGGCGCAGAGCAGGATGGGCGCGCTGATCTCGGGATTGCTGATCGAGCGCGAGACCGGCCTCGAGGCCGTGGTCCACTATGCCTGTCGCGATCGCAACCTGCTGGGAATGCTCTCCGATCTGCTCGGTGCCGCTGCGGCAGGGCTGCGCAACCTGCTGATCGTGACGGGCGATCCCCCGAAGATGGGGCCGTATCCCGATGCGACCGCGGTGTTCGACATCGACGCCATCGGCCTCACCAATCTGGTGGCGCGGCTCAATCGCGGACTCGACCCCGGCGGCAACCCGATCGGCGCCCCGACGCGATTTGTCCACGGCGTCGGCGTCAACCCGGCATCGACCGATCTCGATCGCGAGCTGCGCCGATTTGCGTGGAAGGCCGAAGCCGGGGCGTGCTTCGCAATCACCCAGCCGGTCTTCGATCTTCGCCAACTCGAGGCGTTCCTCCCTCGGGTCGAGCAATTCGGCGTTCCGGTGATCGCGGGAATCTGGCCACTGGTCTCGCTCCGCAATGCCGAATTCCTCGCCAACGAGGTTCCTGGCATCACGGTGCCCGATGAAGTGCTGGCCCGGATGCGTCGTGCGAGCGAGCGTGGCAAGGAGGCTGCCCTCGCCGAGGGGATCGCCATCGCGAGCGAGATGCTGGCGGCGGTTCGGGGAAGTGTGAAGGGCGCGCAGGTGGCGGCGCCGATGGGGCGGGTGGAGGTGGCGCTGGAGGTGCTTGGCTAAGAGAGAGGAGAGAGGAGAGAGGAGAGAAGGGATCGGGGCGGGCGGCTGTCATCCTGAGCGAAGTCGAAGGATCTCCAGACCCTCCCACGGCGTTAACTTCCCCACGCACCCCGCCCCGCCCGGCCTGACCACTCCTCACCCCCCGAGGGAGCACGCCTGAACCCGCCAGCCACGACCCCGGAACAGCGCGCCCGCGTCATTATTGATCGGAAGCTTGGAGAATCGGGGTGGATCGTGCAGGATCGATCTGCTCTGAACATCCACGCGGGCCGGGGTGTGGCAGTACGGGAGTATCCGCTGGCGTCGGGACCGGTGGACTACCTGCTGCTGGTCGACGGTCAGGCGGTCGGCGTCGTTGAAGCAAAACCCGAAGGCCACACTCTCTCGGGAGTCGAGAATCAGTCGGAGCGATATTCTACCGGTCTCCCCGCCGCATTGAATGCACCGGTTCGACCGCTTCCGTTCCTCTACGAGAGCAGCGGCACCGAAACGCAGTTCACCAACGGTCTCGACCCCGACCCCAAGGCGCGCCGCGTCTTCGCCGCTCACCGGCCGGAAACGATGGCGGAATGGCTCGGGGCGGTGACGCTCGACAGGTGGGTCCGGACCCTGCACGCCGAGGGAGGCGGGCTGTACACCAGTGCAGACGACAGCAAGCCCGCATCGCTCAGGTCCCGAGTCCGGGCGATGCCGAACCTCGAGGATCCTCAGCTATACCCAAATCAGAAGAAAGCGGTGGTCAACCTCGAGCGGTCGCTGCGCGAGGGGCGACAGCGCTCGTTGATCCAGATGGCGACCGGCTCGGGCAAGACCATGTTCGCCATTTCGTCGATTTACCGGCTGATCAAATACGCCGGAGCGCGCCGGATTCTCTTTCTGGTCGATCGCAAGAATCTGGGCGAGCAGGCAGAGCTCGAGTTCCAGGGGTACGAAACGCCGGATGACCACCGGAAATTCACCGAACTCTACAACGTACAACGGCTCACCTCGAACACGATCGGCTCATCGTCCAAGGTGGTAATCACCACGATCCAGCGACTCTACTCGATGTTGAAGGGCGAGGCAGCGTTTGATGAAGCGTTGGAAGAGGAAGGTGACTTCGATCGTGCCGATGCACGCGCCGAGGCACTTCCGGTGGTGTACAACTCGGCGATCCCTCCCGAATTCTTCGACGTGGTTGTCGTCGACGAATGCCATCGCTCGATCTATACACTCTGGCGCCAGGTGCTGGAGTATTTCGATGCCTCGCTGGTTGGCCTGACCGCGACACCGGCGAAGCACACCTTCGGGTTCTTCGAGAAGAACCTGGTGATGGAGTACGGCCACGAGCAGGCCGTGGCCGATGGCGTCAACGTGGATTTCGAGGTCTATCAGATCCGTACAAGAATCTCGGAACAGGGGAGCACCGTCGAGGCGGGTCCTGGTGTGATGCTCGGCTATCGCAATCGCCGCTCGCGGGCTGTACGCTGGGAGGCCCCTGACGACGACTTCAACTATCCGGCGGAGGCGCTCGATCGGGCGGTCGTAGCACCCGACCAGATCCGAACAATTATCCGGACCTTCAAGGACCGGCTGTTCAGTGAAATCTTCCCCGGCCGCACAATCGTTCCCAAGACACTGATCTTCGCCAAGGATGACAATCACGCCGAGCAGATCGTGGCGGTCCTGCGCGACGAGTTCGGCCGTGGCAACGCGTTCGCGAAGAAGATCACCTACCGGAGTACCGGCGCAACGGCGAAGGAACTGATTCAGGAGTTCCGCAACTCTTTCGAGCCTCGCATTGCGGTGACGGTCGACCTGATTGCGACCGGCACCGACATTCGGCCGATCGAGATCGTGATGTTCATGCGAAGTGTCAAGAGTCGGGTGCTCTTCGACCAGATGAAGGGACGCGGTGTGCGGATCATCGACCCGACCGAGCTTCAGGCCGTCACACCGGATGCCACCTCCAAGACGCACTTCGTCATCGTCGATTGCGTCGGTGTCGTCGAATCGGAACTGCTCGACTGCCAGCCGCTGGAGCGGAAGAAGTCGGTGTCACTCTCGTCGCTGCTGGAGCACGTGGCGATGGGGGGGAGCGACCCGGAGTTCATCTCGACACTGGCCTCACGGATTTCCCGGCTCGACAAGGAGGCCTCGGCAGAGCAGCACGCGCGCATTGCGGCGGTAAGTGGTGGGCGAGGGCTGGCCGATCTGGCACGAATGCTGGTCGATGCACTCGATGGCGACCGGCAGGACAGTCGCGCGCGAGAACGCTCAGGTCTCTCCGCTGGAGAGGAGCCGACACCTGAGCAGCTGACCGAGGCGGCGCGACTCCTCGCGGTGGAGGGGGCAATGCCCTTGGCAGCGAGTCCGGAGTTGCGGCGCACGATCCTCGAGCTGAAGGCCGAGCTGGAGCAGGTAATCGATGAGGTGTCGCAGGACGAGGTGATCTTCGCCGGTGCCAGCGAGGATGCCAGGCTGCGCGCCAAGGCGCTGACCACGTCCTTTGAACTCTACTTGCAGGAGCACGCCGACGAGATCGACGCGCTGCGTTTCTTCTACTCGCGGCCCTATGGGGAGCGACTGCGGCTTGAGCAGATCAGGGCGCTGTCGGACCAGATCAAGGCGCCGCCGCGGTCGTGGACGCCTGAGGTGTTGTGGCGCGCCTATGAGTTGCTGGAGCGTGACAAGGTCCGCGGAGCTTCGGGCAAGCGGTTGTTGACCGATGTGGTGTCGTTGGTGCGCTTCGCGCTGCATCAGGATCAGACGCTGGTTCCCTACCCCGATCGAGTGCGCGAGCGTTTCGCAGCTTGGCTGGCACAGCAGGAGAACAGTGGTCGTCGCTTTACGTCGGAGCAACGGCGTTGGCTGGAAATGATGCGGGACCACGTTGCCGGGAGCCTGACGCTGGACATTGAAGATTTCGATCTGGTGCCGTTTGCCGAGGAAGGTGGGCTGGGCGCGGCAGGGCGAGTGTTCGGGGCAGAGCTGCGCCGGGTAGTGGAGGAGTTGAATGAGGTGTTGGCGGCGTGAGTGAACAATGGTCGATGAAGCCAATCGGCGAGATGTGCGAGACAATCCGGGGGGTGACCTACCGCGGCGATAGCGCCCGCTCGACGCCTGGTGAGGGCATGATTCCCCTACTCCGCGCCACGAATGTGAAGGAAGGAAGCCTCAACTTTGAAGGGCTCGTCTACGTCCCTGAACGCAATGTCTCCACGACTCAGCTGCTTCAGGCCGGAGACCTTGTTGTTGTGGCTTCCAGTGGGAGCAAGGCCGTGGTCGGGAAGGCTGCGATCTTGCCGCAAGCGTGGCGCGGAACATTCGGAGCGTTTTGTTTGGTTGTTCGACCAAACCAATCGAAAATCAACCCTGAGTTCCTTTCATACTATCTCCAGAGTTCCGAGTACCGGGGCCGGATTAGTGCACTGGCCGCCGGGGTCAATATCAACAATCTGCGACATCAGCACATCGCAGAACTGACCTTGCCCGTTCCTAACCGCGAGCAGCAGGACCAGACAGTCGCGGTACTCGACTCTCACCTCTCCCGCCTCGACTCGGCCACCGAAACCCTTGAGCGCGTCCGGCTCAACTTGAAGCGCTATCGCGCATCGGTGCTGAAGGCGGCGGTGGCGGGACGGCTGGTGCCGACGGAAGCCGCGCTGGCCCGCGCTGATGGCCGTCCGTATGAACCGGCGAGTGCGTTGCTGGAGGGGATCCTTGAGGAGCGGCGGGTGCGGTGGAAGGCATCGGGAAAGAAGGGGAAGTACCGGGAGCCGGCGGCGCGTGATACGGCGAACTTGCCCGAGTTGCCGGAGGGGTGGTGTTGGGCGACGGTGGAGCAGCTACTCACCGAGGAATTGAGCAACGGGCGATCCGTACCAGACCGAGCCGGCGGATTCCCCGTCCTGAGGCTCACTGCCCTCGCCGGCCCGATACTGAAGCTTTCAGAATCGAAAGCCGGCGCCTGGACCGCCCAGGAAGCGGAACCTTTCCTGGTTAGAGAAGGTGACTTTCTCGTCTCGCGCGGGAATGGCTCCATCAAGCGTGTCGGGCTTGGTGCGATCGCGCCTGTGATCAAGCAGCCGATCGCCTACCCCGATACGCTCATTCGCATACGAGTGGCCCCAAACGCAATGCTCCCGCGCCTTCTCACCCTGATCTGGAATTCCTACTCGGTGAGAATTCAGATCGAACGCGCAGCAAAAACGACCGCGGGCATATTTAAGATCAATCAAGGCGACCTCTCAAAGATCGTCCTCCCCGTTGCCCCACTCAGGGAGCAGACACGGCTTCTGGAGTCGCTCGAACGCCTCCTCACCATCGCCGACGCCACCGAGGCCTCGGTGGAAGCCGATCTCGCCCGCCTCAAAGGATTGCGGAGTTCGATCCTGCGCTCTGCGTTTCGGGGAGAGCTGGTGCCGAACGAGGCGACGTTGGCGTGACGGACCTGCAGCAAGACGCACTTCCAGAAATTCGACCCGAGCACGCGCACTTGATCAGCGATCTGGTGCAGATCCAGCATGAGTTCCTGGATAATGTGGCCCTCCGCACCGCGCTCGGCGATGTGACTGATCGCAAACGCCACGCATTTCACACCATTTCTGTCGACCTGGCCTGGCAGGTGGTCGCCCACGCGGCAGGCGTCGCGACCCTGCTGTATGACCGCATTACGCCTCCGTTGATGGTTGTGCAGCGAGCGCTCTGGGAAGCCGCAATATCGGTACGCTATTTGTGCCGACATCCGGACCGCGACCATGAAGCCGCAATTTTCAAGGCCTACAGCTATATCAAGGAGCAGGAGGACTTCGCACTCGATGACGCACTGATCGTCGAGCGAGAGTCGTTCTTGAGCGGGATGGACCCGGATATCGTGACTGAAGCGAGAAATCGGGCGCGAAAGCGGCCGCATACCTGGAGTGGTTTGAAGATCGTCGAAGTCGCCGACCAAGCCGGCATCACAGGATTCGACATTGTCTACCGCGCGTTGTCAGGTCGGGCGCACGCACATCGCGCGGGAAAACTCTTGCGCTTTGGAAAAGTGACCGGAGATCAGCAGGAGTTCACACTGGGAGAATCGCTGACGGACCTGGAGGTCGATCACTTCGCCAACTTTGCCCGACGTGGCCTTCAGATCGCCATCAGGAGCGTCTGGGGTTCGGTCGCTTCACCGATTCTCAGATTTGGAGCACCCGATCCGTCACCCGTTCGGTCGCAGGACCGAGACCTTGCCTGATTGCTTCACGTTGGCCGCTCCTGATACTTCTGATCCGCCCACGCTGCAAAACTCTTCGCCTTCGCCAGCAGCGCCTCCGCGTCATTGAGGGGGAAGTATTTCCCCTGATATGCCACCGCATCTTTCGCTGCCAGAATCGAAAGCAGATCTTTTTCCACCCGGTCGGGAAGCCGGTTGGAGAACACCGTGCGCAACAGCTTCACTGCGTCACGGTGTTCACCCGACGTTGATTTCTTTCCGGCATAGGCGATCGTCACCGCGTCGGTATGGCTGATGGCGGAGTGGACCGCAAGCAGGGCGATGGCACTACCGTAGGATTCCTCTTCGCCTGCAAGGGTTACAAGATCGTGCGCAACATTCAGGAAGCTCTGCCCCGATTGGTAGTACTTCGAGGCCTGTTGCGGCTCGACCCGCTTCGCATCAGTCTGCTTCGCCACGCGCCATCCTCGTCAGATCCCCTTCCCCGGCCAGGCGTCGACCGTCGCGAACCAATCCCTCAGCGAGTAATTCACCTGCAGCCGCGAGTCGAGCAAACTGTGGTCGGCTCAGGATCAGCGGCGACACGCGTCGTCCGAACCGACGTGAAAATACGCTCGCGGCGATACTCGCCGAGTCGTGCACCGCCGATACCTGGTCCGGCGTGTCGATGATCATGGCCAGGTCGAGATCGCTGTCGCTCGTCTCTTCACCCCTGGCGACACTCCCGAAAACGCCACCCCAGTACAGAAAGCGGGCGCGTCCACGCCAGGACTCCTCGATCAGCACTCGGAGCGCGTCAAACTGGGCGTCGACGTACGTTTGCTCCCCTGCGAAGAGAGGAATCAGAACCCGCTGTACCAGCTCGTGTTCGAGATTGACCCGATACGGCGATCGCGCCGTCACGCCCTCGCGGACCATCAAGCCCACGCCCGAGAGCTCACCCAGAGCCAGGTCCATGGAACGCTTCGCCATCCCGGTTCGCCGGGCGAGCTCCCGCGCCGAGAGACCCTCTCGAGCCTCGAGCGCCAACCGGCAAAGCCTGAGTTTCGCCTTCGAAGCGATGATGTCGTCGAGCGGGTGACGTAGTGTCGGCATTTGGCGGCTCCGGATAACAAAGTATCCGTATGGGCTAAAATACTATCCTATTGGGCTAATATTGTATCCATGCTGAGGCCTGTCAAGTCCGAGGGCGATAACTTCGAGGCATGACCTCCTCCTCTGACCGCCTCGTCGCCAAACTCTGGTCCTATTGCCAGGTCCTTCGAGACGACGGCCTCTCGTATCAGGACTACCTCGAGCAGCTGACCTTTCTCCTCTTCCTCAAGATGTCTGACGAGCGCGCCAAGCTCACCGACAAGGAAGAGACCGTGCCGTCAGGCTACCGCTGGCGCGACCTCTCCGACCCCCAGATGGAAGGCGCGCGACTCGAGGAGCATTACCGCGAGACCCTTCGCACCCTCGGCGAAGCGGGCGGGATGCTCGGCCTGATCTTCAAGAAGGCGCAGAACAAGATCCAGGACCCCGCAAAGCTGCGGCAATTGATCGTGGAGTTGATCGGCAAGGAGCAGTGGCTCTCGATGGCGTCGGATGTGAAGGGCGATGCCTACGAAGGACTGCTGGAGCGCAATGCGCAGGATGTGAAAGGCGGCGCCGGCCAGTACTTCACGCCGCGTCCGCTGATCGATGCGATGGTGGACTGTATCCAGCCGAAGCCGAAGGAACTGATCATGGACCCTGCCTGCGGGACCGGCGGATTCCTGTTGGCGGCCCACAACTACCTCAATCGACCTGACCTCGATCGCAACCAGAAGAAGCACCTCCGTTATGAGGCACTTCGTGGCGTCGAGCTGGTCGACAGCGTGTCACGCCTCTGCGCGATGAATCTCTTCCTCCACGGCATCGGCCCTGATGACGACTCGCAGGAGCCGCCGATCAAGACGGACGATTCCTTGCGGAGCGAGCCCTCGGTGCATGCCGAGGTGGTGCTGACCAATCCACCATTCGGCAAGAAATCGAGCATTACGGTGATCAATGAGGAGGGCGAGAGCGATCGCGAGACGATCAGCTACTCGCGGCCCGATTTCTGGACCACCACGTCGAACAAGCAGCTCAACTTCGTGCAACACATCAAGTCGTTGCTGACGGTGCACGGCCGCGCCGCAGTCGTCTTGCCCGACAACGTCCTGTTCGAAGGCGGCGCGGGAGAAACCGTGCGGCGCAAGCTGCTGCACGAGTGTGACCTGCACACAATTCTCCGGCTCCCGACCGGGATCTTCTATGCGCAGGGCGTGAAAGCGAACGTGCTCTTCTTCGATCGGAAGCCCGGATCGGATGTCGCCGCCACCAAGGCAGTCTGGTACTACGATCTCCGAACCAACAAACACTTCACGTTGAAGACGCGACGCCTGACCCGGGCTGACCTCGACGAATTCGTAAGCTGCTTCAAGCCCGGCGCGCGACACGAGCGCACACCGACGTGGTCACCGGAAAGTCCCGACGGTCGTTGGCGGGCATACGGCATCGATGAGCTGCTCGCCCGCGACAAGGTCTCGCTTGACCTCTTCTGGCTCCGGGATGAATCGCTGGAGGACTCTGCCAACCTCCCGGAACCGGCGGTATTGGCCCAGGAGATCGCCGACGACCTTCGGTCTGCACTAGAGGAAATCGAGAGCGTGCTGCTCGACCTCCCCAGGGTGCCGGAATAGCCCTCCCCGGGGGATTATCTTCCCCCCGAACTGAACCGGGACCTCTGGATGCCTGTGGTACTTGCTGCTGCGCCGCTCTCGATCCTCTCTGAAGAAGAGGAACTCTTCCGCCAGACGGTCCGGGAATTCGCCGAGACCGAGATCGGGCCGCACGTCTATGAGATGGACGAAGCCGCCGAGATTCGCCCCGACCTGATCCAGAAGTTCTTCGACCTGGGCCTGATGGGGATCGAGGTTCCGGAACGCTTCGGCGGCGCCGGCGGCTCGATCTTTCTCGCGACACTGGCCATCGAGGAACTCGCCCGGGTCGACGCCTCGAGCGCGATCTACGTCGACGTCCACAACACCCTCGTCAACAACGCCATCATGCGCTGGGCGAGCGAGGAGCAGCAGGCCCGGCTCTTCCCGCGGATGACGACCGACCTGCTCGGCGCATTTGCCCTGTCGGAGCCGGCCTCGGGATCCGATGCCTTCGCGCTCGAGACCAAGGCAGTGCAGGACGGAGACGAGTGGGTCCTCACCGGTCGCAAGTTCTGGATCACCAGCGGCGCCGAGGCGGGGATCTTCATCGTCTTCGCGAACATCAATCACGAGCTGGGGTACAAGGGGATCACCGCATTCCTGGTCGAGAAGGACTTTCCCGGCTTCTCGATCGGCAAGCGCGAGAACAAGCTCGGCATCCGCGCGTCGAGCACGGTGGAGCTGATCCTCGAGAATTGCCGCGTTCCCGCCGCGAACGTGCTCGGCCCGATCGGTCAGGGCTACAAGATCTCGATCGAGACGCTCAATGAAGGCCGGATCGGCATCGGTGCGCAGATGGTCGGGGTCGCCCAGGGCGCCTACGAAGCCGCCACGAAGTACATCAAGGAGCGGAAGCAGTTCGGCAAGGCGATCGCTGACTTCCAGGGCGTACAGTTCCAGGTCGCCGAGATGGCGACCGACCTCGAGGCATCGAGGATGCTGGTGTACAACGCCGCTCGCCTCAAGGACGCGGGTCTGCCATTCACGCGCGAGGCGGCGATGGCGAAGCTCTTCTCCTCCAACGCGGCCGGCCGCATCACATCACAGGCGCTCGAACTCTTTGGTGGCTATGGTTACAGCAAGGAGTATCCCGCCGAGAAGTTCTTCCGTGATGCGAAGATTGGCGTCATTTACGAGGGCACCAGCAACATGCAGCTGCAGACCATCGCGAAGCTGATGTTGAAGTAATCCGCCCTCCGCCACCAGCTCCCTGCAACCCTTGGCCGTTTCGAGGCGTACAGGTCTTTGATAGCTGGTGGCGGAATCGTTTCACAACGTGACCTTTCCCGATCCCGCACGCTCCTTGCAGAGCTTGAGGCTCATGACACGTCGGCCTGCCATCCTGTTGCTCGCCCTACTCGCGCTTCCTGCGGCCCTATCGGCACAGGACGGCGCTATCGGGCCTGAACTGGATAGCTGGCTGGCCCGGGCCCAGCGCTCTGCGCCCGGCAAGTGGGCGGTCGTGGTTGCCGATCAGGGCGGAAATATTCTCTGGTCGGTGAATGGCAGTGAGCCGATGGTTCCTGCCTCGACCGTCAAGTTGTTGACCACCGGCTTCGCCCGGACCGTGGTAGGGAGCGACGCCCGACGTGCCACCCGAGTGGTGGGTACCGGCCGGGTCAATCCGCTCACCGGGACCTGGGAAGGTCGCTGGGCGCTCGAACTCAATGGCGACGTGACCCTCGAGCGGCGCGACCGCACCGGCCCCTCGCTCTCGACCCTCGCGCAGCAGCTCAGTGCCCTCGGCGTTCGCCGCCTCGTCGGACCACTCACGGTCACGACCTCGGTGGGTGAGCCACGTTCGACCTACCCTGCAGCATGGAGTGACCGCCATCGCGGTCGCATCTTCGCGCCGCCGGTGGGGCCGATCACGCTGAACGAGAATCTGGTGGAATTCACTGTCGCTCCGGGTTCGCGTGCCGGTGCTCGCGCGGTGCTGGTTGGTGATGCGCCTGCGGGCGCGGGGTCGCTGGTATCGGTCACTGCGACCACCGTAGCAGGCTCACGCAGCTCGCTCCGGATGTCAGCGCAACAGAATGGCCGCTGGGTGGTCTCGGGGCGGATCGGCATTCGCGCCGGCGCACGTGGCTTCACCTCGGTGGCAGCCGATCCCACCGCCGTGCTCGAGGCCGCCTGGCAACACGCTGTGGCGAGCGCCGGCATCGACTGGGTTCACTCTCCCAGCATAGGCTCGGCTAATCCAGGCGAACGCCGGGTCCTC
The DNA here is from genome assembly GCA_039915645.1 of Gemmatimonadales bacterium. Taxonomy (GTDB): domain Bacteria; phylum Gemmatimonadota; class Gemmatimonadetes; order Gemmatimonadales; family GWC2-71-9; genus Palsa-1233. The sequence goes on along the minus strand of JBDSMX010000164.1, from coordinate 16,710 downwards.
GCCGAAATCGTCTCGCAGCCGTTCGATTCGATCGCCCACGAGATCAACACCCGTTCACTCAACATCGGCGCGGAGTTGATGCTGCTGTGGGGTGGCGGAGTCGACCACGCGGCCGACCGGCTCACGCAGCATGTGCGCGCCGTCACCGGCCTCGCCGAAGGCGTCACGCTTCACGACGGCAGCGGGCTCTCGTCCGACGATCGCGTCTCCCCGTTTGTGTTCACCAGCTATCTCGCGAAGTTCCCGCTCACGCCTGCGGGGAAGAACTTCCCGTTGCTCCTGCCGGCGAATGGCAGCGGCACCCTGCGTCGTCTCGCGGCCGGACTGCCGGGCCCGGGCGTCGTGCGCGCCAAGACCGGCACCCTCGGCAACTCCTCGACGCTGGTTGGCTATCTCGGTCGGAATTCGGGGACGCTGCTTATCGCCGCGATGTATAACGGTGGCAGTGTGGGCGCGGCGAAGCAGGCCGAGTGGACGCTCTTCCGCCTGCTCGGGGCCAACGGCATCGTGGTCCCGCTCGACCTGGATCCAACCAGCGCGCTCGGCAGCTCGCCGGATGAGCCAACGAAACCGTAATCCGTTGCGCTGGCCTCACGCCCGCCGCGCGCCCTGCAGTACCCCAGATCAGAACAATTCAGTTCGTCTCAGCGGCCCCGGGCTCCGCGCCACGCGCGCGGTGTGACGCCAAACTCGGCGCGGAATGATTTGTTGAAGTTCGACAGATCGCCGAACCCGGCCGAGAACGCGATCTCGATCACCCTGGTATCGTCGGCGCGCAGCTGGCGCGCCGCCTCGCGCAGCCGGGCGCGCAGAATGAATTGATGCGGCGTCACGCCCGCGACCTGCTGGAAGATCCTCAGGAAATGGTAGGGGCTCTGCCCTGCCTCGGCAGCGAGCTGCTGCAGTCGCCACGGGGCCGCGGGGCAGGCCTCGATGCGACGCACACTTTCGGTCACTCGAGCGGTCGCTGATGAGGTGACGGCCGGAGTGGTGAGGGTGGCGGCCGCGCTGTCGCGGACAGCCGTCGCGGCGAGTTCAACCGCGAGCTCTTCCCAGGAGAGCGATTCGGGTGCGTCGATACCCGCGGCTGCGCGTGCGGCGACCAGCGCGATCCGTTTGGTGGGTGGCAGCCGTGGCGTGCGGAAGCGCCGATGATTCGGCTTCAGTCCGACATCTGCCGCGATCCGATCGAAGAGCTCGGGCTGGTACCGAAAGGCGATGCAGCGATCGCCCGCCGCGTGTTCGTGGCCACACTCGAAACATTCACCCGCATTGCCGAGCAGCAACGCGCCCGGCGTCATCAAGGCGCGCCCGCGTCCCGAGCGATACTGAAACGTCCCCGCGAGCGTGATCGCAATCGACATCCGTCCGTGTCGTTCCTCGAAGGCGCGATCCGTGGGACCGGCAGTGCAGATCACGTCGGCGACGGACCAGCCTTGGCCCGATGCGACGCCCGTCGCGGTCGTGGCCGCCGAGACACCGTCGCGCTCTCGGCGCGCCAGCGCCTGCGACAATGCTCCCGCAATTTTCCCCAAGTTGCTGTCGCCGTGGGCCGCTAGCATACCTCAACGTAGCGCGGCGACAGGCGTCGCGCACCTGCACATGCGGACCACGAATCGGGAGCACGAATCACCATGAAGAGCACCACAATTTCCCCAACGCAGGCCGGCGCGACATCGCTTCGGCGCCTCGCCCAGGAGGGCTACGATGGAGAAGCCTGGCACGGCGCCAATCTGCGCACCGCCCTCGCCGCCGTGAATGCCGACACGGCGTTCTGGCGCCCCGGCCCCGGGCGACACAACATCGCGGAGATCGCGATGCACCATGCCTGGTGTGTCCGGAGCGCCGTTGCGCAGATTCTCCAGGAGGATGGCGGTGCATTTCCGATCGAAGGTGCCGACTGGCCCAAGCTGACAGCCGAATGGCCGCTGAGCTGGGCAGATGTCCTCGGAACGGTGGCGGAGCAACAGGCTGCCCTGATGGCGGCCATTGACCGATGCGAAGCCGGAACGGCGGCGACATCTCGGAGCAGCACCGAAAACGCCGACCTCGTGCTTGGCGTTGCCTGTCATGCGATCTATCACGCGGGACAGGTGCAACTGATCGGCGTGCTGCAGCAACAGGAGCGCACGCAGTGACATTTCCGATCCGGAAATGATCCCTCTGCTCGGAGCACGACATGGCGGTGTATTACATCGGCATCTACGACATCAATGACCCAATTGCCTTCCAGCAATATCCGCCGGTCGTGTTCGTGCTGTTGCCGCGATATGGTGGTGAGGTGCTCGCCTCGGATACGGCTGCATTCGTGATCGAAGGAACGGCGCGCACGATGAATGCGATCATCCGCTTCCCTTCACGCGAGGCCGCGCTGGGGCTCTACAACGATCCGGAGTATCAGGAAGCGAAGCGGATCCGGCAGGGAGCGACCAGCAACGTCACGATGGTGCTGGTCGAGGAATTCGTGAGGCCGGTGGCGAGCTAGGGATTGCTACGGCCGCCAGAGCACGGGGCAGTCGTAATACCCTGCTGGAGTGATCTGTCGGCTTTCGCCGGTCGCCACGGCCGTGATGCGGATGCCGGCGTCATCGCAGGTCACCACTCGCGATCCGTCAGGCGACCACACCGCGCGGAGATATGGCTCGCGTTGAATGGGAATCTTTGCCATCACACTGCCATCCGGGCGAAGGAGACCCAGGAATCGTTCGGCAGTGAACTCGTAGTAGTTCCCGCGGCGGATCGGGCGGTTGCGGATGGCGACGGCGATCAGTGCCCCATCCGGCGACCACGTCGCAGGCCCCACCTGGACAAACGTGTCGGTGAGTGCGCGTGGGTTCTTCCCATCGGCATCGACTGCATACAGCGCACCGATATCGGGACGAGAGTAGAGAATCTGTTGCGAGCGCGGCGACCAATCCGGGCGATCTCGCCGCCGCAGGCTCTTCGGCAACAGCGCTCGCACGTCGCCACCATCGCGACGGATCGAGATCATCTGCTCCTGGCTGTCGTAGGAGCCTCGAATCAAGACCAGTCGGTCGCCATCGGGCGAGAAGGAAGGCATCCGGTCATAGGAATACTGCGGCGTCACATTGATGCGTGACGATTCGCCGACATGGGCGACATAGAGATTGCGGGAAAGCTGTTGCGGGCCGCAGACATCGGTAAAGTCACAGCCATCCCACGGCTGCAACGGAGCATCGATCGGTTCGTCCCAGGCGATCCAATTGCCATCGCGAGAGAAGGTGAACTCACTCAGTACTCCGGCGGAGGGCATCCAGTTTACTCGCCCCAGCGAGGCGCCGGATTCGGGATCGATCGCGGTCCACTCGGAGTGGTAGGGGAGGCCCGGCTGGGCAGCGGTTCGGTAGACCAGAAGCGCCCCATGCCCGGACGCCATGGTGGAGCCCGCGAGCGTCGGACTCTCGCCGCATCCCGCTACGAGCAGGAAGGGAAGTACAGCCGCGGGCCAGCGAAGGATTCGCACCAGGGGGCTCGTGATTTGAGGATTGACCAAGGATACACCTTGGAACTGGCGGGAAAGTCACTCGAGGGACCGTCACACCGTGAAACATTGCCAGGGTCCCCTCCCCCTATTTTCCTGAATGCTCCCCGCTGCCCCGCCCGACGACCTCTTCCTCGCCCTCCAGGCGGCCCTGGCCGGTCGCTATTCGCTTGAGCGCGAGCTTGGTCGTGGTGGCATGGGGATCGTCTACCTCGCGCGCGATGTCCGGCTCGACCGACCGGTCGCATTGAAGCTGTTGCCGCCCGAGCGTGCGGCCGTGCCCGGGCTCCGCGAAAACTTCTTGCGCGAAGCGCGCATGGCTGCGCGGCTCGCGCATCCGAACATCGTACCGATTCATGCCGTTGAAGAGATCGGTCCGTTCGTCTTCTATGCCATGCGCTATGTGGCGGGGGAGACGCTAGGCGAACGCCTGCGTCGCGTCCACCGTCTCGCGGCGCACGACGCCTCACGTCTGTTGCGCGATACCGCCTATGCCCTCGCCTACGCGCATGCGCAGGGCGTCATCCATCGCGACATCAAGCCCGACAATATCCTGCTCGATGACGATGGCAGTCGCGCCGTCGTCACCGACTTCGGCATTGCGCGGCTGATGGATGCGCCCGACATCAGCGGTGGCCGGATTGTCGGCACACCGGAATACGTCGCGCCCGAACAGGCCGCAGGCGAAGCAGTCGATGGGCGCAGTGATCTCTACGCCCTCGGTGCCATGGGATTCCACTGTCTCAGCGGCCGGCCGCCGTTTGCGGGCGATGTCCGCGAGCTGCTGGCCCAGCATCTCACCCGCCCCGCCCCGCCCTTGCTCAGCGTCGCACCGCAAACGCCGCTGGCGCTCGCCCAGACGATCGACCGCGCGCTGCTCAAAAATCCAGCTGATCGCTTTGCGACGGCCGAGGCCATGGCAGAAGCGATGGCCCCGACGACTGTGGCGACGGCCGAACTCGCCGTGCCGGTGCGGGTCTGGGTCAATCGTGGTCGCGAGCTCAAGGGGATCTACGTCATCTGGTCGTGCTTCTTCTACGGCATCGGCACGATGGTGTACGTCGCTAATGCGAGCAACAGCACCTGGAACCTCGGCACGACCATCTTCCTGATCCTCTGCGCCAAGGCCACCGTGCTGCCGTGGGTCGGCCACGGATTCTGGCGTATCTCGCAGACGCGCCGCGCACTCGAGGCGGGCGTCACCCTCGACGACCTGCGTCAGGGACTCGATGTCGCCCTCGCACGCCAGGAAGAAGAGCTGCGCTACGACGAACTGCGACCGATCCACTGGTTCCCGAAGCTGGTCCGCGTGGGAACCTATGCCGCGCTGGCTGGAGTGATCTTCTCGCTCCTCGGCGGGATTTTTCTGAGTCACGACTACTACGGCTCGAAGAACTTCTTCGGCGTCTTCGGGTTGTTCACGATGGCCACGGTCGGCGGCGGGCTCTTCGGTCTCATCTTCCCGGGACGCCGGCTCAGACCGGTCGATCCCTTTGCACGGCTTCGCCGCTGGGTCTGGAATGGCCCGCTGGGCCGAGTGATGGGCAAGCTCGCTACGATCGGACTCCCCGCCGCTGACCGCCACGACTGGGCCAAGTCGCGACCGACCGAGACCGCACTCGGCTCCGCGACCGAGACCCTCTTCGACGCACTCCCGGCCGGAGAGCGGGCCGCACTCGCCGACCTGCCGCGCGTGGTCGGGCGGCTCGAACGCGAGGCGATCGTGGCGCGCGAACATCTTGATCGCGGCGACGCAGGCGAGTGGGATGCCCGACTCGAACGGGCCGTGGCTGCGATCGAGACGTTGCGTGTGGGCTTGCTGCGCATGGCGGCGGGGCGCGCCGAGAGTGGTGCGCTCACGGCAGATCTTGATGCGGCGCGACTGCTCGCCGAGCGGATCGACTACTTGATGGCGGGGGCCGACGAAGTGGACGCGCTGCTCGCATCAGACTCGGAGCGCGGCCACCACCAGACGACCCAGGCGCTGCCGATCAAGAGGGCACCGAGTACGTCACTGGGATAGTGGACCCCGAGATAGACCCGTGACGTCGCCAACAGCAGGGGAATCACAATCGCCCCGGTCGTGAGCAGCGCTTTCACGAATCGATTGGTGATGGCGCTCGCCAGCAGCAGGAAGCCAAAACTCCAGAGCACCGGCCCCATCATCGTATGCCCCGACGGGTAGGAATACCACCCGGCGTCGCTGAGCCGTTCGATGACCGATGGTCGCGGTCGGTGAAAGAGTCCCTTCAAACCGAGATAGAAAATTTCGCCGATCACGCCTGCGAGCAGATATCGCTTGGCATATGCTGGGCGACCGAGTCGCCAGAGCATCCAGGCGACGCCGAATGCCATCGGGATTTCGATGAGGCCGTTGCCGAGGAAGGTGCAACGCAGCATCACGTCGGTCAGGGCCGGTGTACGCCAGCCGCCGATGGTGCGCAGGATCGCGTCGTCCCAGGCGATTTCGGCTCCGCTGACGACAAGTGCCGACAGGGCGAGAAAGCAGCCGACCAGCCAGAACACTTGCCGTGGGGGGCGTCGAAGCGAATCCATTACCGAAGATAGTCGCCTACTTCCAGCGTGAGACTGCGACGACAGCTGTCGCAATTGAGCTCGATCGGTGCATCGATGTTGCGGAGACCCAGCCCCCCGCCAACGCGATTCATCGCGCCACAATTGGGGCAGGGGATGCGGACCGGGGTGAGGCGTGCCGTGCGGGCGAGCTGTCGTGCGGCGGTCACCAGCCCAACGAGCAGGACGAGCGGGATGCCGACCAGGTGAATGATCGGAATCGGAATCAGCATGGCGGCCGCAACGACACCGAGGAGCAGGAAGCCGGCGGCGCGCAGCATCCGGTCGACCATGGTGAACCGCTGCAACGTGGCGGGCGCGGACGTAGTGACTCCGCCGGCAGATTTCAACGTGGCCGCGATCGGTTGCTCGGTCATGACTTAGCGACTCTCGAAGAGGAGCGGAGCGAATTCCGGCTTGACGCCGAGGCGTTCGACCAATGGCGCGAGCCCTCGCGCGAGTGCGCGTACTTCCTTGAGTGACATTCCATCGAGCGCTTCAAGCAGTCGCTCGAGGGGCGCCGGCGGCGAGTGCTTCACGAGTCGTCGCCCCGAGCGGGTGAGCGAAAGCACGGCACGCCGCCCGTCGAGCGGCGACTGTTCGCGCTCGACATAGCCTGCCGAGACGAGTCGGGTCACCAGTGCGGAGACGGTGTTCTGCCGCGCCCGCATCCGCTGGGCGAGATCATTGATGGACGGGTGGTCGTTGGCCGCCAGCTGCCGCAAGACGAAGAGCTGGGCATTGGTGAGGCCGGTGGTGGCCTCGACCTCGCGGGCCGAGAAATCGAGTGAGGCCACGAGGGCCCGGATCAACCGGAGCGAACCGGCGCGCGCCGTCATTTGCATCAACGTTGATATAATTGCCCGGTCCCCGGCTCGGCAAGGGGGGCCTATCTTGCTGCCATGCCGATCTCCGCACGTCCGCGCGTGGTCTCCCTGCTCCCCGGCGCCACCGAAATGGTGGTGGCGATGGGCGGGCGCGATCAGCTGGTCGGGATCTCGCACGAATGCGACTGGCCTCCCGACATCACCTCCCTCCCCCGTGTCACCACCACGCCGATCGACCCCCGGCTCGGCTCGGGGGCAATTCACGTCGCCGTGCAGCAGGCGGTCGCCGCCGGTCGGGCAGTGATCGGGGTCGATGCCGAGGCGCTGCGTGCTCTCGCACCAGATGTGATCGTAACCCAGATGCTCTGCGATGTCTGTGCGGTGGCCGACGGCGAGGCGATGCGGCTGGCACAGGCGATGGCCCCGCCCCCGCAGGTCATTTCACTCAACGGTGGCACACTTGCCGGTGTGCGGGAGGATATCCGCCGGCTCGGCAGCGCCATCGGACGCGGCGCAGAAGCCGCCGCCGTGGCTGCAGCGCTGACCGAGATGGTGCGGGTCGATCAGGCCCGCAACGGGCGCGGCCAACGTCCACGCGTGGTCGCGATCGAATGGCTCGACCCGCTCTTTCTTGCAGGCCACTGGGTGCCGGAGATGATTGCGGCGGCGGGTGGCATCGATGTCGGGGCAACGGCGGGGAGCCATTCGGTGGTGCGGGAGTGGAGCGACATCATCGCGCTCGATCCCGATCTGGTGCTGGTGATCCTCTGCGGATTCGGACTCGAGCGGGCACGCGCTGAACTGGCTGCGCTCGACGGCACGGTCGCGGGCGCCTGGCTGGCATCACGACGAGTGGTGGTCTTGGACGGCAACGCGTTCACCTCACGCCCCGGGCCACGACTCGTCGACGGGATCCGGCAGATGGCGGCGGCGTTCCGCGAGTGAGCGCGCGCCGCTAGGGCTTCATCGCCGCCCGGATGGCATTGACGAACTCGTCGACATCCGCTTCGCTGGTCGCCCAGCTCGTCATCCAGCGCACTTCGTTCTTCGGCTCGTTCCAGACATAGAAATGGAATTTCTGCTGCAGTCGCTCGGTGACCGAGCGCGGCAGCACGGCGAACACGGCGCTGCCATCTACCGACTGGGTAATCCGCACGCCACTGATCCCGCGCACGCCAGTGGCGAGCCGGCGCGCCATCGCGTTGGCATGCTGTGCGTTGCTCAGCCAGAGATCATCCTCGGCGAGGGCAAGAAATTGCGACGAGAGATAGCGCATCTTGGAGGCGAGCTGGGCCGACTGCTTGCGCAGGAAGCGCAGCTCGGTGGCGAGTGCGGGATCGAAGACCACGATCGCCTCGGCACCCATGCCACCGTTCTTGGTGGCGCCAAAGGAGAGAATGTCGACTCCGACGTCCTTGGTAATCGCGCGCAACGTGAGCCGGAGTGCGGCTGCCGCGTTGGCAAGGCGAGCGCCATCCATGTGCACCCGCATCCCCAGATCACGAGCAGTCCGACAGAGCGCCACCAGTTCATCGCGAGAGTAGACGGTGCCGTACTCGGTCACCTGGGTGATCGAAATCGCCGCGGGTTGCACGTGGTGCTCGTTGCCGATCCCTTCCGCCGCGGCCTTGACCATCGCCGGCGTCAGCTTGGCATCCGGCGTCGACACGTCGATCAGCTTGCATCCCGCCAGCAACTCCGGCGCGCCGCATTCGTCCACGTTGATGTGCGCCTGCTCGGTACAGATCACGGCCTGATAGGGCCGGACCAGCACCCGCAGCGACACCACATTCGCGCCGGTCCCGTTCCAGGCAAAGAAGGCGGCAGTCTCGGGGCCGAACTCGCGATGGAACCACTTGCGCGCCCGTTCGGTCCACGGATCATCACCGTACGCCACCGCCGGTCCGGTATTCGCTACCGCGAGTGCGGCCATCACCGCCGGATGCACCGGGGCGGTGTTGTCACTCGCAAACTCGCGGGGAAGACTCATGGGACATCGTCCTTCGGTGGATCGGTGATGTTGTCTTCCCACAAGGCGAAGATGTTGCCATCGGGATCGGCAATCATAGCCATGATGCCGAAGCCCTGCTGCGTCGGTTCGGCAACGAAACGGACACCGGCCTCGCCCAGCCGCGAGCAGAGGGCGAGCAGCTCTGGCACGGCGAAGGTGATGCCGGTGTGACGGCCCACCAGCGCCTTGGCGTCGGGGTGCTCGGCCGGGTGCACGCCGAGGTGCGGTGGCCCTTCGAGAAACTCGAAGCCGAACGATCCCTTCTTCCAGAGCGGAAGGCCGAGCTGTTCTTCATAGAAGACGCGTGCCCGTTCGAGGTCGGTCACGAAGATGGCGAAGGAATGCAGTGCTGGAGTCATCGCTCGATTTCGGTATCGCCCGCAGCGAGGGCTGCGCGCAGGTTGCGGCGCATCCGGTCGGGACCGGGGCGCGCGAGGGGAGTGTCCCCGTAACGTTCCAGGAATTCCGCATCCGACAGCGCATCGAATGCGGCGGGATCGCGTCGATCAGGATGTTCGCGGCGAGCGAACTCCGCCACCGTCGTCGGCACGGCAAATTTCTCGTTCCACGGACAGACCGAATTGCAGACATCGCATCCGAATGCCCAGCCATCCCAGGCGGGGAGCAGGGAGGCGGGGAGTTCATTCTTGTATTCGATCGTGAGATACGACAGACAGCGCGTGGCATCGAGCGAGCGATCAGCCACGAAGGCATCGGTGGGGCAGGCGTCGAGGCAGCGGGTGCAGCTGCCGCAGCGGTCGGTATCGATCGGAGTGTCAATGTCGAACGGCACATCGGTGAAGATGGTGCCGACGAAGGTCCAGGAACCGATTCGCGGATGGATCAGCATCGTGTTCTTGCCGATCCAGCCCAATCCGGCGCGCTCACCAAGTTCGCGCTCAGGCACCGGACCATCGTCGATCCAGACGTGGGCGAGTCCGGCACCACGACCCTTGAGCCACTCGGCGAGGTGATGGAGCCGGCCGTGGGTTACCAGGTGATAGTCCATTCCCCTGGCGTAGCGGGCCACCTTGAAGCGATCACCGGCCGCCGGAAGCTCTTCAGGCGTTGCGGCGTAGTTCTCGAGCACGACGATCGCACGCACTGCACCCGGTGTCGCCGTGGCGGGGAGCTTGCGCTTCTTCGCCTGGCGGTGGAGGTAGCGCATCGTGCCGCCATATCCAGCGGCGAGCCACTGGTCGAGCGCATCACCGCGGCGACTCGGCGCCAGATCCGCGATACCACAGGCGACGAAACCGATGCGGCGTGCTTCGTCCTTGACCTCGGCCGCCGTCGGCAGCGTCATCGCGGCGGCGCGATGCGCGCGGCGTACTCGCCGGTTTCGCCGGTGATGAGTCGGGCACCGCTGCCGAAGGTGAGATAGGACCAGCCGTACTCGATCAGCACCAGCAGTCGGTTGCGGAAGCCGATGAGATAGGTGAGATGAATGAAGACCCAGGTGAACCAGGCGAAGAAGCCGCCGAACTGGAGCCGACCGAGATTGGCGACCGCCTGCCCGCGACCGATGACGGCGAGTTCGCCCTTGTTCCAGTAGCGAAAGGGTTCGCGCGCCTTGGCCGAAAGCGTCGCCTTGATGGCACGCGCAGTGTACTGCCCCATCTGGATCGCGGTGGGCGCCACGGCAGGATCCGGCGCGCTCGCACCAGCCAGCGTGTGCGCCGCGGCGTCGCCGAGCACGAAGAGATCGGAATGCCCGGGGATAGTGCAGTCGGCCTCGACGATGACCCGACCCTGACGATCCTGCGGTGCGCCCAGGGTGGCGAGGAGCGGTGACGCTTGATTCCCGGCCGCCCAGACCACGGTGGTCGACGGGATGCGCCACCCCGATGCCTCGACCGAATCCTCGTGCACTGCCGTGACCAGGGTATTCTCGCGCACTTCGACTCCGAGATTCCGGAGGTCCTGCTTGGCGCGCTCCGAAAGCTTCGGCGGATAGGCCGAGAGAATGCGCGGGCCGCCCTCGAGGAGGACGACGCTCGCCTCGCGCGGATCGATATGACGGAAGTCGCGGGCCAGCGCGAAGCGACGAATCTCGGCCAGCGCGCCAGCCACCTCGACGCCAGTGGGCCCGCCGCCGATCACGACGAAGGTGAGGTACTGGTGGCGCAGCTTGGGATCGGGTTCCCGCTCGGCCCGCTCGAAGGCGAGGAGGACGCGACGGCGAATCTCGAGCGCGTCTTCGATGCTCTTGAGACCGGGCGCGAACGGCTCCCATTCCGGGTGGCCGAAATAGGCGTGCCGGGCACCGGTCGCGACGGCGCAAAAATCGTAGTTCACCGTGGCGCCGTCGGCGAGGTGCACCATGCGACTCGCGGGATCGATGCGATCGACTTCCCCGAGCATGACTTCGAGGTTCTGCTGTTTGCGCAGGATCGAACGGATGGGTGAGGCGATATCGCTCGGGTTGAGCGCGGCCGTTGCCACCTGGTAGAGCATCGGCTGGAAGAGATGATGGTTCCGCCGGTCAATCAGCGTCACCCGGACCGGGGCGCGCTTGAGACCCTTGGCGAGGTAGAGCCCGGCGAATCCGCCGCCAACGATGACGACGTGCGGTATGTCGGTCCCGCTCATAGCCCCATCGTCTCCCGCCGCCAGCGCGCAAAGCGGATGACATCGTCCACCGGAGGGACGGCCGCCTCGCTGCCGTAGGCGGTATACATCCGCCAGCGGAGGTAAGTGGCATCGGGCAGCGGGAGGAACGGGGCAAGCCGGTACCAGTCGCGACGGCGAAAGGCCCACGCGGTCCGCAGCAGGTCGAGCGCCAGTCGCGGCGACACCAGCGCACGCAACACGAGGGCCGCCGTGAGGGCGGGCCAGGAGCCGCGGAAGCGGGGGTCGAGATCGAGTTCGTTGCTCACGCGTGGAACGTAGGGGGAGCGCAGGCCGGTGTCATCTGGGACGGCCTCCGTCCCTATATTCCGGCAATGCCGCACACCCCCTCCCTGGCGCAGGATCAGCCGCTCGCCCACTGGCGCCGCGAGTTCCCGATCTTCGAGCAGACGACGTACCTCAACTCCTGCTCGCTGGGGCCGCTGTCGCGCGGGTCCCGCCGCAGGGTCAACACCTTTCTCGATCAGTGGGAAGCACGAGGCGCCGCCAACTGGTACGACGTCTGGTGGGAGGCACTCGCCGACCTGCGGAGTGGCTATGCCGCCCTGATTGGCGCAGACGCCGGCGAGATCGCACTCCACCCTTCGGTCTCGAGTCTGCTGTCGTCGGTAGGGAGTGCGCTGGACACGACGCGTCGACGCCGGGTCGTCACCACGACGCTCGACTTCCCCACGGTGCCGTATCAGTGGCTCACCCGGGATATCGAGCTGGTCCTCCTCGAGAGCCCCGATGGTGTCTCGGTTCCGCTCGAGGCATTCGAAGCGGCAGTCGACGACCGCACCGCAATCGTGGCAACGAGTCATGTCTACTTCACGTCGGGGGCGATTCAGGATGTCGCGGGCATCGCGGCGATCGCCCGGCGTCACGGCGCACTCTCGCTGGTGGACGGCTACCACGGCGTGGGCCAGCTGCCGGTCGATGTTGCCGCGCTCGGCGTCGACTTCTACTGCTCGGGCGGACTCAAGTGGCTGCTTGGCGGATCGGGCGTGGCGTTTCTCTATGCGCGCCGGGAGAGCACTCACGGGCTGCGGCCGGGAGCGAGCGGCTGGTTTGCGCATCGGGACCAGTTCGCATTCGATCCGAGCCAGTTCACGCCGCATGATGATGCCCGTCGATTTGAATGCGGCACGCCGCCGATGATGCCGGTCTACGCCCAGCTCGGCGGGCTTGATGTGCTCGAGGCCGCCGGCGCCGTGGCGATCCGGGAAGTCACCAGCGCGCTCACCGAGGATCTGATCGCAGATGCACAGGCCCGCGGGATCACACCGAAGATGGCCGCCACGCCGGCGCTGCGCTCGGGGATCGTGATGCTGCCGAGCGAGGATCCCCACCGTGACGTCGCCCGCGCGGCGGCGGCGGGATTCATTGTCGACGCGCGACCCGGCCACGTGCGGGTCTCGCCCTATTTCTACAACGTCGCGGATGATCATCGCGCGTTCCTCGAGGTGTTCTGTCATGTCTGAGCGATCGAGCAACATCCCCAGCACGCCGCGCGTCGGCGCGAAGCCGACCGAGGACGAGAAGCTCCTCAACACGCCGCTCACCGAAGAAGCACTTCGGGTACGGCGGTCGTCCGATTCCTGGCGCGTGCTGCGCATCCTCGGCGAGTTCGTCTGGGGATTCGAGAATTTGCAGGGTGTGGCCGGCGGCGTGTCGATCTTCGGGTCGGCCCGCACCAAGACCGACGATCCGATGTACCAGGCGGCGATCGACACTGGTGCCGCGTTCGCGCGGGCCGGCGTTCCGGTGATCACCGGTGGAGGCCCCGGCATCATGGAGGCCGCCAACAAGGGCGCATTCGAGGCGGGCGGGCTTTCGATCGGCTGCAACATCGAACTGCCGCACGAGCAGCACACCAATCCGTACCTGACCCAGTCGCTCGACTTCAAGTTCTTCTTCGTCCGCAAGACGATGTTCGTGAAGTACGCCGTGGGCTACGTGGTCTTCCCGGGCGGGTTCGGCACGCTCGACGAACTGTTCGAGGCGCTGACCCTGATCCAGACCGACAAGATCAGCGACTTCCCGGTGGTGCTCTTCGGCACCAAATACTGGGGCGGCATGGTCGACTGGCTCAAGCAGACGATGCTCACCGAAGGGAAGATCTCGTCGGCCGACATGCTGCTGTTCACGGTGACCGATGATCCTGCCGAGGCCGTGCGCGCGATCGAGGAATGCCGCAAGCGGCTCAACATCACGGTCGTCGATTCGTGACACCCCACTCGCCGGCGGCACGCACGCCGCCGCGAGTGTGGCTTGCGCTGGGCCTGCTCTCCTTCATCAACCTGCTCAACTACCTCGACCGCAACATCATCTTTGCGCTGTTCGAGCCGATCAAGCGCGACCTCGCGCTCTCCGACTCGCAGCTTGGCTGGCTCGGCTCGGCGTACATCCTGGTCTTTTCGGTCGCGGCCCTTCCGTTTGGTGTGCTGAGCGACCTCAAGAGCCGCAAGGCGGTGATCGCCGGCGGGGTCGCGCTCTGGAGTGCGTTCACCTTCATGGGCGGCCTGGTTCGCAACTTCTGGCAGCTCTTCATCTGCCGCGCGAGCGTCGGCATTGGCGAGGCGGCCTACGGCCCGGCCTCGGCGTCGATGGTCGCCGACTATTTCCCCGGAAAGGATCGCGCCGTCGCGATGAGCCTGCTCGCCGCCGGCATTCCGGTGGGCGGCGTGCTGGGGTTGCTGCTGGGCGGCTGGCTCGAGGGGATCTACGGCTGGCGCGTGGCGTTCATGGCGGTCGGCCTCCCCGGCTTCCTCTGCGCCGTGCTCGTCTATCAGCTCAAGGACCCGACCCGCCACGACGTACCACTCACGCTGAAGTCGCTGCTGCACGACCTCGAGATCGGCGTGCGTGGCCTGATTCGCCAGCTCTACCCGGTGCTCGGCATGACGCTGATCGGGCTGGCGGCGGCTTGGGGGCTGAATCGGGAATATGGCGTCGACTCGCGCAAGGATACCGCCGTCCTCGCGGCGGCGATCGGCCTGGGTGTTGCGCTCACGATCTTCCGCTGGGTGAGGCTGCTCCAGCTCGATCGTCGCGAAGAGACGCCATTCACGCCCGAACTCGAGAGCGCGGTTGATGATCTGCGCCGCGCGAGTCGACTGGTGTTGCGCACACCCACGCTGGTCTATGTCTTCGTGGCCGGCGCAATGATTTCGTTCGGAATGAACGGCATCGTGGGGTGGGGCCCGACCTTCATGACCAGGGAGTTCTCGCTGAGCACGGGGACAGCCGCCGGGCTGCTCGGCAAGTGGGGACTGCTTTCCGGGGTGCTGGGCGCGATTGCGGGTGGGTTTATTGCGGACCTGCTGAAGCGCTGGACCGATCGCGGCCGCGTGCTCACCGTGGCGCTCGGCTTCCTGATCGGTGGGCCGCTGGCGATCTGGCTGCTCACGGTGCGCGACATCGACGTATTCATGCCGGTCTTCGCCGTCGCCTTTTTCTTCCTGTCGTGGTACAACGGGCCGATGGCAGCGGTGATCTTCGACGTTGTTCCCGCTCGCATCGGTGCCACGGTGAGCGGCGCCTATCTGCTCTTCATCCACCTCGCCGGCGATGCCATCGCCTTCCCGCTGGTAGGCTCACTCTCCGATCGGTTCGGGATCGACCGTGCCGTCATGGTGCTGCCAGTGGTGGCGCTCTTCGGCGGCGTGGTGATGCTCGGTGCGATGCGCACGGTGAACCGGGACATGGCGCGGGCCGCGAAGAAGCGCTGACGCGGCTAGCGCCCCCACAGCTCCACCAGTTCCTCCACCACCCGCTCGCCTTCGCCCGCATCGCCCGACCTGATGGCGTCGCTCACGCAATGCGTGAGATGGTTCTGGAGCAGCAGCTTGCCGACACTGCGCAACGCTTCCTGCACCGAGGCGATCTGCACCAGCACGTCGGCGCAGTAGCGCTCTTCATCGACCATCTTCTGCAGGCCACGAACCTGGCCCTCGATGCGCCGCAGGCGTTTGGAGAGAGCGTCCTTGGTTTCGGAGGGGACGTGCGAAGCTTTGTGCATGCGGGGAGCTCCTGGAAATCGAGAAGCGAGAGGCGAGAGGCGAGAAGCGAGAGGCGGAAGCGAAAAGTGGCGACAAGGAGTGGGGCAGGATCACGAGCCTCCTAGGGACGTTTCCTCGCTTCTCGCTTCTCGCCTCTCGCTTCTCGCTGGTTCAGTCTCAGACTATTTGCGACGACGCTCACGCTGCTCAACGCCATCGCCGCACTCGCGATAACTGGAGAAAGCAGCAGGCCGGTACTGGGGTAGAGCACGCCGGCGGCGATGGGAATGCCAATGACGTTGTAGGCAAAGGCCCAGAAGAGATTCTGGTGCATGATCCGCATCGTGCGACGCGACAGTGCGATGGCATCGGCCACGCCGGCGAGATCGGCGCGCATCAGGGCGATGTCGGCGGCTTCGACCGCGACGTCGGTACCGCCGCCGATGGCAATGCCGATATCGGCGCGCGCGAGGGCCGGCGCATCGTTGATGCCGTCACCCACCATCGCGACCACCTTGCCGGCCGCTTGCATACGTTCGATCTCGGCGACCTTTCCCGCCGGGAGCACACCGGCGACAATCCTGGTGATTCCCACCGTGCGTGCGACCGCATCTGCCGTGGCTTGCTGATCACCGGTGAGGAGCACGACATCCAGACCGAGCTTCCGAAGCCGGGCGATTGCCGCGGGCGTCGTTGGGCGCACCGGATCGGCGATGGCGAGCACGCCGGCCAGCGCGCCGTCGATGGCGACGTAGACGGTGGTTCTTCCCTGCCCCGCCAGCGTGGCGGCCGCCACGCGCAACGGCGCGACATCGACGCTCCACGCCTGCAGCAGCGCCTCGTTGCCCACGAGGATCGCGTGACCATCGGCCACGCCGGTAATCCCTTGTCCGGTGATGGACTGGAACTGCTCCACTGCCGGAAGCGTGATCCCGCGGCTCTTCGCCGTCTGCACCACGGCACCCGCAAGAGGATGCTGCGAGGCGGCCTCGAGTGCGGCGGCCAGGCGGAGCAGGTCGGCTTCGTCGTGCTGCGCTGCAGGAGCGAGGAGCACATCGGTGACCGTGGGCGCGCCTTCGGTGATGGTGCCGGTCTTGTCGAGGACCACGGTGTCAACGTCGCCTGAGCGCTGCAGCGCCTCGCCGCCCTTGATGAGAATGCCCAGTGCCGCGCCTCGTCCCG
>JBDSMX010000105.1:0-8821 GCA_039915645.1 Gemmatimonadales bacterium | reverse complement strand
GCGGGAGTAGCTCAGTTGGTAGAGCATCAGCTTCCCAAGCTGAGGGTCGCGGGTTCGAACCCCGTCTCCCGCTTGGCCCAGTCATCGCCCCGGTGCGGAACTTCCGCCCTGGGGCGATCGGCGTTTCCCCCATCCCGGCCGATCCGCCTGCCGTGCGAACTCGCTTTAACTGTGAGCGCCTAACCCTTGATTTGGGGCCAACATAGCACCATATTGGCGGATGCTCGTTATGACGTGGCGGCGATGATCAAAGTGACTGGAGTCCTCGACGATTCGATCGGCGAGGCCATTGGGCTTATTCCTGGTACCGAACTCGTCTCGATTGGCGGGCGCGAGCTCGAGGACTTTCTCGACTGGGAGTTCCTCACCGCCGACGAAGAGTTCTCCCTCGTCTATCGTCTACCCGGCGACGTCGCCGAATATGAAGTCGAGGTCGAGCGGCCTGTCGAGGAGCCGATGGGTGTCGCGGTGGAGCCGCCGCGGATTCGTCGCTGCGCCAACCGCTGCGATTTCTGTTTCGTCGAAGGGAACCCCGACGGCCTTCGCGACGTGCTCTCGATCCGCGACGACGATTACCGGCTCTCGTTCCGCTACGGCAACTTCGCGACGCTCACCAACCTGAAGCAGCACGACACCGACCGGATCATCGAATATCGGCTGTCGCCGCTTTACGTCTCGGTGCACGCAACCGATCCGGTCGTCCGCCGCTGGGTGCTGCGCAATCCGCAGGCGGCCGAGATCCTCCCGCAGCTCAGGCATTTCGCCGATCACGGGATCCAGTTCCACACCCAGATCGTGATGGCTCCCGGGATCAACGACGGCGAGGTCCTCCGCCAGACGTTGCGCGATCTCTACGATTTCGGTCCCGACGTGCTGTCGGTCTCGGTCGTTCCGGTGGGCCTCACCGAGTTCTCCAAGCACCACCTGATCCGCGAGCCCGATGACGTCGAGTGCAAGCGCGCCGTCGCTGCGGTCGAGGAAGCTGCCGCCCGCGCCCTGGCCGACCGCGGCGAACCGTGGGCCTATGGCGCCGATGAGCTCTATCTGCGCGCTGGCGTTGAGTTGCCGCCGGCCGAGCTCTACGGGTCATTCGACCAGGTCGAGAACGGCGTCGGTTCGGTGCGCTGGCTGCAGGAGCAGGTGCGCGAAGGTGCGCCCGATCTGCGCGGTTGGGCCGGGCGTCGAATCGCCGTCGTGACCGGCACCTCGATGGGGCCGCTGATGCCGATGGTGCTCGACCCCCTCGCCGAAGCCACCGGCGCCACCTTCGAGCTGTTTCAGATCGAGAACGATCTCTTCGGGCCCCGGGTCACCACCGCCGGCCTCCTCCCGGGCCACGCGATGCGTGATGCCTTGCAGGGGCTCACCGGCTTTGATCTCGCGTTGCTGCCGGGTGAGTGCGTGAACGATGATGGTCTCTTTATCGATTCGCTGAGTGTCGCCGCGCTGTCGGCCGATGTGCCGATGCCGGTCCGGATTTCGAAAACCTTTGTTGATGCCCTGATGGAGCCACTCGCCGCATGAGTCGTCCTACTGTTGCACTTGTGGGGCGACCCAATGTCGGGAAGTCCACGCTGTTCAATCGCCTCTGCGGCGGTCGTGCCGCGATCGTATCCGATCGCGCCGGTACCACGCGTGACCGTCACTTCGGCGAGGCCAACTGGATCGGCCGCGACTTCTGGGTCGTCGACACCGGCGGTCTGGTCTTCGATTCCGAAGAGACGATGGACAAGGCCATCCGCGCGCAGGTCGAACGCGCGGTCGAGCAGGCCGATGTGGTGTTGCTGCTGGTCGACAGCAAGGACGGCGTCAACCCGATCGACGAGGAGATCGCCCGGAAGCTCCGCACCGCCGATCGCCCGGTGATTCTCGCCGTCAACAAGATCGACGAGATCGGTGATCGCGACGATCGCCTGGCGTTCTACTCCCTCGGCCTGGGCGAGCCCTACGCCGTCTCGGCCGGAACAGGGAAGGGAAGCGGCGATCTGCTCGACGCCCTCGTGGCGCTCTTCCCCGAAGGCGACGCCGCCGAGGACGAGGAGCGGATCAAGGTCGCGGTGGTGGGCCGGCCGAACGCCGGAAAGTCTTCGCTCGTCAACAAGCTGCTCGGCGAAGAGCGACTCGTGGTCACGCCGATTGCAGGCACCACTCGCGATGCGATCGACTCGCACCTCAATTACCACGGCAAGACCCTCACCTTCATCGACACCGCCGGTCTGCGGCGGCACGCCAAGGTCCAGGACTCGCTCGAGTTCTACTCCAACATGCGAACCGAACGCGCCGTGCATCGCGCCGACGTCTGCGTGCTGGTCGTCGACGCCAAGCTCGGCCTCCACAACCAGGATCTGCGTATTGCCAACCAGGCATGGGATCAGGGCTGCGGCTTGATCATCGTCGTCAACAAGTGGGACCTGATCGAGGAGAAGGACGCGAACACCGGCAAGCGTGGCGAAGAGATGCTGATCGAGAAGGCACCGTTCCTCGAGAACGTCCCCTTCCTCTACGGCTCGGCGCTCACCGGCCAGCGCGTACACAAGCTGCTCGACCTGGTCATCGAAGTCGCCGAAGCTCGAAAGGTGCGGGTGCCCACCGCCGAGGTGAACAAGGTGCTGCAGGATCTGCTGCAGCGCGCCGCACCGCCGCAGAAGATGGGAGAAGAGGTCAAGCTCCTGTTCGCAACGCAGATCGAGACCTCGCCGCCGACGATCGCCATCGTCAGCAATCGTCCCGACGACATTCCCGAATCGTATCAGCGCTACCTCGCGCGCGGTTTCCGCAACGCCTGGGGCTTCAAGGGCGCGCCCTTGCGACTGAAGTTCAATCGACGGGGCAGCCAGCGGTGACCGGACGGATTCTGCTTGCGGTTGTTGCCTCGTATCTGCTCGGGGCAATCCCCACTTCCCTCTGGGTGGTGCGGGCCGTGAGGGGGATTGATCTGCGGACCGTCGGCAGCGGCAATCTCGGCGCGACCAATCTCTACCGCCTGCTGGGATTCAAATTCGCCATTCCTGTCGGGATCTTTGATTCGCTGAAGGGCGCCATTCCGGTCGCCTTCTTCGGTCCCTGGGCTGGCCTCGGCGTGGTTGGTTCGCTCCTCCTCGGTGTCGTCGCCGTAGTCGGGCACGCATTCTCGGTGTTCGCAAATTTCAAAGGTGGCAAGGGCGTCGCGACCGGAAGCGGCATAGTGCTGGGGCTCGCACCCTGGGCGTTCCTCGTGACGCTCGCGGTCTGGGCTGTCACCGTGAAACTCTCGGGATACGTCTCGCTCGGAAGCATTCTCGCGGCGGCTGCGTTGCCATCGGCGGTGTGGATCCTCCATCCCGATCGGCATGACATCGTCTGGTGGCTCGCCGCGCTCTCTGCGACGATCATCTGGCTGCACCGCGGCAACATTCGGCGATTGATCGATGGCACCGAGAGCCGTTTCGGTCGACGCGACGAGGCGCAGCCACTTGGCGAGTGACGTCGTCGTTCTCGGCGCGGGGTCCTGGGGCACCGCCCTCGCCGACCTGCTGGCGCGGAAGGGCTGCAATGTCCGGCTCTGGGCGTTCGAGCCGGAAGTTGCCGACGCGATCAATACCCGGCACGAAAACACGCTCTTCTTTGGTGGCCATTCGCTCGACCCGCGCCTGACGGCGAGCCGCTCGTTGGCTGAGGTTGTCACTGGCGCGCCGGTGATCTGTTCGGTGGTGCCAAGTCACGTGTCGAGGACGGTGTGGTCGCAGGCGGCGGCGCATGTCGCGCCCGGTGCGCGGATCATCTGCGCCACCAAGGGACTCGAGCCTGACTCGCTGGCGTTGATGTGCGATGTCGCCGCACAGGTCCTGCCGGAGCACGCCTTCGTCGCGCTCTCGGGGCCAAGCTTTGCCCACGAGGTGTTCCAGTCGCAGCCCACCGCGATCGTGGCCGCCTCGGAAGTCGATGAGGCCGCGGCCGAAGCGCAGCAGCTCTTTGCGACCGGCTATTTCCGGGTCTACACCGCGAGTGACGTGATCGGTGTCGAACTTGCCGGCTCGCTCAAGAACAGCATCGCCATTGCTGCAGGTGTGCTCGAGGGTTTGGGCCTTGGCAACAATCCCCGTGCGGCCCTGCTCACCCGCGGGCTCGCCGAGATCACGCGACTCGGTATCGCTATGGGAGCTCACCCTGAGACCTTCGGCGGGCTCGCCGGCATGGGCGATCTGATCCTGACCTGTACCGGTGATCTGTCGCGGAATCGTCAACTGGGGATGCTGCTGGCGGAAGGCACCTCGCTCGCGGACTATCGGGCCAGTCATCGGACCGTGGCCGAGGGCGTCAATACGGCGATGGCGGCATCACGGCTCGCTGATTTGCACGGGGTCGACATGCCGATCACGCGTCAGGTGGCGGCGATTCTCTTCGATGGTGCCTCGCCCCGCGAGAGCATCCAGCAACTCATGGGACGGACCCTCAAGGCGGAACGATGGGGATGACTCTGCCACATCCGATTCAGCAATTCTTCTCGATCGGCGAGGTCTGTGCCCTCACCGACCTCAAGCCTCACGTGCTTCGCTACTGGGAGAGTCAGTTCCGCTTTCTCAATCCCGCGAAGAACCGCTCGGGCAATCGCGTCTACAAGTCACGCGAGGTCGAGCTGATCATGCTGGTCAAGCACCTGCTCTATACCGAGAAGTTCACCATCGAGGGAGCGCGCCAGCGACTCGACCACTTCCGGCGTACCGGCGAGCTCAAGCAAGCCGCGCGAGACGCGATGCGCTACGAGACCGTGCGTGAAGTGCGCGACGAGATCGCCGATGTGCTCGCACTGCTCGATGGTCGGGAGCCCGCGATTCGGCCCGAGGTCGAGGCCGACAAAGCCGGAGCGTAGCCGCCTCTCACGCGCGCGAGCGACGCTCGCTGCGTTCGAGGATCAGTCCGCAGGCGAGACCGATCGCCAGCCAGCACAGCTCCCGCACCCGGCTCAGCAGCGCCGCGGAGACGCCGAGCGCCGGGTCCATTCCCAACACACCGAAGATCGCGAATCCGCCACCCTCCTTCGTCCCCATCTCAAACGGGATGAAGATCAGCAGGTTGGTGATCAGTGACGACATGTTCGCGACCACAAAGCCGTGGAAGAGCGACTGATCGAGCCCAAGCGCATTCAGGATCAGGGCGTATTCGAGCGTCGAAAGTATCCGGCCGAAGGTTTCGATCGCGAGTGCGCGCTGGAAATGCCACGGTGCCTGACGATGGATCGCGGTCAATTCGCGATCGAGTTCCTGCAGCGTGACACGGTGCCGTTCGAGGCGAGTCGCGAGCGGACGCAGCAGGCGGACTCGCCCCAAAGTCGCGACGCCCTTCTCGAAGACTCCCCGTCGATGTTGCGAAAGCAGGAAGGAGGCGATCAGGACCAGCACGAGTGCCACGACGGCGAGCGTGCCGAGCACGAGCGGCGTGTGTGGCAGCAGAATGGCCGCCGGAATAATGGCGAGCAGGAAGACGAGGATGTGCGCCAGTGCGTGGAGAAAACGGAACCCCACCACCGACCCGACGGCGCACGATCGCCCGAGGTACTTCGTGGCACCAGCGACGCGGAACGGCTCGCCACCCATTGCAAGAAACGGCGTGGCGAAATTCAGCGCGAACGCATTGACGGAGAGCAGGAACGCGCGAGTGAAGGTGAACTCCGCCGGCCGATTTGGCACCAGGAGCTGCCACGCCCTGGCGTTACAGGCATACACCACGCTCCACAGCGCCACGACCGGCAAGAGCACCCATCCGGCCCGCTGGATCGACGCGAGCAGGAGCCCGAGTCCCGCGTGACGGACCAGCACCACCAGAATCACCAACCCGAGCGCAAAGGCGCCGAGTCGGATCAGTCTGGCATTGCGGCCATCTGGCGGAGGAGAGTCCACGCGCGCTCCCGGTGAAAAAGGTCGTCCTGTCAATCGAAAGGTACCCGCGCCCCACTATCTTTCCCGGTATGCATATCCTCGTGGCCAACGACGACGGCATCCTCTCTCCTGGACTGCAGGTGCTCGCCGAGGCGTGTCAGGCCGTCGGACAGGTCACCGTGGTGGCCCCGGATCGCGAGCAGAGCGCGCAGTCGCACGCCCTGACCATGACCCGCCCGCTGCGTCCGGTGATTCGCCCCGACGGCAGCTGGCAGGTCGATGGCACGCCAACCGACTGCGTGCTGCTGGCACTTGAGTCGCTGATGCCGGAACAGCCGGCCTTCGTCTTCAGCGGGATCAACCACGGCCCCAACATGGGTGAAGATGTCCTCTACTCGGGCACCGTCTCGGCTGCAATGGAAGCGGTGGTGCTCGGCATCCCGGGGATCGCCTTCTCCTTTGCCTCGCGGCGCGATGACCTCCTCGCCGGCTACGCCCCGCTGGTGAAGCGACTGGTGCAACGGATCACGTCGCTCAAGGACTTCCCGGCCAACACGCTGCTGAACATCAATTTGCCGGGCATTCCCGCCGACGAGGTAAAGGGTGTCCGCGTCGCGCGACTCGGCTCCCGGGTCTTCTCGGAGTCGGTGGCCAAGACCAAGGATCCCTGGGGGCGCGAGGTCTACTGGATTGGTGGCGGCAAGATCACCTGGAGTGGCGCCGACGACACCGATCAGAGCGCGGTGGCGGCAGGGTATGTCTCGATCACGCCGCTTCAGATGGACCTGACCAATCACAAGCTCCTCGACACGGTCCGCTCCTGGCGGCTCGAGGATTGACCGGTTGAGCGACGGCTTTGTCGGCTATCGATCGCAGCTGGTCGAGGCGTTGCAGCTCAAGGGCGTGCACGACATGGCGGTCCTTCGGGCAGTCGCCACTGTTCCGCGACACCTCTTCGTGCCGGAGCTGCTGCGCCATCAGGCGTACGAGGACGCGGCGCTTCCCATCGGCAATGGCCAGACCATCTCGCAGCCCTACGTTCAGGCTCGCTCCTGTGAGCTCCTCCGACTCACCGGCCGCGAGCGGGTCCTCGAGATCGGCACCGGCTCCGGCTATCAGACCGCGTTGCTCTCGATGCTCACCGAATCCGTCTTCTCGATCGAGCGGATTCCCGAGCTCGCGCGCCGGGCCCACGAAGTTCTCAAGAGCATCGGCTGCACCAACGTCTCGGTCATGCATTCCGATGGCACCCTCGGCTGGCGCCCCAATGCGCCCTACCAGGGAATCATCGTGGCTGCGGCGTCACCATCGATTCCCAAAACCCTCATCGAACAGCTCTCGCCTGGGGGGCGGATGGTGATCCCCGTGGGCTCCCTGGAAGAGCAGGAACTGGTGCTCGTCACCCGGCACCAGGAAGGGGAAGGGTGGGACCAGGTGGCAGTCCACGACGTCCGCTTCGTCCCGTTGCTGGGCGAATTCGGCTTCACGGCATAGGCGGCTATGGAACTCCTCCGGCAATTCGTCGATCTCTTCCTGCACCTCGACAAGCATCTGGCCGAGCTGATCCGGAACTATGGCGTCTGGACCTACTCCATCCTCTTCCTGATCGTCTTCTGCGAGACCGGGCTGGTGGTGCTTCCGCTGCTGCCGGGCGACTCCCTGCTCTTTGCAGCGGGGACATTCGCCGCCCTGGGGGACCTGAATCCCTGGCTCCTCGTCGTCCTGCTGATCTCGGCCGCTCTGCTGGGCGACAACCTGAACTACTGGATCGGCCGGAAAACGGGCCCGCGGGCCTTCACCGGTGAGGCGAAGTTCTTCAAGCGGGAGTACCTCGAAAGGACCCGGGGGTACTTCGCCCGGTACGGCGGCCGGACCATCATCATGGCCAGGTTCATACCGATAGTACGGACCTTCACTCCGTTCGTGGCCGGGGTAGGGGAGATGCCCTATTTCCGGTTCCTGGGGTACTCGGTCACCGGAGCGGTGCTCTGGGTGAACCTCTTTGTCTGGATCGGCTACGGCTTCGGGAACATCCCGGCGGTAAAGGAGCGCTTCACCCTGGTGATCTTTGCGATCATTGGAGTGAGCGTGCTTCCGATCGCAATCGAGGCCACAAAAGGCTGGCTGGCCCGTCGGCGAGAAACCGCTTCAAGCGATTCTCAATCGAGCTAAGCTATTGGTGGTGCTGCGCATGCGTAGCACAAGATGAAGTATTACTTGAAGTACGTGGTCGCCGGTCGTCGTCTCATTCTCAACTAGCTTTCCAGCCCCAAAACGCTGATAATGTGGTTGAAGTATGCCCTCGTAGCTCAGGTGGATAGAGCACCGGTTTCCTAAACTGGGGGTCGCGCGTTCGAATCGCGCCGAGGGTATTTATGGTCCACGGTCTTCCGGCGCTGGTCATTATCGGAATGCTCGCGGGGTCGTCGATCTGGCAAAGCGGCGTCACCCTTCGGGGTCGTCGACCGTGGGCGGCCTTGCCGATGCTCACGGGGATCGGGCTGGTTATTGGAGTCGCCCTCTACGAGATCGCCTTCGTCCTCCTGTTCGGTAATGGAGGCAAGCCCCGGCTCCTCGAGGGGGAGTTGGGGATCGTTGGCGGGGCGCTCTGGCTAGTGAGCTGGCTTGCGATAGGGGAGCGCCGCCTGGCGGTCCGCGAGATTCTGCGACTTGACGACCTCAAGGCCGACAAGGCAACCATCAACGACAATCCGAACTGGGTACGAGAGCAACTCCTCGCTCAACCCACACCGCCCGACTGGAAGGGGTTGCTGCCCCTCGTCGAGGCCGGCTGGAATGGCGGCTTTGCCTGGCTCACACCCGAGCTGGTGCGTGAGCAGATCGGGAAGCAGCCTATCCTTCACCATGGTCCCGCCGATCCTCTTCTATGATGGTACTTGCGGGCTTTGCGATGCTTCGGTGCGCTGGTGCCTGAGGCACGACCGGCGCGGAGTGCTCTCCTACGC
>JBDSMX010000245.1:0-4489 GCA_039915645.1 Gemmatimonadales bacterium | reverse complement strand
CGGCGGAGCCCCGAGAGAAAACTGTTGCGACAGATCGCGAAGAGCCATTTTCTCGCATCGCCGACCTTGTCGAACGTATGCCAGCTCTGACGCGCACGCAGAAAGGCGTCCTGCACCAGATCATCGGCATCGGCCTGATCGCGGGTGAGGGAGAGCGCAAAGCGTGCGACCGCACCGAGGTGCGGCAGCGCGAGCGACTCGAACTCCTCGGCGATCTGGTTCAGGTGGATACCCTGGTGGTGGTGCGTCCGGCTCTCAGCAGACCAACTCCCGAGCAGGTCGGGAGGTTCCGTCGGGCTTACGGCAGCTGGACCCCGAAGACTCCCAGCCACCGGTGGGCCTGATCGAGCACATCGCGCTCACGCTGCATCCGGAGCTCGGGCGTCACATCGGCCAGGGGAACCAGCGACTCATCGGTCCACACCAGGATCCGGTCGGCATCGAAGGCATAGCCATCATTGGGCTGGAGCACCACACGCAGCTCGCCCTGCACGAAATAGAACACCGACTCGCGCATCATCCGGCCTGATTCCTCAGGCTCGGTGACCAGCAGCTTGCGGGGCACGTTGTCCTCAAGCCAGAGGGTGAGCCGGCGTGGCTCCTGACTCTGCTCAGGGTCGAGTGTGGTGTCGCGCTTGGTGAAGTCGGCAGTGGCGCCATCGATGTCGGCCATCGTGCGTCGCATGATCAACACGACGGACGCGGTATCACCTGGAGCGAGTTCACTAAACGAGGTGGGGATCTGCGCGGCGGCGGTGCTGCCGGCGGAGTCCTGCTCCAGCCCGGGTGCCGGAGCGCCTTGGCTCCGACACCCGGACAGGATCACACAGAGGGCAACTGCCCTTCGAATCACATGCCTGCGGGACGCTGACGCGCCGCGCGTGCGGCCTGCACGGAGTCGAACTTGGTCACCTGCGCGCCGGTCAGGATCTTCTTGAACTCGGCGTTGAACGAATCGCGAGCATCGGTGTTCTTCTTCATCGAGTCGGCGAAGCCCGGCGTGTCGCGCATCGACTGCATATCGCCGCCACCCTCACGCAGCTTGGTCATCCACGCCGTGACGCCGGCGGTCTTGGTGTCGTACGCCTTCTTGAGGTCGTTGGCCTTGGCCACCTGCTCGGGCGTCAACGTGTACATCGTGCTCATCTGCTCGACATTGATGCCACCCATGCCGCGACCGCCACCGGGCGCGCCGCCACCACCCTGCGCGGCCAGCGGAGCCGCGGCGACACAGACGATGGCCAGCAATGCAAAACGGGACTTCATAGTGGAACTCCGAGGAAACGTGTGGAACCACTGAAGAGCCGGGAATCGGCCCTGACAAGACTCGTGACTGCTACGTTCGGGGGGTCGGGAGGGTTGAACTGAAGCGGATCGAAAATACGGCCCCCTCCCCCGTTCCGCTTGCCACGGCGATGGTCCCGCCCCACCCCTCGACCAGCCGGCGAACAATGGCCAGCCCCAGCCCGGTCCCGCTGGTGGTGGTCGAAAAGGTCGGCTCGAAGATCCTGGCGAGTTGATCGGCCGGGATCCCGCGGCCGTTGTCGCGCACTTCCAGCAGCTCCGGTGCGAGTCGAAACACGAGCTCGGTGGCCCCGGCCTCGCGGGCGTTGTCGGCGAGGTTGAGGAGCACCTGGACGAGCTCCTCCTCCCGGGCCACCACCGTGAGCTCCTCATCGCCCTCGACGCGCAGCCGGATGTCGCCGCCCCCCAGTTCAAACAGTGAGGCCAATTCCGTGATCGCCCCCCGGACCGCAATCAGCCCCGGGGGGGCATCTGACCGCTCAGGGGGAGCCCCGTATCTCGCGAACGACCTCGCGATCCGGTCGAGCCGCTCGATCTCACCGAGCAAGCGTTCTGCTGTCTCGTCCACAATCCGCGGGAACTCGGGATGCGCATCGCTGCGAATCCGTCGGAGGTGCTGCAATCCGAGTCGCATCGGGGTGAGCGGGTTCTTGATCTCGTGGGCCACCTGTCGCGCCATCTCACCCCAGGCGACGATTCGCGCGGCGCGCGACGCCTCGGTGATGTCGGTGAGCGCGAGCACCAGACCACCATCAGCCAGCGGTGCCAGCGTAGCGGCCAGTCGGTGCTCCCCGATCTCGAGCTCCCGGCTCTCGGGGTCGCGACTGTCGGGGCCGAGCAAGCGCTCGACGCCATCGCGGAGCAGTTGACTCCCGGCCGGGAGTTGGGCCGTCAGCGATTGCCCCACCACGATACTCCGCCCCAGCAACTCGGATGCGCGCGGATTGGCCTGGATCACGTTGCCCTCAGCGTCGACACCGATGACGCCGGTGGCCACGGTCGCGAGAATTGCCGCAGTTCGTGTCCGTCCCGCTTCGAGTTCGGCTTCACTCGTCTGCAGATCGAGCTCCATCTGGCGAATCGCGCCGAACACCGGTGCGAACTCGGCCGGGACATCGCCGACTCGAGGCGGTGCCTCACGGCGGCCGATCGCCAGTGCCGTGCGTTCGAGTACGCCGATCGGTTCGCCGAGTGCGCGGGCCACGAAGCCGGCCATCGCGATCGCGGCAAGCGTGCCGGCGAGTGACGTGAGCAGAAGCAACAGCGCGAGGTCGAGTTGTTCCGTCGCGAGATTGCTGTCGCGTCCAGGAAGTGCGGCGGCAAGAAGGGTCCCGGGAACGCCCGGCGTCACGGTCGCGGCGCGAACGCGCAAGCGCCCCGAGGGCAGTCCGGTCGCGAGCGCCGCGGCATCTCCTCCCGATGCGGTGCGCAGCGTCGGATCAACGACTGGCGGCAGCAGTCCCAGCTCGGGGAGCAGCGAGGCGCTGGAGACGATCAGGCGGCCGTCCCGGTAGATCGCCAGTTCGGCGTCAACGCTATCGGCTACCGCTGCGAGCGCGGTACGTGACGGTGCGGCCTGCCCTGCGAGATCGAACCCTCCGGCGACCTCGACGTCCTTGAGCGTCGTGGCGACTTCGGTTGCACGGGTGCGCAGTGCCTCGCTCCGGATTCTCAGCACTGAGTACAACGTGAAGAGCGCAGCCGGGACGACGAAGAATCCAGTCAGCGTCACAGCGAGTGTGCGGCGATAGGACTGGCGCCAGAGTCGTGGCGTGATCGCGGGATCATCGCCCAGGGCCCACTGCAACGTGATCCAGAAGAGAAAGAAGAGCATCACATTGACCATCACGGCGAGCGCCGAGCGTACCGCGAACGGTCGTTGCGAGGACATCTCGATCGAGACGCCGATGAGCTGGGGGACGCTCCCCGCCGTGTCGCGGCGCTCGGCCCGGAGAAAACGCCCCAGCCGCCGGAAGCCGGCCGGGTGCAACCGACCATCGTCGTTGAGGACGCGCAAGGAGTAGTTCGGCTCGTCGGGATTTCGCCAACCGACGACGCGACCAAATCGGGACGGTGCGACAACGCGTGACCGTGGTCCGATCGTGACGGTTGCGATGGTGTCGCGGGCCAGTGGAATGACGAGCACTTCGTGATGCCCCACATCACGCGCGATCCCGCTGTGATGCGGCATGGTGTCGTTCAACTGGACCAGCGGCCGCAGATCACTCCATGCGAGGTTCAGGGAATCGAGCGCCACGTTTTCGAGAATGTCACCCTTGCTGTTCCAGAGCGCGAGATGCACCGGCACCCCATCCCGGGCAAGCTGCGAGCCGCGCCACGCCGCGTAGAGGCGGCTGAGGCGCGTGGCGTGCGCGGCCTTGGCGTCGGCGGCGAAGCTCTCGAGCGATGCGACCGCCGTGCTGTCATGACCAATGGTCAGCCGGTTGAGATCCTCGGTGGCGAGCGCAATGCGGCGGTCGAGCGACGTGGCCCAGGTGGCGAGTGCGGCCAGCGCTCCCGCTGTGGTGGCGATCGCGATCAGTCGCGCGCGTGGTGACGTTCGCGGCAGGAATGCCGCGAGCGGCAGGAGCCAGAGCGGTCGATACCATACTGCCCAGACGCCGCGCGGCAGGGGGAGATTCCAACTCACCCAGCTGGTGGATGGTGTCCAGGCGATGATGCCGACGGCGCCTACCACGACGGCAATGCAGGTGGCGATCGCGCCCCAGCGGATCGACGACCGATGATCGTCGGCCGTCCGGAGCGGTGCCGTCGCCACCACCAGGAACGCGGCGGTGGCGAGCGCCAGCACCGCCTCCCACCCGAACCAGGTGAAGAACGATCCGGCATCAGCGGCTGGGACAATCGCGTCGGCAGCGCGCAGGACAAGAAAGGGTGCCGTCGACAGCAGCAGCAGGGAGGCGACGAGACCGACGGGACTTCGACGAAGCGGCCGACGCCAGAGCACGATGCCGAGCAGTAACAGCGCGCATGCCGCAAGGAGCGCCCACAATGCTGGGGCTCCGAGCGATGCCGGCGCGAGCCCGAGCCGAATCACTCCCCAGAGCGTCACCAGCAACGCACCTGCACGCGTCGACGGACGCTGCGCGACAATCGTGAGCACGATGCCGAGCAGGAGAACACCACCACCTACGAGCCAGCGAATCCGGTCGGCTTCCCGTGC
>JBDSMX010000275.1:0-32333 GCA_039915645.1 Gemmatimonadales bacterium | reverse complement strand
GCGCTGTCGTCCGGTGCCGCCGCGCGGCAGGATCCTGCGAAGGCGTGGAGCATCAATGCCGGAGGAACCGCCGCCCTCTTCGACGCGCTGTCGCAAAGCGGGACACCTACGGTGGTGCTGGCGTCGACCGGTGAAGTGTACGGTCGCGGACACTCGGGGCCGATCGCCGAGGATGCGCCACTGGTCCCCGCATCGCCGTACGCGGTGACCAAGGTCGGTGCCGAGTTTGCGGCGGACGAGGTGCGTCGTCGTACCGGGCTGAAGGTGATTACGGTGCGCCCTTTTACCCATACCGGGCCGGGGCAGGCGCCCCTCTTCGTGATTCCCGCTCTGGCGAGCCGTCTGCGGGAAGCGCTCAAGCGCGATCTCTGGCAGATCCCCGTCGGCGACCTCACCCCGGTGCGCGATTTTCTCGATGTGCGGGACGTCGTTGCCGCCTATCTTCTGCTGCTGGAGCACGGGGTGTCGGGCGAGGCATACAAC
This sequence comes from Gemmatimonadales bacterium, assembly GCA_039915645.1. Classification (GTDB taxonomy): domain Bacteria; phylum Gemmatimonadota; class Gemmatimonadetes; order Gemmatimonadales; family GWC2-71-9; genus Palsa-1233. Next base: position 31,850 of record JBDSMX010000275.1, on the reverse strand, counting down.
ATCGCGAGCGGGGTGGGACGGTCATTGGCCGATTGCTTCAAGCAGCTCGCGGCTCTGCTGGGGTCACCCGCGCATGCCGTGACGATGCCCTCACTGCTTCGGCAGTCGGATATTCCGGTCCTGATCGGTGATGCGACCAAGCTCCGCGCCGCGACTGGATGGGCTCCGCAATATTCTTTTGAACGTACGCTCCAGGACCTGGTTGATGCCCAAGCGCACTGATCTCAAGTCGATCCTCATTATCGGTTCCGGCCCCATCGTCATCGGGCAGGGAGCCGAGTTTGACTATTCCGGCACGCAGGCGGTGCGCGCCCTCAAGGAAGAGGGGTATCGCGTCATCCTGGTGAATTCGAATCCCGCAACCATCATGACCGATCCGGAAATCGCCGATGCGACCTACGTCGAGCCAGTGACGCCCGAGTGGGTCACCAAGGTGATCGAGCGTGAGCGCCCCGATGCGCTGCTCCCCACCATGGGCGGACAGACGGCGCTGAATGTCGCGATGGCGCTGGTCAAGGACGGGACACTGGAGAAGTATGGCGTCGAGCTGATTGGCGCGAATGAGCGGGCGATCCGGGTTGCCGAAGATCGCGCCGAGTTCGCGCGGGCGATGGTGCGGATCGGACTGGCGACGCCGGCCGGCTCCACGGTCACGACGCTCGAGGAAGGGCTCGCCGCCGTGGATCGTACCGGCTATCCCGCGATCCTGCGGCCATCGTTCACCCTCGGCGGAACCGGCGGCGGCATCGCGTACAATCGCGACGAGTTCGTGGCCATGCTCACGCGCGGCCTGGAACTGTCACCGGTCACCTCAGTGCTGGTCGAGCGCAGCATCATCGGCTGGAAGGAGTTCGAGCTCGAGCTGATGCGCGATGGCGCCGACAATGTCGTGATCATCTGCTCGATCGAGAATCTCGACCCGATGGGTGTGCACACCGGCGATTCCATCACCGTCGCCCCGGCGATGACGCTCACCGATCGCGAATATCAGAAGATGCGTGATGCATCGATGAAGATCATCCGCGAGATCGGCGTCGAGGCCGGCGGTTGCAATATCCAGTTCGCGGTCTCCCCTGAGACGGGCGAACAGCTGGTGATCGAGATGAACCCGCGCGTCTCCCGCTCCTCGGCGCTGGCGTCGAAGGCGACCGGTTTCCCGATTGCCCGTATCGGGGCCAAGCTCGCGGTCGGCTTCACGCTGGACGAGCTCCCGAACGACATCACCAAGACGACACCGGCGTCCTTCGAGCCAGTCCTCGACTATGTCGTGGTGAAGATCCCCCGCTTCGCCTTCGAGAAATTTCCCGCGGCCGAGCCACGCCTGACGACGCAGATGAAGTCGGTCGGCGAGGCGATGGCCATCGGGCGCACCTTCAAGGAAGCGCTGCAGAAGGGATTCCGCGGGCTGGAGAGCGGGAGGGCAGGGTGGGTCATCGGCGCCGGACCGATCGATGATCGCCTCAGTGCCATCGATCGCGAGACTTTGCTCTCCGCGATTCGCACCCCGACGCCGGAACGGCTCTTTCAGGTCAAGCGCGCGCTGGTGGCCGGCGTGAGTGTCGATGACATTCACGACGCCTCAAAGATCGACCGGTGGTTTCTCTACCAGCTCGCCGAGATCGTGGCGATGGAGGACCGCTGGATCGACTACCGCTTCGGCAATGATGACGCTTCAGATCGGGCCACACTGCGCGAACTCAAGCGCGCCGGATTCTCCGACTGGCAGCTCGCGGACTTGAAGCAGCTTCCGGAAAGTTTCCTCCGGTCAGAACGTCACCGTCTCGGGCTGCGGCCGGCCTACAAGACCGTTGACACTTGCGCCGGTGAGTTCCCCTCGAGGACGCCCTATCTCTATTCCTGCTGGGACGATGAAAACGAGGCGGGCCCCGACGGTCGGCCGACCGTGATCATCCTCGGGTCGGGGCCCAACCGGATCGGGCAGGGCGTCGAATTCGACTACTGCTGTGTCCGAGCCACCATGTCGTTCCGCGAGCTCGGCTACCGCACGATCATGGTGAATTCCAATCCCGAGACCGTCTCCACCGATTTCGATACGGCCGATGTGCTCTACTTCGAACCGCTCACGCTCGAGGATGTGCTCGAGATTGTTCACGTCGAACAGCCGATCGGCGTGGTCGTGCAGCTGGGTGGCCAGACCCCGCTCAAGCTGGCCAAAGGCCTCGAGGCCGCGGGGGTCACGATCCTGGGGACGTCCCCTGATGCGATCGATGTCGCGGAGGACCGCCGTCGCTTTGAGGCGCTGGTCCGTCAGCTGGGCATCCATCAGCCCCCCAACGGCACCGCCGAGACGCCGGATGCCGCGGTCGAAGTGGCGGAGCGCATCGGCTACCCGGTGCTGGTCCGGCCGAGCTACGTCCTGGGCGGACGGGCGATGCGCATCGTGTATGATCACGCCGAGTTGCGTGAATTCTTCGACGAAGCAGCGCGCGTCGCACCGGGACACCCGGTCCTGATCGACTCCTTCCTCGAGGACGCCTTCGAGGCCGATGTGGACGCCATCTGTGACGGTGAGCGCGCCGTCATCGGTGGGGTCATGCAGCACATCGAGGACGCCGGAATCCACTCTGGCGACTCGGCCTGCGTGCTGCCGCCTTATCTCATCACCGAGCCGCAGATCGAGCAGATGCGCCAGCACACTCGCGCATTCGCCCTGGCGCTCGGGGTCGTCGGCCTGATCAATGTCCAGTATGCCATCAAGGATGGCGTCGTCTATGTGCTCGAAGTGAACCCTCGGGCATCACGCACCATTCCGTTCGTGTCCAAGGCGACCGGCGTGCCGTTGGCGTCGCTGGCGGCCGCGGTCATGTCGGGGAAGAAGCTTGCGGATCTCGGTCTCGTTGATGACCCGCAGCCGCCATTCATCTCGGTGAAAGAGGCGGTCTTCCCCTTCTCCAAATTTGCAGGCGTCGACGTGCGCCTCGGCCCCGAGATGCGCTCCACCGGCGAAGTGATGGGGATCGCCGACTCCTTTGGGATGGCCTTCGCCAAGGCGCAGGCGAGCGTTGACGGCGCACTGCCCCTCGCCGGCACGGTCTTCATCACGGTAAACGATCGCGACAAGCCTGCGGTGGTACCGATCGCCCAGCGCTTTGCTGCCCTCGGATTCACGCTGCTCGCGACCGACGGCACGGCGAAGTTTCTTGCATCACACGGGGTGAAGGCGCAGCAGGTCCTGAAGGTCTATGAAGGCCGTCCCAATGGCATCGACATGATCGTGTCGGGGCAGGTGCATCTGCTGGTGAATACCCCCCTCGGCAAGCTGACCCAGCAGGACGACTACTCAATGCGCCGCGCGGCGCTGCAGCATGGCGTGCCGTACACGACCACGATGTCGGCGGCGGCCGCTGCCTGCGATGCCATCACCGCGATGCAGCGCGGGCCAGGCGAAGTGCGCTCGCTCCAGGAGTGGCACGCGCTGGCTCGCACCGCCGGACCGGCGTGACCAGCGCGCGGGATTCCGGCTTCGCTCGGTCGCTACGGGACCTCGTCGCCGGAGAAGTGCGCGAGCAGGAGGCGCTCGCTCGTTGGTCGACCTACCGGATCGGCGGCCACGCGACCGTGCTCTTTCCAGGAAATCCCGAGGATGTTGCGTTGGCATTGCAGCATTGCACGGCACTCGGCGTGCCCTGGTTTGCGCTCGGACTGGGGAGCAATCTGCTCTTCCCGGATGATGGACTTGATGCGTTGGTGATTCGCCTCGGCAAGGGCGTCGATGCCTTCCGTCAGGATGGCGCACGCTTCACCTTGGGGGCAGGACTTCCTGCGCCGACGGCGGCGAAGCGGACGGCGAGTCTTGGCTACGGCGGCATCCACAAGATGGTCGGCGTGCCGGGAAGTGTCGGCGGCGGGGTGGTGATGAACGCGGGATGCCACCATGCCGAGTGGCGTGATACCGTGGTGTCGGTACTGGTCGTGGATGCCGATGGCCGCGACCGTGTCGTGCCGGCGGCCGACTGCGGCTTCAGCTACCGACGGAGCGCGCTGAGCGAGTTCGTCGTCCTGGAAACCGTTGTCGACTTGCACGCAGCGGATCGGGTCGCGCTGGAAGCAGAAACGGAGAAGCTGTATGCCTGGCGCCGCGAAGGGACGCCATTCAACCAGCCCTGCTGTGGCAGCGTGTTCAAGAACCCGGAACTTCCAGCAGACTGGGCAACGGACGCGCCGCGCACTAGCGGCCAGTTCATCGAGGCCACGGGACTCAAGGGGCTGCGCACCGGCACCGCGGAGGTGTCGCCGATGCACGCGAACTATTTCATCAACACCGGGAATGCGACGGCGGGCGACGTGCGGACCCTGATGCGCACGGTGCGCAGCAGGGTCGAAGAGCGCTGGGGCGTGGTGCTCGATCCTGAAGTGAAGTTGATCGGCGCTGCGGGGATTGTCGTCCCGCTCTAGTGCTGGTGCACCGCTTCTCCTCGCGCAAGCATGAGATGGTGTGCCGCGTGGTGATCACCTTCCGTCATGAGCCCGGCAAATCCCAGCGCCCGAATCCGCTGTGTCGTTGCCGCGTCGCCTGCTTCCCGGGCCGTGACCACCATCCGGACGCCACCTGGGATCGGGGAAATCACAGCGCTGTAGCGTCCCATCTTGTCGAGCTCACGGCCGTGAGCGGCCACCATCCGACGCACGGCGCTCCCCACTTCACCAGCTCCAGTCACATCCATCGAGAGTCCGCCGTCGCGCGTGCTCGAACGAACGGCGGCGCGAAGCGTCACGTTGTCCATATCGATCAGGTGCTGACGCAGTGCTTCGATGTTGACTCGCGACCAATCCGTGGTCGGGTCTGCCGTGAGTTGGCGCACGGTTTCGCTGATTGCCGCGAATGCCGCCTGTCCGCCGCTCGCCCCGGTCCTGGCAGGCGCAACGACGCTGTCGTGCTCCATTCCCGCAACGTGTTGGTGACTGGCGGGGCCCTGCGCATGCAGCGGGAATGCAACCAGTACGAAGGCCGCAGAGAGGGCGAGATCGAGTTTCATCACTGTGCTCCAGGTCGTGAGTGAGCTGCATCCTACCCGGCGAGGGCCAGCAACGCCTGAGACCAAAGTTCCACTACCGTCCCGCAGCGATGGCGCGCAACAATTCCAGATCGGCGACCGTGTAGCGTCCCTGGCCAGCGGCCGTGAGCACGCCACCCCGGACCAGGCTCCGCAGTTCCCGCACGATGACTTCGCGCACCGTCCCGAGATCGTCCGCGAGATGCTGTTGCGACATGCCGAAGGTCATCGGAGCTCCGGCCGCGATCCGGTGACGCTCGAGCAGCACCGCCGCGAGGCGAATCCCGACGCCGCGGAAGGTGGCGTCCTCAAGCCGGTCGGCGAGATGGCGCACGCGGGTGGCGACCCGTTCGAGGATCCCCCATGCCAGTGCCGCATCGAGGGCGAGGGCCTGTCGCACTGCAACCCGAGGGATCACCAGGCCGATCGTGGGTTCTGACGCGATGCCGGTGGCGACCATCGGTCCGTCATCCAGCATCGGAATTTCCCCGAGCGCACCGCCCGCGCCTTCGGAATGGAGCAGCTGACGTCGGTTGCCCTGCTCGCGAACGACTCTGACACGCCCCTGCAGAATCAGGATCAGACCCACCCCCCGGTCGCCGCGACGAAAGAGCAGCTGCCGGCTCTGCCATTCGCGATGCTGGCCAGCCGGGCCGAGGACGGCGAGCGCTTCGGGCACGGCGGAACGAAAGAGAGGGTGCGATTGCAGCAGCGACTGCTCGATCATGGGGCCCGCCGTGGAATGTTCTTGCTGGTGACCGGTCCACCCGATGGTACGGCTGAAACCTGTCTCGGGTGCCGGCGTATCGAGAAGGGTTCCGGAGTTCGGCGCTGTCGTGTTTCCCAGGAGATTGCTCGATGGTGACCCTCTCGCCCTGCACCCAGGGCCGGCAGTTGCGGAGTGTTCAGGTCGGGTCGTTCCTTGTCACCGAGGCGTCCTACGGGCCGGGATACTGGCTCGCTCCGCACGAACACGCGCACGCATCGCTGGTGTTCCTGCTGCAGGGCACCTTCCGGGAGCGTGTCGGCCGGGTCGACACCGACCTCACCCCGCAGTCATTGTACGTCCGCCAGCGCAGGGTCCTGCACGGGAATTTCTTCGGTCAGGAAGGCGCACGCTGCCTCTTCATCGATCCGGTAAGTGATGCCGCGGTTCCTGATGGAATGTTCCGAAACGGTAAGGACTTCCGATCGCTTCATGGCCTGACACTTCGGCGACTCGGACTCGCGATCACCGCGAAATCGTGGCTGGGGGACGGTGCGGCACAACTCATCCTCGAGGGACTGGTCCTCCAGATGGTCGGTACCGCCGCCAGCGAGGAGAGCGTGGCAGGGCAGGGGGTAGCGCCGTGGCTGGTGCGGGCGCGCGACCACCTGCTTGCCGATCTGGTCAATCCGCCCTCCATCGCGGCCCTCGCCGCTGAGGCCGAGGTGCATCCGTCGCACGTGGCCCGGGCCTTCCGTCGCGCGTTCGGCTGTTGCCCGGGAGAGCTGCTGCAGCGCGCCCGCATCGAACAGGCATGCCTGGCGATGCGCGACCGGCGAGCCTCGCTCTCGCAGGTGGCGGCGGCGGGCGGCTATGCCGACCAGAGCCACTTCGGCCGCGTGTTCCGCAAGGTGGTCGGTACCACGCCGGCGCGGTTTCGCTCGACCCTCGGCGGACTCGAGTCTGCTTGACGCCGGTCCGCTCGCAACCCTACGTTGCCGCCATGCCTGAAAAGCTGCCAGACGGATATTTGCTCCGCCCGATCACTGATGCGGACGACCGCGATGTTGCCCGCCTGATCCGCACGGTGATGCCGGAATTCGGAGCGGATGGACCGGGATACGCCATTCACGACGCCGAAGTCGATGCCATGACTGCGGCCTATGACCGGCCGCGGGCGGCCTACTTCGTCGTGACGCATCTCGAACGCGTCGTTGGTGGGGGCGGCGTGGCCCCACTCGACGGCGGGGCCGCGGACACCTGCGAACTGCGCAAGATGTATTTCCTGCCGGAAGCACGCGGCCTGGGCCTCGGACGAGCAATGCTTCGACGCTGCCTCCAGCGCGCACGAGCCATCGGGTTCCATTGGTGTTACCTCGAAACACTCGACCGAATGGACGCCGCGCGCAGACTCTACGAGCAGTCGGGCTTCGTGCCGCTCGATGCTCCCCTTGGCGCGACCGGTCACAACTCCTGCGACACATTCTATATCCTCGATCTCACCCTTCCTCCCGGCTGAATCGCCGCCGGGGAAACTCGCGTGGCGCGTGTTGCGTACCGCAGCCAACTCCTCGCGCGTCTTGATCGTCTTCCAACACAGAGAACCTCCGCATGCGTTGCTTCTCCCTCCTCTGGCTGATGCCACTGGTCGCTGCGTCTGCCCAGACACCCCAGATGCCGCCTGCCGGCTCTCCCATTCCCCTTGGCGGATTGTCGCGGAGTCACCGTCCGGAACCGACCACGGCTGGCATCACGGTGGCCGACCTGATGACCCGCGCCTACATCATCGGCGACGACTCCATGCAAGGCCGCGAGACGGGACTTGCTGGTGGCGTGAAAGGCACCGACTACATCGCTGCCGAAGCGAAGCGCCTCGGACTGAAGCCCGCAGGCGACAATGGCAGTTTCTTTCAAACGGTGCCGTTCACGCTGCATCGGCCAGATTCGTCGTCGGTGCTGCAGGTTGGCGAACGATCGTTCTTGGCGATGAGCGATTTCCTCATCGTGCCACGCCTAGGATTGTCGGCGTTCATCGGCGGGCTCCCCTATGGCGGCTCGTTTGAGGGGACAGGCGTCCCGACGGTCTGGGGCGGGCGAATCGGCGACGGCGGGATGATCGACCCCGCCGCGACACGTGGCAAGGTTGTCGTGTTCGGGCTTTCCCGCACAACGCAGGTGACGTGGCAGTTCTGGCGGAGCGGAGAAACATTGCAGCGGTATTTCGGGGCCAAGGCGGTGATCGTTGATATTGGTGGCGCGTCGCTGCCAGCGGCAGGCGGGCTTCGTGCCGAACTGCTGTACTACAACGACGTCACCTTGCGGGCGCTTCCCGTCGTGATCGCGACATCGGCCTTGTCGGCGGAGCTCTTTGGCGGTGATGCCGCCACGATCGAGCCCGGTCGAGCTGGCCGAGCCCTCAGCGGTCGCTTCGGTTACCTCGATCGCCCAACCGAGGCGCCGACGCGAAATGTTGTTGCCATACTTCCCGGCAGCGATCCGCAGCTCCGAGCAGAGTATGTGGCCGTCGGTGCTCATAGCGACCACGTCGGATTCTTCCCACAAGGGCCCGTCGACCACGACTCGATTCGGGTCTTCAACTCGGTCGCTCGCCCACGTGGTGCCGATGATCCGCAACCCCGCAACGTCACGCCGGAACAGTGGCAGCGGATCACCCAGATGCTCGATTCGATCCGGAAGATCCGACCGACGCGACTCGACTCGATCATGAATGGCGCCGATGACGATGGCAGTGGCACCGTGCTCGCCCTCGAAATTGCCGAGGCGTATGCGCTGGCCAAGGTGAAGCCGAAGCGGTCACTGCTCTTTGTCTGGCATGCCGCCGAGGAAAAGGGATTGTACGGTGCCGAGTTCTTTGCCGATCATCCCACGGTGCCGCGCGATTCCATTGTCGCGCAAATCAACATGGATCAGATGGGGCGGGGCGGCCCCGAAGATGTGCCTCCGGGCGGACCGAATTCTCTCGTGGTCCTCGGCACCCGTCGCCTCTCGCGGGAACTCGGCGCCGTCGCCGACCTGGTGAATCAGCGACCCGACTACCGATTCCGGTTCGATACCACCTTTGATGCGCCTCGTGATCCGAGTCAGGGGTGGTGCCGTAGCGACCACTACATGTATGCTCGCTACAGCATCCCTGTGCTCTTTTTCGTCTCGGCAGTATGGTATATCGATTACCACATGGTCAGCGACGAGCCACAGTACCTGAACTATCCGAGAATGGCCAAGGTGGGGAACTACATCCGCGATGTGGTCGGGGCGGTCGCCAACCTGCCGCATCGACCGACCCTCGATCACGGACGACTCGATCCGGAGGCAGTGTGCCAGCAATAGGATCCGCCGCTCGCGTTGCCCTGGTCGGCGCGCTGCTGGTGCCGATGGCCTTGTCGGCGCAGCAGCGTCCGACCGTGAACCTCGATGCGCTGCAGCGACTGCTGGTGGCCGAGGACGCCCGGGGAACGGGAGAAGCGGGACTGACGCCGTTGCTGGAGGGGATAAGGAGCAGCGATTCGCTGCTGCGGCGCGTCGCCGTGCGGGGCCTCGGGCGGTTGCAGCGGCCTGAGCTGGCGAAACTCCTGCTTCCGGCGTTGAGCGATCCGCTGCCGAGCGTCCGTGCTGAGGCCGCCAACGCGCTGGTTCAGGGCCTCAAGCGCGTCCGCCGTGGCGCCGCAGTGTCTGACACCTTGCAACTCAGCACCCGAGCCGCATTCGACGCGATATCTGCAGCGTTCTCGCGCGAGGCCGTGCCCGAGGTTGTCGATGCCATGGCCGAGGCACTGGGTCGACTCCCGATCGCAGATACCACCGACGCCAGAGCTGCCGAGCGCGCCATGCGCGCCCGAAGCGGAGCCCTGGCGACGATCGGCATCGTGCACGGGATGTACTCCCTGGCGCTGGCACAGACACGCCGGGCGCCAGGCGGGCTCTCGCCAGAGGGCATCCTCCTCCTGCGGCACACCGTCGTTTCCGCTGCACCCGCTGAGGTGCGCCGACTTGCCACGCTTTCCCTGGGGCTGATCGGGGGACTCGACAGCACCACGACGCGAACGGCCGCAAGCGACAGGGACGAGCAGGTCCGTCGTCTCGCCCTCGCCGGGCTCCCTTCCTTGCCACTGCCGGAGCGTGCCGCGGTCGCAACGCGGGCGCTGGCCGATGTGAGTCCGATCGTGCGCGTCGCGGCGGTTGGCGCCTGGCGCGCGCTTCAGGCGATTCCTGCATGCGGGCCATTGATCACGCTGGCGACTCGTGATGCGCATCCCTGGGTTCGGCTGATCGCGATCGATTCTCTCGGCGCTCCCTGCGCGGACAGCGTCGCGGTTCGGTCTGCGCTCGCCGCAATCGTTGATCATCGCGGCGCACCAGGTGACGCTCACGGCTGGCAACTTCCAGCCCGTGCCATCGAAGCGCTGGCGCACATCGACGCCGAGGCGGCTCGCTCGCGGCTTCCGCGATACCTCGCTTCGCGGCGTTGGCAGGAGCGGGCGGCGGGCGCGCATGTCGCGACGACGATCGGTCGGGATGCGCCGCTGTACCCGCTTGCGCACGATGCCGACCAGAACGTACGCGAGGCGGCGGTGGTTGGCCTTGCGGCCCTGAAGAAGCATGCGGCCGACTCGGTCTATCTCGTGGCACTCTCTTCGCCTGGCTTCCAGGTCGTCCTCGCGGCGGCGACGGCGCTGACCGGCACTACCGCCGATCGCGCGCTACCCACCCTCCTGGACGCCTTTGATCGCGTCAGCGCCGAGCGCAGCGAAAATGCGCGGGATCCCAGGATCGCCATGCTCCGACGAATCGGCGAACTCGGTTCCAGCGGAACCGTTGAGCGGATGACGCCATATCTGGCGGATTTCGACACAACCGTGGCGACGATGACGGCAACGTTGCTGACCCGCTGGTCGGGAAAGCCGATTGCTGCGCGACCGACACCGCTGCCGATTCATCCGGAGCCGCTCGCGCAGCTCTTCGTGACGAAGGGGGTCCAGTTGCGCGTGACCCTCTCGGCCGCGAGTGGCGGCGGCAGTTTCACGATTACCCTTTTTCCTGATGAGGCGCCGGCCACTGCGGCCCGGATGATCCGGCTTGCCCGGGAGGGTTTCTATGCTGGCGGGATCCTGCAGCGTGTCGAACCGAATTTCGTGGTGCAGGGAGGTGGACCTGGCGCGACCGAATACATCGGCGACACCGCCTTCATGCGCGACGAACTGACCGGTCGGACTCAGGGGCGCGGTACCATCGGGATTTCAGCCCGAGGTCGCGACACCGGTGACGCTCAGCTCTACGTCAATGTCGTCGACAACCCCTTGCTCGACCACGAGTACACCGTGGCCGGTATCATTGTCAGTGGCCGTGCGATATCGGAGCGGATCATGGATGGCGATGTGATCGCGAAGGTCGAGGTGCTGGGCTTCACGCCCCGCTGACGAGGCGATACCCGGTCTTCCGGATGGTGAGGATGTGCTCGGGCGCCGCCGGATCGCGCTCGAGCTTGCGCCGGAGTTCGAGAATGTGCACGTCCACGGTGCGGGACATCACGTCGGCTTCGTAGCGCCAGACTTCATCGAGCAACTCGGCCCGTGCGGCCGCCCGCCCTTCGCGCTTCAAGAGCGCGACCAGCAAGTCGAATTCCTTGGGCCGCAGTGACACGACCTCGCCATCGCGAATGACCTCCCGCGTGCTGCTGTCCACCACCACCTGTCCGAAACTCCACCGGTTCCGCTGGGCGACCGGTTCTCCCGGCGTCGAGCGCCGCAACATCGCGGCGACCCGGGCGAGCAGTTCCGGCAGCGAGAACGGCTTCACGACATAGTCATCGGCGCCGAGTCGGAAACCACGGACGCGGTCGGTCTCCGCGCCGCGAGCGGACAGGATCAGCACCGGCACTTCACGGCCTTCCTCCCGCAGCGTTCGCAGCACGGTGTAGCCGTCCATCCCCGGCAGCATCAAGTCGAGGATCACCAGGTGCGGGTCCCATCGCCGTGCCTGACTCAGGCCGCGTTCTCCCGTCGCCGCGACTTCGACGACATAGCCCTCGACCGCCAGGTTCATCCTGATCCCTTCGGCGATCGCTGCGTTGTCTTCGACCACGAGGACCCGTCGCGTCATACCGCTTCTCCACTCTCAAGGGGCAGGCGTACACGGAAACGGGCACCGCAGCGGCCATCCTCAACCTGCACACTGCCGCCGTGCAACGCGACCAGTTGGTGGACGACGGCCAGCCCGATTCCGGTCCCGCCATCGGCGCCGAGGCTGCCTCGCTCGAACGGCTGCCAGATCCGCTCGCGATCGATGATGGGGACACCCGGGCCTTCGTCCTCGACCGTGAGATTGAGGGCGACTCCGTCGTGCGTGGCGTTCACGATGATCGCTTGTCCGTCAGGGCCGTAACGCACGGCGTTGTCGAGCAGGTTGACCAGGATCCGCCGGACGGCGTCGCCGTCGACCGAGGCATGCGACGGTCCCGTGACGGTGACAGCCGGTGTAATGCCATGGGCCCGGAAGAGCGGACCGAAGGAGTGCACCGCATCCTCGACCAGCCGGTTGACCCGCTCGGAACGTCGCACCAGCGTCTCGGAGGGTCGGCCCACCCGCGAGAACGCGAGGACATTCTCGACCATGTGCACCAGCCGTCGCGTCTCCCGTGTGATGGTCTCAAGCGCAGTGCGCCGTTCTTCCGGCGTACGCGCGCGTTCCATCAGCAGCGTTTCGGCGAAGAGCTGGATGTTGGTGAGCGGGGTGCGCAGTTCGTGCGAGACGCTTGAGGTGAATTCTTCGCGCTGTCGGGAGAGTGCCACGGTCCGCCAGGCGAGATACGCGGCGCCACCTACCAGCAGCAGGGCGATGATGATACCGGCCAGAACGCGTGGCCCGGGCTTGGGCGGATAGCCTCCCGGCATCAGCACCGGCACACCGGGCGGCTCGATCCAGAGGGTGACGTGCGCGCCGACCGTGCCGAGGATCATCCGCAGCCCGTGCCAGGGGGTGCCCGTCTGTGGGCCATGGCGCATCAGGATCGTGCCGCCGTGCGTGGCGACTTCGACCGAGAGCGGCTGGGCCACGGTATCGCGCACCGAGCCCGGGTGGAGCGAGTCCTCGAGATAGCGGAAGCTCATCACGAGACGATCGAGTGGAGGCATCAGGATCTTCTCCCGGAAGTCGGGGAGGGGAACCTCCATGCCGACCCATTCGCCCTTCAACTCGATCGGTTCGAAGAAGATGAGTGAGGTATCTGCGCCCCGGATCATGACTGCCCCGACGAAGTTTCCAGTCCGCGGAATCGAATCCCGCAGTCGGAGCTCGAGTCGATTGGTGAGTGCGCTGTCGATCGCGACACCGGCCGAGAGCGAGCGCCAGTGCCCCGAGTCCCCGGCGAAGAAGAGTCGGGGGGCGACCGGAACCATCCCCGGGCCGAGGGCATCCTGTGCCGACCGGGCTGCAAGCGAATCGGCCGAGATCACCTGGGCATCAGTGGCGGTGAAATCCTTGGCCGTCGCGAGCATGGTCCGCACGGCGAACCAGGTCTCGCTCTGCGTGCTGTTGGCGTACGAGAGCGCGATGTAGCTGGCGTGATCCATCAGGGTTTCGTCGGCGCTGGCCCGGTGACGGACCATCGTCGACCAGAGGGTCCAGCTCCCGAGGCCCACCAGCAGGAGCACCGTCGCGAAGGCCGCGGCCAGCAGCAGCTCGGCGCGGGAATACCGCTGCCTGGCCCGTCGGGGTGTTGCCGGGGTCATCATGACGGAAAAGTAGCGCCAGTTCGCGCTGATGCGGGACGACTCCGGCAACCTGACTACCCTCTGACACGCAAAACGGGCAGGCTCGGAGAGCCTGCCCGTCGTGCCTTCCAGGCGCGTGGGAGCGCTAGAAGTTCACCTCCATGCCGAACCGGATGATGCGCCCGGCAAACGAGAAGTTCGAGATATGGGCAGCCGGGAGCCGGAAGTTGTCCGACGCACGCTTCTGCTCGGCCAGGGTGTAGATGCCATCACCGTTCCCGAACCGCTGTTCGGACTTGCGATAGTAGTAGCAGGTCGGCGAGGCCGCATTGCCGCCGGCGTCTGCGTAATTGCCGCAGGCCGCATTCGACGAGGGCAGGGAAATGGAACCAGAGGCGGCCTCATACGCACCATTGGCCGTCGCAAAAGCGGCGAACGATGAGGAGTCCGCCGACCAGTTCCGCTCCGCCGATTTGGCGTTGATCGTGCTGCCCGTCGTGGTGAAGACCTGCGCCGTGTTCTGGATGTTGAACAGATTGCGCGCATCGGCATAGGCCGTCAGGTCGAGCTTGCCCATGCTGAATCCCTTCGTGACGCGGAGGTTGAACTCCTTGAAGGCCGGCAGGCGGGCCGCGTTGAAGTCGCCCGCCAGGTCGCGTGCGCAGGGCGCGCCAGACAACACGTTGAGCGAGCCTTCATCATCCGTGGAGCATCGGGTGTACGGCGTACCCGACGCGTACCGGAAGGTGGAGAAAATCCCGACCTTCTTCATCACTGCACCCACGACCGTGCCACTCTTGAAATCGGCCGGGAAGGTGAACGCCGCCTGGCCGGCAATGTTGTGCGGCCGCGAGGTACCCACGGGCTGCGCCGCCTGCGGGGGCGGGGTGTTGGAGCCACCAAGGCCCGAGATGATCCGGGAGCCGAAGTTGATGAAGGAGAACGGATTGGATCCGGTGTTCTTGGCATCCTGGAACGAGTAGCTCAACACGCCGTTGAAGATGTTGCCGAACCGGCGATCAAGCCGGACGTCCAGGCCGCGCGTGTTGCCGAAGTCCTGGTTGACCTGGAGGCGGATGTCGTTCCGGTCGTTGCCGATCGGATCCGTGAGCGCGATGAGGCGCCCGGCCGCATTAGCCAGATTGTCCTTGTTGTATACCGTGACATCGAGCACCATGTCATCGTTGAATGCGTGACGCACGCCGAACTCGAACAGGATCGACTTGCCGAAGTCGAGGTCGGTGCCGTAGTTGTTGTTCGTGTTGGTGATTGAAAGGTCGGTATTCGACCCGAACAGCACCACCGAGAAGTCCGGCTGCTGGACCTGCTGCGCATACGAGAGCCGGAAGTTGGTCTTCTCGGTCACCGGGAAGGCCACCTGGATGTGCGGCGACAGGTAATGGTGCGCCTGGTACTCTTCGAGGTAGTTGTCGAGATTCTCCGGGGTGAAGCCCGGCGCCGACGAGATACGCGGGAAGTCCTTCCACTTGCTCGCACCAACCTTGTAGTAGTCGTAGCGCAACCCGCCCACGAGCACAACATCGCCGAGGTCGAGACGGTCTTCGGCGAACGCGTTGTAACGCGTCGGATGGGCCAGCCAGATATCGGAGAATGCCTGGCCGTTGGCCGGTACCGAGTACGTGCTGGTGGTGTACTTGGTGTATTCGCCACCGATCTTCAGGCGGTTGTAGCGGTCGAGCTGCCAGTCGAGGTTGGCCTTGCCGACGAGCCGGTTTTCGCTGGCCGTGTTGAGGGTTGCCGCGACGCCGCCGCCGCCGCCGGCAAGCTGCCCGACGCCATCAGGCAGGACGTTGGCACCACCCGCCGCATTGCCGTAGAACGTATGTCCTCCGTACTGCGCAGCGTTATTGCGGTCGAGGACCGTGATCGCCGTGTTGTTCTGGTTGAGGCGATAGTTGCGGACCAGCTTGTCGGTGACCGGGAACTGGTCGAAGCCATAGACGAAATCGAAATCCTTGAGCAGCCAGCCGTTGAGCGGGTTGCGGCTCGACTGTTCCGAGGCCGCCGTCAGCGGTGCCGCGATGGAGCGGTCCCACTGGTACGACAGGAAGGCATCAAGCGCGATGGCGCGCGACGCGTTCTTGCTCAGCGTCTGGGTCCAGTTCAACGTCGCCACATTGTTGCGGAGCAGGGTCCCCACCGTCAGGTCCGCGCCAC
The DNA here is from genome assembly GCA_039915645.1 of Gemmatimonadales bacterium. Lineage (GTDB taxonomy): Bacteria > Gemmatimonadota > Gemmatimonadetes > Gemmatimonadales > GWC2-71-9 > Palsa-1233. The sequence goes on along the minus strand of JBDSMX010000275.1, from coordinate 16,224 downwards.
GCTGGCCGCGGGTCTGATTGCTGTTGGTAAGGAAAGAGAGCGCCAGCCGTGATCCCTGTCCGAACGAATAGTTCAGCTTGCTGGTGAACTGCAGGTTGGTCGTCGGCGAGTACGGATTCCGGTTGGCGTGGCAGTCATAGCCGTAGTTGTTCCGCATGTCGGGATCCGCCGCATTGGCGACGATGGCATTGTCGCACTCGCCGCGGAACATCGCGTACTTGTAGACCGACACCATCGTGGTGTCCGATGTCGGCGAGTTGCGCAGGTTCGGGACGGCAAAGGTGGTGTCGACGCCGAGGCGCACGAAGCCCGGTACCTCCCACCCCTTGTAGCCCTGGACCGCACTGCTCTGGCCTTCGAGTGTGCCGCCGAGGAAGAAGGTGAAGTCCTTGGCGATCGGGCCGCCGAGCGATGCCTGGAGCCGATTGAAGCCGCTCGAATAGCGCTGGCCGGAGAACTGGTCGGTTTCATAGCCGACGTTGCCGGAGAAGCGCGATCCGCCGCTCCGCGTGGTGATGGCGATGACGCCGCCCTGGGCATTCCCGAATTCGGCCGACGAGGCGCCCGTGGTAATCGAGGCATCCTCGAAGGTGTTGGTGCCGATCGAAATGCCGCCACCCAGGCCGCGTCCTGCGCCGGTGCCACGGTTGCCCTGGGCCACCGGGACGCCGTCGACGAAGGTGCTATTCTCATCGCCTCGTCCGCCGCGCACCGAGAGCGTGCCGCCACCCGGCGATGCGGAGACGCCCGGTTGCAGCGCCAGCACGTTGCCAATGCGGTCGACCGGCAGTTTGTCGGTGAATGCACCATCGACCAGCTGCTTCGAGGTCACCTGGTCGCGCGGGACCAGGGCATTACTGGCGGCAATGACCTGGATTTCCTGCACGGCCACCGCCGTCTGTTCGAGCGCAACGTCTTGCGTAATGGTCTGCCCGGACAGGATCTTGACGCCAGTGACCTCCTTCGGCTTGTAGCCGACGTATGACACCCGCACCGAGATATCGCCGGCGGGCACGTTGTTGAAGAAGTAGTATCCCTGCGTGTTGGCCGTGGCCGAGGCCGAACTGCTGACGATCAGGACGCGCGCATTCGCCACCGGTTGGCCGGTCTGGTCACGAATGCGTCCCTCCAGCTTGCCGGTCGCCTGGGCCGAGAGCGCGGCGGTAAAGCTCGCCGTGCAAGCCACGAGGCACACCGCGCGCCTGAGCGCTCGGGTGAAGGGGGTCCTACGACGCTGTTGCATGAGGGGTTCTCCTTTGGAGAGAACCACAGCGGACGACGCGCGACGCGCGTGCCATCTGTGGTGTACTGGAGAATCCGCAGCATGCCGGCGCGATGATAGTATGGAATTGTCAGGAAGTGGTTCGCGCGGATGCATTACACGCTTCTGACACAATTCGAACGTTGCGGATGTGACTCGGTTCTGACCGCGGAATGATTCTCTCCAGGAGGCGCACGTGTCTGAGGCACCGGATCGTTCGATCGAACGTCGCACCTTTCTCACGCACTCACTCATCGGAGGGGCCGCGCTGCTCGGCGTCGACCGACACCGGTCCGCCACGCCGGACACGCCCGCGGGCAGGCTCCCCGCGCCCGCGACGACAATTGCGGATCCGTTGTCCGAAGCGAGTGTCGCCGAACTGTCGACGATGATGGAGCGTGGCGAACTCTCCTCGCGCGCACTCACGCAGCGCTATCTCGATCGGATCGAGACACTCGACAAGCGCGGTGCTGCCATCAACGCGATGATCGAGTTGAATCCCGAGGCACTCGTCATTGCGGATCGCGCCGATGCGGAACGCCGAGCCGGCCGCGTCATGGGGCCGCTGCACGGCATCCCCATCGTGATCAAGGACAACATCGACAGCGGCGACCGGATGCGAACCAGCGCCGGCTCGCTGGCTCTCGCCGCGAGCAGTGCGCCGCGGGACGCGTTCATCGTCGAACGTCTCCGGGAGTCCGGCGCGATTCTCCTAGGCAAGACCAACCTCAGCGAGTGGGCAAACTTTCGTTCAACCCGGGCCACCAGCGGCTGGAGCGGGCGCGGCGGCCTGACCCGGAACCCCTACGTCCTCGATCGAAATCCTTGCGGCTCGTCATCGGGCACCGGCGCCGCGATCGCGGCGGACTTCGCGACCATTGGCATCGGGACGGAAACGGATGGCTCGATCATCTGCCCGTCGGCGCTCTGCGGCCTCGTCGGCGTCAAGCCGACGGTCGGGCTCTGGAGCCGTTCCGGCATCATTCCGATTTCCGCCAGTCAGGATACGGCCGGACCCATGGCGCGCTCCGTTGCTGACGCGGCGACGCTTCTCGGCGCATTGGTCGGTGTCGATTCACGCGATCAGGCGACGCGCGGCAGTCAGGGGCACAGCCGCAACGACTACCATCGGCAGCTCGAAACGGGTGCGCTCAAGGGCGCCCGCATCGGCGTGGCGCGCAACCTTGCGGGATTCAATCCCGATGTCGACCGGCGATTTGATGAAGCGATCCGTGCGCTGCGTGATGCAGGCGCCGTCATCGTCGACCCCGCCAACCTCTCGACGGCCGGCAGCTTCGACGCCGCGGAAGGCATTGTGCTGGACTACGAATTCAAGGCCGGGCTCAACGCGTATCTGGCGTCACGCGGGGCAGGGTCGCCGGTGCGAACACTCGCCGAGTTGATTGCCTGGAATGAGCAGGAGAAGGTGCGCGAGATGCCCTGGTTCGGTCAGGAAGCCTTCATCCGGGCGCAACGCGCCGGTGCGCTGACCGACCGGAAATACCTGGACGCCCGGGCACGCTGTCGCGTGAAGAGCCGGACTGAAGGGATCGATGCGACCATGAACCGGGGACGGCTGGATGCCATTGTGCTTCCCTCCAATCAGCCCGCATGGACGACCGACCTCCTCAACGGGGATCATTTCACCGGGGGGAACACCTCCTTTGCCGCCGTCGCCGGCTACCCCAGCATCACGGTGCCGATGGGATTGGTCCATGAGCTCCCCGTGGGCCTCTCGTTCATTGGCAGAGCCTGGACGGAAGCCCGCCTCCTTGGGCTCGCCTACGCCTTCGAGCAGGCGACCAAGCTCCGCCGATCGCCGCGATTCCTGCCCACCCTGGGCTGACGGCCCCGCTTATCTTTCGGCCTCACGCGGCGCTGGGGGGCTGGAATGGCGGGTTTCTTTGTACACGAGTCGAGCTACGTCGACGACGGCGCCTCCATCGGCGAGGGCACCAAGGTCTGGCATTTCTGCCATGTGATGGCCGGTGCGGTGATCGGGGAGCGAAGCTCCCTCGGCCAGAACGTGGTGGTCATGCCGGGGACCCGGATCGGCAACAACGTCAAGATCCAGAACAACGTCTCGATCTACGAGGGGGTAGAGCTCGAGGACGATGTCTTCTGCGGCCCCAGTTGCGTCTTCACCAATGTGCTGAACCCTCGCAGCCACGTCTCCCGCAAGCATGAGTACCGCAGGACCCTGGTGCGCCGTGGCTCCTCGATCGGGGCAAACGCCACCATCGTCTGTGGGGCCACCCTGGGCGAATACGCCCTGATTGGCGCCGGGGCGGTCGTCACCAGCGATGTCCCTGCCTTCGGCCTCATGGTCGGGGTCCCCGCCCGCCGAGTCGGCTGGGTCTGCCGCTGCGGTGAACGGCTCAGGCTGACCGGGGGGCACGCGACGTGCACTGCTTGCGGCACCAGCTACGACGAACGGGACGGCGTCCTGACGCTGATTGCTTCACCCGGAGGGCAGGGGTAACTTCCACTGCCATTGACAGTTAGCTCACTTTCGCCCGGGTCAGACATGCCGGTACCGCTGCTCGACCTTGTCACCCAGTATCAGCAGATCAAGGATGAAATCGAGCCCGCGCTTCGCACGGTCATCGAGCGTCAGGGTTTCGTCATGGGTCCCGAAATTCCTGCACTCGAGACGGCGATTGCCGAATTGATGGGGCTTCGCCACGGGGTGGCCTGCGCCAGCGGCACCGACGCGCTGCTGCTGCCACTGCACGCCCTTGGTCTCGCGGCCGGCGATGAAGTGATCTCTCCAGCCTTTACCTTCTTCGCGACAGCCGGCGCGATTCACAATGCCGGCGGTATGCCGGTATTCGTCGACGTCGAACCGGGCACCTTCAACATTTCGCCCGCCGCCATCGAGGCTGCGATCACTCCCCGCACCCGGGCCATCGTGGTCGTTCACCTCTTCGGCCAGATGGCCGCGATGGAAGCGATCGCGCCGATCGCTGCAAAGCATGGCCTCGCGGTCGTCGAAGATGGCGCGCAGTCGGTCGGCGCCCGGCGGAAGATCGATGGGGAATGGCGGATGCCCGGTCAGCTCGGCACCGTGGCGACCCTCTCCTTCTTCCCGACCAAGAACCTCGGCGCCTGGGGTGATGGCGGGATGATGCTGACCAATGACGACGCGCTGGGCGCCCGGCTCGCCCGGCTGCGACTGCACGGCGGCGCCAAGCAGTACCACCACGACGAGGTCGGCTTCAATTCGCGGCTGGATTCTCTGCAGGCGGCCGTCCTGCTGGTGAAGCTGCGGCACCTGCAGGAATGGAATGTCGCCCGTCGTGCCAACGCCGAGTACTACTCGGCCGCGCTCGCCGGCATCGCCCAGGTCACGCCGCCCGTCGTCGATGCGATGAACGAACATATCTGGCATCAGTACACCATCCAGGCCGAGCGGCGCGATGAGTTGATGGCGCACCTCAAGAGTCGCGGAATCGGTTCGGCGATCTACTATCCCCTGCCGCTTCACCTGCAACCCTGCTTCGCGCACCTCGGCTACAAGCTTGGTGACTTGCCGGTTACCGAACGTGCGATGCATACCGTGCTCTCGCTGCCGATCTACTCGGAACTCACGCGTGCCCAGCTGGACGAAGTGGTGCAGGCGATTCGGGAGTTCTACGCGTGAGTCTGCACACGCAGCCGCGAATGGTCGGGGCTCCCCCCATCCTCGGGCGGCGAATCCACGTGGCGGTCGTCGGCTGCGGTCGAATTGCCGGCAATCACTTCGAGGCGTTCGAGGCACATGCGGGCGAGTGCGAGGTCGTCGCCGTCTGTGATTCGGATCCCGAGGCGCTGGCCCGGGCCGTGACCCGCACCGGGGCCAAGGCGTTCCGCAGTCTCGACGATCTGCTCGCCGGCTCGGATGCGGACCTGGTGGTGCTGGCGACACCGAGCGGCCTGCACGCCGCGCAGGCAATCGCCTGCGCCGAAGCGGGGCGCCACGTCGTCACCGAGAAGCCGATGGCCACCCGCTGGGCCGACGGCAAGGCGATGGTGGCCGCCTGCGACCGCGCCGATCGGCATCTCTTCGTGGTCAAGCAGAATCGTCGCAATGCCACCGTGCAGCTGCTCAAGCGGGCCATCGATGCCGGTCGATTCGGCCGGATCTACATGGTCTCGGTCAACGTGTTCTGGAGCCGGCCGCAATCCTACTACGACAGCGCATCGTGGCGCGGGACCTGGGAATTTGACGGCGGCGCCTTCATGAATCAGGCGAGCCACTACGTCGATCTGCTCGACTGGCTGGTGGGGCCGGTCGAGAGCGTACAGGCCTATACCGCAACGCTGGCCCGGAACATCGAAGTCGAGGATTCGGGTGTGCTCTCGATCAAGTGGCGGAACGGCGCGCTCGGGACGATGGCGGTCACGATGTTGACCTACCCGAAGAACCTTGAAGGATCGATCACCATCCTCGGCGAGAACGGTACGGTTCGTCTCGGCGGTGTGGCGGTGAATCGGGTCGACCACTGGGAATTTGCCGACGAGCATCCCGACGATGCCGGTGTCATGGATGCCAGCTACGCCACGACGTCGGTGTACGGCCACGGTCATCGCAGCTACTACGAAAACGTCTTTGCGGTGCTCCGCGGAAACGCGCAACCGGACACGGATGGCCGAGAGGGCCTCCATTCACTCGAATTGCTGATCGCCACGTACCTCGCTGCCCGTGACGGGCGGCGGGTCGCCTTGCCGCTGGAGTATTGACTGCCATGACGCTTGCCCAGGACCTCATTGCCCGCGCCGAAAAGCGCGACATCACTTTCGGAATCGTCGGGCTCGGATACGTCGGGCTCCCCCTCGCAGTCGAACTCGGCCGCGCCGGCTTCAAGGTGCTCGGCTACGACATCACCCAGCGCGTGGTCGATGGGCTGAACGCCGGCCATTCCCACATCAAGGACATCGCGAGCAGCGAGGTGGCCGAGCTTCGCGCAAAGAACCTCTTCGAGGCGACAACCGATCCGTCGCGACTAGGCGAGGCCGACGCGATCTCGATCTGCGTTCCGACGCCGCTGTCGAAGTACAAGGACCCGGACGTCTCGTTCATTGTAGCCGCGACGGAAGCAATCAAGGCTACGCTTCGTCGGGGCCAGGTCATCATCCTCGAGAGCACGACCTATCCCGGGACCACCCGCGAAATCATGCTGCCGGCACTCGAGAGCACCGGGCTTACGGTGGGAGGGGACTTCTTCCTCGCCTTCTCCCCTGAGCGTGTCGATCCGGGCAACCCCAAGTACGGCACCAGAAACACGCCCAAGGTGGTTGGCGGTATCACCGCCGATTGCATCAAGGTGGCCTGCGCGATGTACGCGCCAGCCATCGACATTCTCGTGCCGGTAAGCACCACCGAAGCGGCGGAACTCGTCAAGCTGCTCGAGAATACTTTCCGCAGTGTCAACATCGGTCTCGTCAACGAGATGGCGATCGTCTGCGACAAGCTGGGTGTCGATGTGTGGGAAGTAATCGAAGCCGCCGCGACCAAGCCGTTCGGCTTCATGAAGTTCCTCCCCGGTCCGGGCCTCGGCGGACATTGCATTCCGATCGACCCGCACTACCTCGCCTGGAAGATGCGCGGCCTGAACTACAAGACCCGTTTCATCGACCTGGCTGGCGAACTCAACAGCGAGATGCCCCTCTTCTGGGTGCGCAAGCTGATGGAGGAGCTCAATGACCATTCCAAGGCGATCAAGGGTGCCAAGGTGCTGGTGATGGGTGTGGCCTACAAGAAGGACATCGAGGATCTTCGCGAGAGTCCGGCGCTCGATATCCTGGGGCTGTTGCACCAGTACGGTGCCGACGTGACATACCACGATCCGTACGTCGCGAAGTTCTCCGAGGCAGGCCACGACTACGCGTCCGTCCCGCTGACCGAAGCCGCCGTCAAGAATGCCGATGCCGTGCTCGTCGTGACCGATCACGCGAGCATCGACTGGGCTCTTGTGAAGCGGAACGCCAGGCTCGTGGTCGACACGCGGAACATCATGGCGAAGGTCGGCTGATGCGGGTGACGGTGATCGGGTCCGGCTATGTCGGACTCGTAGCCGGAGCATGCTTCGCGGAGACGGGAAACGACGTGATCTGCGCCGACGTCGATGCCGGCAAGATTGCGCGGCTCCGCGACGGGGTACTCCCCATCTATGAACCGGGGTTGCAGCCGCTGGTCGAACGCAACATCGCCGAAGGACGCTTGCAGTTCACGACCGATCTCGGTGCGGCGGTGGCGCACGGCGATGTCGTGTTCATCGCTGTGGGCACCCCGCCCGGCGAGGATGGCTCGGCCGATCTGCAACACGTCTTGGCGGTCGCCACCACGATCGGGAATCACCTCGACCGCTTCAAGGTCGTGGTCACCAAGTCGACCGTGCCGGTCGGCACCGCCGAAAAGGTGCGCACTGCCGTGCGGGCGGCGACGAGCGGCGACTTTGCGGTCGCGTCGAATCCCGAGTTCCTGAAGGAAGGGGCGGCGATCGATGATTTCATGAAGCCGGATCGCGTCGTGCTCGGCACCGACGACCCGCGCGCGGAAGAGTTGCTGCGGGAACTCTACTCGCCGTATGTGCGGTCGGGGTCACCGATCCTCTTCATGGATATTCCTTCGGCCGAGGTCACCAAGTACGCCGCCAACGCGATGCTGGCCACGCGCATCTCGTTCATGAACCAGATCGCGGAACTCTGCGAGCTCGTCGGCGCCGATGTCTTCGCCGTGCGCAGAGGAATCGGCAGCGACAGCCGCATCGGCAACGCCTTCCTCTTTCCGGGGCCGGGCTACGGTGGCTCCTGCTTCCCGAAGGACGTCAAGGCATTGATGCACACGGCGCGCGGGGCAGGGATGTCGCCGGAACTGTTCGACGCCGTCGAGGCGGTGAATGCCCGCCAGAAGCGCGTGATGTTCGAGAAGCTGCAGCGACTGCTGGGCGATGTGCGCGGGCGGACGGTCGCGGTCTGGGGGCTCGCCTTCAAGGCCGGGACGGACGACATGCGCGAAAGCCCAGCGGTGGCCCTGATCGATGCGCTGCTCGATGCCGGGGCGAGCGTCCGGGCACATGACCCGGAAGCAATGGATGTGGCACGCGGGCTTTGGGAGAATCGGGTGACGTTTGCGACCGATCCCTACGATGCCTTGACTGGCGCCGATGCCCTCGCGGTCGTGACGGAGTGGCTGGTCTACCGCAATCCGGATTTTGACCGGATCAAGCAGTTGCTGCAGACGCCGGTCATCGTTGACGGACGCAATCTCTACGAGCCGGCGCGAATGTCGCGGCTTGGATTCCGCTACACCGGCATTGGCCGGAAGGACCTGTAATGCGCGTGGTGATTACCGGAGCCGCTGGCTTCCTCGGCTCGCATCTGACCGATCGTTTCCTCGCCGACGGACACGAAGTCGTGGGCGTGGACAACTTCATCACCGGGCGTCCGGAAAACCTGGCGCACCTGATGGGCAACGACCGCTTCCGGTTCGTCCGTCACGATGTATCGCAATACATCTTCGTCGACGGCGCCGTCGACGGCGTACTGCACTTCGCATCGCCGGCCTCACCGATCGACTACCTCGAGATGCCGATCCAGACGCTCAAGGTCGGCTCGCTCGGTACCCACAACGCGCTCGGGCTCGCGAAGGCCAAGAAGGCGCGCTTCTTCCTCGCGTCGACGTCGGAAGTGTATGGCGATCCGCTGGTCCATCCTCAGCCGGAGACGTACTGGGGCAACGTGAACCCGGTCGGGCCGCGCGGGGTGTACGACGAGGCCAAGCGCTTTGCCGAAGCGATCACGATGGCGTATCACACCTACCACGGCCTCGAGACCCGGATCGTCCGGATCTTCAACACCTATGGCCCGCGGATGCGGCCGCAGGACGGCCGGGTGGTGTCGAACTTCATCGTCCAGGCACTCAAGGGCGAGTCACTCACGGTGTATGGGGACGGGCTGCAATCGCGCTCGTTCTGTTACTACTCCGACCTGGTCGAAGGGATCTACCGACTCTTCAACTCCAATCGGGTCGACCCGACCAACATCGGCAACCCTGGCGAGTTCACCATGCTGGAGCTGGCCGAGCAGGTACTCGCGCTCACCGGTTCGAAGTCACAGATTGTGCACAAGGAACTGCCGGTCGATGACCCCAAGGTGCGCAAACCCGATCTGACCGTGGCGCGCGCCGTGCTGCAGTGGGAGCCCAAGGTGCCGCTTCGCGAGGGACTCGAACAAACCATCGCCTACTTCCGCCAGGTCGTCGGGTGAAGATCAGCGCCGGCGGGCTGCTCGAAACCGCACGGGCGCGGTTCGCCAACCGCGACTACTACGGCGCCCTCCTCTGTCTCGACGATGTGGAAGGAAGCGGTCGAGCCTACGCCGACGTCTATCACCTGCGCGGACTCTCCTTCTCGCTGCTTGACCGGCCCGACGAGGCGCTCGAAGCGTTCGACGCCGCACTCGCCCTCAATCCGCGCTACGTCGAGGCCCATCTGCATCGCGGCCTGGTGCTGAATCAGGTCGGTCGCAATGACGAGGCCGCCGCGGCATTTGCTTCGGCAGCCGCCTCCGAGGGTGCGCCGGTGGCCGGCGTCCCGGCGCACCTCGCTTCTCGGCTGGCCAATGAGCACGCCCACCTCGGTGAGCTCTATGCCGATGGCGGGCTCCTCGCTGATGCGGTGCGCGAGTACCGGCGTGCGGTCGACCTCGGTCCCGCGTTTCTCGATCTGCGCCTCCGCCTTTCGCGACTGCTGATCGAAGTGGGGAATCCTCTCGAAGCACGCGAGATCCTGGAGAAGATTCTGGGAGATCGCCCCGACTGGATCGACGCGAGGGTCCAGCTCGGTCTGGCGCGCTATCTCGCAGGCGACACCGCTGGCGCCCGCGATATCTGGCGGGCGGCCCAGGATGTTCGACCAGACGTCGAGCGCGTCGCTGCCTACCTCGCGATGGTGGAGCGGATTCCGGAGTGAGAACCGCGTCGCTCTGGCTGCTGCTCCTGGCCGCCTGCGGCACCCGCAGTCCCGATCCCGAACGCACTGGCGATATCGCCTGGCACGAAGGGCGGTGGTTCGATGCCGTGACCGCCTACCGCGCCGCCGGCAACTCGCCGCGACTCCTCGGCAAGTACGCCGATGCTGCGTTTCTCGCGGGGCAACGGCTCGAGGCGGTTCGTGCCTGGACCGAACTCGGCACCACCGCCCCCGATCGCGCAGGCGAAGCCGCTGCTGGGCTGGCCAGAGCGGCACAGGGAGCCGAGCGCGCGGGCGAACCGCTGGTGCTGGCCCGCGCCGTTCTCGGCCTCCGGAAGCTGGCACCGTCGTGGCCCTTGGGCCGTATGGCGCTTCGGCTCGCCCTGGTCTCCGATCTCCCCGCCGATGAGGCGGTCCAGGTACTCCCGGTTGCCCTGGCCGCAGTCTCCGGCCGATCAGCCGCTGACTCGGTCCTGTTGGCGCTCGGTCTGGCGCAACACAAGCGGGGCACCTGCATCGAGGCGGTTCCGGTGCTCGAAAGCGTGCTGCGTCGGAGCGAGCAGGCCGACTCGGCCCGCGCCACGGCGATGTCCTTTCTCGCCGACTGCGAGCTGACCCTGGGGCTGTCCGCCCTGAACGATGATCGGGTCGGGGATGCGGAGCGGTGGCTCGATCGGTCGGCCCGGCGCGACCCGGCCGGCGTGGTGGGGCGCCGCGCGCTCATTGGCTTCGGCGATGCCAGGCTCCGCCAGGGTGACCCGTTTTCTGCCACTTTGGCGTGGCAGACGGTGGCGTCCGCGCGCGTGGCGCCCGATTCGATTACGATCCTCGCGCTCCAGCGACTCCGAATTGCGGAGTCTGCCGACACGACTGTTCACCCTGTTGCCGTCCCGGACCGCCCTTGATGCGTCGTTTGCCGCTGCTCGGCCTGATGCTGGTGCTCGCGCTCGCCACCGCCTGCGGGAAGGGGAAGAAGCCGTCGACCACGACGGCCCCGCTCCTCTCGCGCCTCACCGCCACCCCGGCACAGCTCGATTCGATGTGGACGCGCGCCATGGGGTTGTACACGGCCAAGAAGTGGTCGAAGGCGGCCACGGCACTGGAGCGTCTGCAGCTCGAACTGCCTTCGGGAGATCATCGCGCGATTCTCGCGCGATTCTATCTCGCCGAGACTCGGGTGGGTGAGCACAGCAATCTGCAGGCGGTGCGCGAGTTCCGCCGCGTGTCGGACGAGTTCACTGGTGATTCGATGGCACCGATTGCCTTGCTGCGTGCCGGAGACAGCTACGCCGGACTCTGGCGTCGTCCCGAACTCGATGCCACCTATGGCCAGACTGCGATCGCCACCTATCAGGAGCTGATCGCGCGCTATCCCGCGTCGGCCGGGGCGAAGACCGCACAAGAGCGGATCACCGAGCTCGATGAGCGGTTCGCCGTCAAGAGCTATCAGGCCGCACTCTTCTACCTGCGCTTCAAGGCCTATGACTCGGCAATCCTCTATCTCAAGGATCTGCTGGCGACATGGCCTCGTGCGGTGATCGCACCCGAAGTGATGACGAAGCTGATCGAGACCTACCGGCAGATCGGATACGCCGAAGACGTGCGCGAAACGTGTGCAATCTTGCGCAAGCGATTCCCCACCGCGCCGCGTATCGATGCCACCTGTCCTCTGCCAGCGGCGGCCTCGGCGGAGAAGCCCGCGGGGCAGTAACAGGTGCGGATCGGTATCCTCGGTGGTTCCTTCGATCCGATCCATCACGCGCACCTGATTGTCGCCCAGCTCGCTCGCGAACAGCTGCACCTCGATCAGGTGCGCTTCGTGGTCGCCGCCGAACAGCCCTTCAAGATCGGACGCCATCGCGCACCGCCTGACGCGCGGCTCCGGATGGTCGAACTCGCTGTGGCCTCGGTGCCAGGGTTCGTCGCCGATGGCCGCGAATTGCTGCGCTCCGGTCCCTCCTACACCGTCGACACACTGCGCGAGATTGTGGCAGAGTTTTCTGGCGCGGAACTTGTCTTGCTGCTCGGCGCCGATGCCGCACGCGGCTTCGGCGGCTGGCGTGACCCGGATGCCATTCGTGCCCTGGCCACCGTGGCGGTGTTCGCTCGTGGTGGCGAGTCCCCACCCGAGGGGTTTGATGCCCTCGTGCAGGCCCCTGTGCTGGAGCTCTCCTCGACCGAAATCCGGGCTCGCGTGGCCGCCGGCCGCTCGCTCACCGGATGGGTCCCCGAGCGGGTGGGCGACTATATTTCAGGGTTACAGCTTTATCGGAGCGACGCAGGATGATCAAGCGGTTGGTGGAGTCGGTATTCGGTAATCGTCAGGCCCGTGAAGTGAAGCGGCTCGAGCCGCTGCTCGCGGAAATCCGGAAGGAAGAAGAGCGCATCGCGACGCTGGACGAAGCCGCCCTCCAGGGGCAGACCGTCCGCTTCCGCGCGCGCCTCGAGGAGCAGACGGGTGCGCTGCGCGCCGAAGTCGAACGGCTGCGGACCGCGAAGCACGATTGTGCCGACCCAACCGAGCGCGATGCCATCGACTTGCAACTGCAGGGAGCCGAAGAAGCCTTCCGCCACGGCGTAGCCACGACGCTTGATGAGATCCTGCCGGAGGCCTTCGCGACCGTTCGCGAGGCGTGCCGTCGCCTGGTCGGAACCACCGTGATGGTCACTGGCCAGCCGATCGTCTGGAACATGGTGCCCTATGACGTCCAGCTCATCGGCGGGATCAATCTGCATCGTGGCCGGATCGCCGAAATGGCGACCGGTGAAGGGAAGACCCTGGTTGCGACACTGCCGCTCTACCTCAACGCCCTGCCGGGACGAGGGGCGCAGCTGGTGACGGTGAACAACTACCTCGCCCGCCGCGACTCGCAGTGGATGGGGCATCTGTTCAGCTATCTCGGCCTTACGGTGGCCTGTCTCGACGATACCGAGCCCTCATCGCCCGATCGACGCGCCGCCTACGGCGCCGACATCACCTACGGCACCAACAACGAATTCGGCTTCGACTATCTCCGCGACAACATGGTCTACTCGCTCGACCAGCGGGTACAGCGCGAGCACATCTACGCCATCATCGACGAGGTCGACTCGATCCTCATCGACGAGGCGCGGACGCCGCTGATCATTTCCGGACCGGTGGGCGACGAAGACAGCGTCCACTATCGCGGCTACAACCCGAAGATCGCCGAAATCGTGCGCCAGCAGAACGAAGTGTCCAGCGGACTCGTCGCCGAGGGCGAAAAGCTGCTGCAGGACGAGAAGATGCGCACCGAGGCCGGGATGAAGCTGTACCAGGCCCAGCTCGGCGCACCGAAGAACAAGAAGCTGCAGAAGCTCCTCAACGAGACCGGCGTCAAGCAGCTGGTACAGCGCACCGAACTCGACTACATCGCCGACCGCAAGCTGCCGGCGAAGCAGCAGAGCATGCGCTCGATCGAGGACTCGCTCTTCTTCGTGCTCGACGAGAAGGGCCACTCGGTGCACCTGACCGATCGTGGCGCCGAGGCGCTCTCGCCGCACGACCCGCAGCTCTTCCTGGTGCCCGATATTTCCCAGGAAATCCACGCGGTCGAGCACGATGCCGAACTCGATATCGAGCAGAAGGCCGAGAAGCGTCGGCAAATCGAAGCCGACTACGCCGCCAAGAGCGAGCAGCTGCACATCATCCACAAGCTGCTGCAGGCGCACGCACTCTACGAGCGCGAGGTCGATTACATCGTCCAGGAAGGCCAGGTGCTCATCGTCGATGAGTTCACCGGGCGCATCATGGTGGGTCGCCGTTGGTCCGACGGCCTGCATCAGGCGGTCGAGGCCAAGGAAGGCGTGCAGGTCAAGGGCGAGACCCAGACGCTCGCTACCATCACGATCCAGAACTACTTCCGGATGTACGAGAAGCTCTGCGGCATGACGGGCACGGCCGAGACCGAGGAGACCGAGTTCTACTCGATCTACGGCCTCGAGGTCTCGGTGATCCCGACCAACCGTCCGATCCGCCGCAAGGACCACGTCGACCAGATCTACAAGACGCGGCGAGAGAAGTACAACGCCGTCGCCGACGAAGTGGAGCGGATCCACAAGCTCGGCTGGCCCGTCCTGATCGGCACCACGACCGTCGAGGTCTCCGAGACGCTGTCGCGCCAGCTCAAGCGTCGCGGGCTGCCGCACGAGGTGCTCAACGCCAAGTACCACCAGCGCGAAGCCGAGATCGTGGCCAAGGCCGGTGAACGCGGCGCGATCACCATCGCGACCAACATGGCCGGCCGTGGCACCGACATCAAGCTCGATCCGACGCTCGACCTGACCTCGGAAGACGCCGGCCTGCACATCATCGGCACCGAGCGCCACGAGTCGCGGCGTATCGATCGCCAGCTGCGCGGTCGCTCCGGCCGTCAGGGCGATCCTGGTGTGTCCCTCTTCTTTCTCTCGCTCGAAGACGACCTGATGCGTCTCTTCGGCTCCGACCGCATTGCCCGGATGATGGACAAGGGCGGCGCGGAAGAGGGCGAGGTCATCACCGGCAAGCTGATCACTGCGGCCATTGAATCGGCGCAGAAGCGGGTGGAGTTGCAGAACTTCCAGACCCGCAAGCGGCTGCTCGAATACGATGACGTGATGAACCAGCAGCGCGAGGTCATCTACTCGACGCGACTCTTTGCGCTCGAGCGTGGCGAGGAGCTCAAGGCCGAAGCGATCAAGATGATTCGCGTCGCGGTCGACCGAACCGCGCGGAACTATCTCGTCGATATCGAGCGCCCCGAGAACTATGATCGTCCCGGGCTCATGAACGCCCTGATGATGCAGTTCCTCGTCGGACCGGAAGCAGTGCTCAGTGCCGATGCCACGCCCACCCTCGATGCCGTGGCCGATGCCGCGCGCGCCGAAGGTGAGGCCGCCTTCGAGCGGAAGGTGACCTACCTGCAGCAGTTCGGGCAGCAGATCGGGATTCCGGATGTTGACCTGCAGGTGCTGTCGCAGGTGATGCAGGGCGTCCTCGACGAGAAGTGGAAGGACCACCTCTACGATCTCGATCAGCTCCGCAACGCGATCCAGTATCGCGCCTACGGGCAGCGCGACCCGCTGGTGGAATACAAGAAGGAGGCCTTCGAGATGTTCGAGGATCTCTTGCGCGACATCCAGTCGACCTTTGCCGAGCGCTACCTCAAGATCCAGGTCAGCGCCGATGGTCCAGCTGCGCCGCCGCCACCGCCGCCTATGGTGGAGAGCGGGCCGCACGAGCCGTCGGCCGATGATCTCTTCGCCGGTAACGTGAGTCGGACGCCGGCTGCGGCACCGCGGGTATCGACCGGGATGGGGTCCCTCGGACCGCCGATGCCGTCGGGAGGACCCGAGGTAGGTCGCAACGATCCCTGCCCCTGCGGGAGCGGCAAGAAGTACAAGAAGTGCTGCGGGAAGTAGCGAGCGGCTTTTTGCACAATATCTGCGTAAGTCTTCGGGGTTACTTGTGCGGCGTACCTATGGGTACGCCTCCGCGCTCCCCCTTGACATCCTTGATCTTGCGAAAAATTGCTCGCTCAAAGTGACATTAGAGTAGAGGTTGTAATTATGGACATTAAAGGCTTTCAGTTCTCGGCCGTCGAAGCGGCCATCAAGAAGCCGGGGCGCAAGGACCTGGCCCTGATCTTTTCCGAGGTACCGGCACGTGCCTGTGCCGTCTTCACGGTCAACGCAGTCAAGGCCGCCCCGGTACTTCTGTCTGCGGAGCGGATACGCGGCAAAAACACCCAGGCGCTGCTCGTCAACAGCGGCAACGCCAATGCCTGTACCGGCGAGCAGGGGCTGGCGGTTGCACGTGAGACATCACGCCTTGTGGCAGAAGGCCTGGGGATTCCGGACGAAGCGGTACAGGTTTCATCCACCGGTGTGATCGGCGTGCAGATGCCGGTCGAGCGGATCAAGGGCGCAATTCCGGCCCTGATTGAAGGCCTCAGCAGCGGCACGCTGGACGACATCGCCCAGGCGATCATGACCACCGACACCTTCCCCAAG
>JBDSMX010000232.1:0-25546 GCA_039915645.1 Gemmatimonadales bacterium | reverse complement strand
CTGGGTCAAGCACGAAGAACGCGAAGCCAAACGCGTCGACCGCCGCCTCGCACGGGAACGGGCTGACGCCGCGGGCATAGGCCACCCCGACGGTCGGTACTCCGGCCGGTAGGCCGGACGCAATTCGACCACGGAATGCACATTCGCGTGAGCAGGCGAGCCCGGCCTTCCGGCCGGGGTACCGCTACCCGAGCACCAGCGCGTCAACGCCCATGGCGATGAAGACGAGTGCGAGATAGAGGAGCGAGTACTTGTAGAGGGTCATCGGGGACTCGCGCTCGGGGTGGCGGTAGAGGCGGAAGGCATACCAGCCGAAGATGCCGCCAAGGGCGAGGGCGGAGCCGAGGTAGATGAGCCCCAGCTCCGCAGCGGGCGCGAGCAGCACGCTGATGACCACGAGCATGACCGTGTAGCGCAGGATCTGGAAGCGCGTGACCGCGGGGCCGTCCGTCACGGGGAGCATGGGCACGCCCGCCTCGGCGTAGTCGCCCTGGAGCCGCAGCGCGAGCGCCCAGAAGTGCGGCGGCGTCCAGAAGAAGATGATCGCGAACAGATAGAGCGCGCCGAGATCGATCGAGCCGGTCATCGCCGCCCAGCCCACGAGGGGAGGGAAGGCGCCGGCCGCGCCACCGATCACGATGTTCTGCGGCGAGATCCGCTTCAACCAGATGGTATAGATGAAGACATAGAAGAGCAGGCCGCTGAGGGCGAGCCACGCGGCGAGCGGATTCACGAAGTGCCAGAAGAGCGTGAACGCCACTGCACCGAGCGTGATCCCGAAGAGCAGCACGGCGCCGGGCGTCATCCGGCCCGACGGAATCGGCCGCAGCTTGGTGCGGGCCATCTTGTCGTCGATGTCCCGGTCGAACCACATGTTGATGGCGTTGGCTCCGCCGGCCATCAGGTAGCCCGCGAGAGCGACCCAGCCGATCAATCCCCACGACGGCATCCCCGCCGGCGTGATGAACATCGGTGCGATGGTGGTGACCAGCAGCAACGAGATGATTCGCGGCTTGGTCAGGGTGACCAGGTCGGCAGCGAGCGATGGAGCGCGCACGGCAACGGCCGCAGCGGGGGTGGCGTCAGACATCCAGAATATTGCCTCGCAGGCCGCGCCCCTAGGCGGGACGGCCGTGTGGTGTCAGTTTTCCAGAGCCCCAACATACCAGCGCCGGACACCCCCCTCAAGGAATTGCCAATGGAAGAGCGCCTGCCCCGCAATCTGGGCCTCTGGAGTGCCGCTGCCGTCCTGGTGGGTACCACCATCGGGAGCGGAATTTTCCGGGTCCCCCGCGAGGTGGCCGCTGCCCTCGGCGAACCGGGGCCGATGCTGCTGCTCTGGGTCATCGGCGGAATCATTACCCTCACCGGCGCGCTCACCATTGCCGAATTGGCGGCGGCATACCCGCGGTCGGGGGGAATCTTCGCCTATATCCTCGAGGCCTACGGGCCGCTGCCGGCCTTTCTCTATGGCTGGGCCGAGCTCACGGTGATCCGCGCCGCGGCAATCGGCGGTATTTCGCTGGTCTTCGCCTCCTACCTGGGGGAGTTCATCGCGCTCACCCCCCAGACCGAGCGCTACGTGGCGGCCGTGGTGATCATCCTGATCGCGTTGCTCAACTACCTGGGCGTCGCCTACGCCTCGGCGCTGATGAACGTCACCACGATCCTGAAATACGGCGCGATGCTCGGACTGGGCCTCTTCGCCTTCACTTTCGGCGTGGGGGGGAGCTTCACCAACTTCTCGACCCCGGCGCCCGGCGCCACGGTCACCGTCTCGCTGATGCTCACGGCGCTGGTTCCGATCATGTGGACCTACGACGGCTGGTCCAATCTCTCGTTCGTCGGTGGTGAGGTGAAGGACCCGGGCCGCAACCTCCCACGGGCCCTGATCCTGGGGACTTCGGCGATCGTGGTGATCTACCTGCTCGTGAATGCGGCCTACCTCTACTTGCTGCCGATCACCGAGATGGCCGCCGCGACCAGGGTGGCCTCCGAGGCCGCCAAGAAGATCTCCATTTTCGGAACTGCCGGCGCCGCGATCATCTCCGGGGTGGTGATGGTCTCCTGCTTCGGCTCCGTGAACGGGTCGATCCTCACCGGCCCGCGGATCTTCTTCGCGATGGCCGAGCAGCGGCTCTTCTTCCCCGCGATCGCGCGCGTCTCGCCGCGGTACAAGACGCCCTCGACTGCCATCTGGCTGGCGGCGGCGCTCGGGGTCACCTATGTGCTCCAGAATGACTTCGCCGCCCTTGCCGATCGCTTCGTGCTGGGCGCCTGGCCCTTCTACGCCATGGCGGTGATGGCGGTCTTCACCCTCCGGAAGCGCGACCCCGACGCGGTACGTCCCTATCGCACCCTCGGCTATCCAGTGGTGCCGGCGATCTTCCTGCTGGCCTCGGTGGGGATGGTAGGGAATGCGCTGATTGCTCACCCCAAGGAGAACGGCTTCACTTTCGGGGTCATCCTGGCGGGATTGCCGGTGTACTACGCCTGGCAGTGGTGGGAGAAGCGGCAGCACGTTGCATAACGGAACGAAATATTCGAGAAGCGAGAAGCGAGAAGCGAAAGGGCCCGGCGGTTCTCGCTTCTCGCTTCTCGCTTCTCGATTGATCCTTACCCAATCGTGGTCGCCCCGTGACGTTCCACGGGAATCATCCGGTCCGTCCCAAAGTGGTTGCTTGCGCAGGTCCCGCTCGGGAACGACATTTGTGCCGCTGCCGGTCTCGGGGCACCCCTCATTTACGGATTCACAGGAGTTGCAATGAAGCGATTTGTGCGTTTGGCACTCACGGTGTCGAGCGT
Source organism: Gemmatimonadales bacterium (assembly GCA_039915645.1). Classification (GTDB taxonomy): domain Bacteria; phylum Gemmatimonadota; class Gemmatimonadetes; order Gemmatimonadales; family GWC2-71-9; genus Palsa-1233. Next base: position 22,741 of record JBDSMX010000232.1, on the reverse strand, counting down.
CCTCGTGACGATGCTGGCGTTGCCAGCGGTCGTCGCGGCCCAGGGCGTGACGACGTCCTCGATCCACGCGGTCGTCACCGATCCGTCGGGCGCTCCGGTGGCCGGGGCGCGCGTCACCGCCGTGCATACCGAGTCGGGTACGTCGTACTCCGCAATCACGCGCGCCGATGGCCGTGCGACGATCCCGGGGATGCGCGTCGGTGGCCCGTACAAGGTCACCACTACCGCCATTGGCTTCACGCCAACCTCCAGGGACAACATCTACCTGCAGCTCGGCGTGGCGTCCGATGTGTCGCTCGTCGCCAATCGTCAGGCCGTCACGCTCGGTGAGCTCACGGTCACGGCGCAGAAGGACCAGGTGTTCTCCTCGGAGCGCACCGGTGCTGCGACATCGGTCGACAAGGAAGTCTTCGCCGCGCTGCCGACGATCTCGCGTGGTCTGGAGAACTTCACGCGCCTGTCGCCGCAGTCGAGCGGCACGTCGTTCGTGGGCCAGGACAACCGCCTCAACAACATCACCGTTGACGGTTCCTACTTCAACAACTCCTTCGGTCTCGGCTCGCAGCCGGGTGGTCGTACCGGCGTCGCCCCGATCTCGATCGATGCGATCGAACAGGTGCAGGTCAACGTGGCTCCGTTCGACGTGCGCCAGGGCAACTTTGCCGGCGCCGGCGTGAACACGGTGACCAAGTCCGGTACCAACTCGTTCAGCGGCTCGCTTTACTACCTCGGCCGCAACCAGAGTCTGGTCGGCACCAAGGCCGGCGCGCTGCTCTTCAATCCCGGCACCTTCAACTTCCACCAGTTCGGTGCGTCGCTGGGTGGCCCGATCATCAAGAACAAGCTCTTCTTCTTCGCCAGCTACGAAGACGATGCCCAGACCCAGCCGGCCACGACCTTCGTGGCGAATAACGGTGGCGAGACGGTGGCGGGCAACACGACCCGCGTGCTCAAGTCCGACCTCGAGACCTTCTCGACCTACCTCAAGACAAACTTCGGCTACGAGACCGGCCCCTACACCGGCTGGAACCTCGAAGTACCGTCGCGCCGCTTCCTCGGCAAGCTCGATTACAACCTGAACGAGCACAACAAGATCGCGGTCCGCTACAACCTGCTCAATTCGAGCTCGGGCCAGCCGGTGTCGAACTCCAACTCGCTCGGTGTTCTCGGCAACCGCCGCGACAATGCCAACTCGATGTCGTTCCAGAACAGCGGCTACAACATTCTCGAGAACAACCGCTCGGTCGGCGCCGAGTGGACGTCGACGTTCGGCCGCAACATGGCGAACGACCTCATCGTCGGCTACACCAAGAGTGACGAAAGCCGGGCCGCGCTGGAGACGATCTTCCCGCTCATCGACATCCAGAAGGACGGCCTCACCTACATGTCGGCCGGGTCGGAGCCGTTCACCCCGAACAACCAGCTGCGCTACAACAGCTACCAGTTGCAGAACAACTTCACGATCTACGGCAACAAGCACGACCTGACCTTCGGAGTCACGGCCGAGAAGTACCATTCGGACAACGTCTTCTACTCCGCGTCGCAGAGCGTCTACGTCTACAACTCGCTTGCCGACTTCTACACCGACGCGAACGACTTCCTCGCCAACCCGACGCGCACCGCGTCGCCGGTCACGCTTGGTCGCTTCCAGGTCCGCTACAACAACATTCCCGGCCAGGTCGAGCCGCTGCAGCCGCTCGACGTGACCTCGTTCGGCGGGTATCTGCAGGATTCGTGGCGGCCGAATGATCGCTGGCGCTTCACCCTCGGCCTGCGCGCCGACGTGCACAGCTTCAAGGAAACCGGCCTCGAGAACCCGGTCGCGGCGCTGCTGAATTTCCGCGATGCCGATGGCAACACGGTGAACTACTCGACCAGCCACATGCCGAAGGCGACGCCGCTCTGGTCGCCGCGTTTCGGATTCAACTGGGACGTGAAGGGTGATCGCACCACGCAGGTTCGCGGCGGTACCGGTGTCTTCTCGGGCTCGCCGCCGTACGTCTGGATCTCGAACCAGATCGGGCAGAACGGCATCCTGACCGGCTTCGATCAGCAGAACAACACCAAGGCCCGCCCGTTCAACCCGAATCCGGCGACCTACAAGCCGACCAATGTCACCGGCGCTCCGGCCGCGAGCTATGAGCTCGACGTCACCGGCGAGAACTACAAGTTCCCGCAGATCTGGCGGACTGACATCGCTGTTGACCAGCGGCTGCCCTGGAAGCTGACCGGCACGGCCGAGTTCATCTACGACAAGGACGTGAACGGCGCGTCGTACATCAACGCCAATCTGCCGGCCGCCCAGTCGCAGTTCGTCGGCGCCGACAATCGCCCGCGCTACACCAGCAACAAGCTCAACTCCGCCATCACCGGCGCCATGGTGCTCGGCAACGAGGCCGTCGGACACTCCTGGAATGCCGCGGCCTCGCTTGAGCGCGCCTTCCGTGGCGGCTTCTACGCCAAGGCGGCGTATAGCTACGGCGAGTCGAAGAACACCATCGATCCGGGCTCGGTCGCCCTCGGCAGCTGGAACGGCAACCCGATCTCGATCGATCCGAACAAGCCGGTCGCGGCATTCTCGAACAACTCGCCGGGCAAGCGCCTCTTCGCCGCCCTGTCGTACCGTGCGGAGTACTTCCACTTCGGCGCGACGACGCTGTCGCTCTACTTCGAAGGCCGCACCATCGGCAACACCAGCTACGTCTTCTCGGGTGACCTCAACGGCGATGGTGCATCCACCAACGACCTGATCTACGTCCCGAAGGACGTCTCCGAGATGAATTTCCAGCAGTATACCGTAGCCGCTTCCGGCACCATCCCGGCCAAGACCTACACTGTGGCAGATCAGACTGCGGCGTGGGAAGCGTACATCACGCAGGACAAGTACCTCTCGGCCCATCGCGGCGAGTACGCCCAGCGTGGCGCGGTCTGGCTGCCGATGGTCTGGCGCACCGATCTGAGCGTCGTGCAGGAGGCCTTCGCACACGGCTTCGGGAAGAAGAACACCCTCTCGTTCCGCCTCGACGTCCTCAACGTCGGCAACCTGCTCAAGAAGGATTGGGGTCTCTCCCAGCGTGTGGTGTCCAACTCGCCGCTGCTGGCGCAGGCCACCGGCGCCGATGGCAAGGCGCTCTACCGCCTGCGTGCAATCAACGGCGCGCTGATGGATCACACGTTCGAGAAGACCGCTGGCAACGCGGACGTCTGGCGCATTCAGCTGGGTGCGCGCTACACCTTCAACTAGTACCTCGCAGCAGCAGAAAGGCCGCCTCCCCGTTAGGGAGGCGGCCTTTCTGTTTGTGCTCCGGTTGAGCCAGCGGTCACAACTCTCGGTCACCCCGATCCGGAGTGACCATGCCCCGCGCCCTGATTCGACTCACCCTCGCAGCCACCGCGCCCACGCCGACCAGACCCTTGTCCGACGGCCCGGCCATCCTGACACCATTCGGCCGCTGGCTGCGCCAACAACTGCACCGCAACGCTGCTGGCCAACCGTCAGTGACCGTGCTGCGCCTGCTGCTGCAGCCGACCGAGGTGGCGCTGCTGCTCGAGTGCGGCGGCGCGGCGCCGCCATTGGTGCTGGTGCTGGCTCTTGTCCGTCGCCTCCGTGCCGAGACGACCCGAGGTGGCCGCGCACAGGGCTGGCTTGCAGTTGCGGATCAGCTCTGGGTTGGGCAGGAACTCGTGGTGGCGGCGACTGGCGAGGTCAGGAGCGGACGCGCTTCAGCAATACCGCGGCGAGGAGCAGGAAGAGTCCGTTCATCGACCACGCCGCCAGCTCGGGCGAGATGATCTCCTTGCCGCCAAGGGCCTTCATGATCTGCGTGCCGGTGAGGTACACCAGCGTAGTGCCGAGGGCGAAGGCGAGCCCCAGTGCCGCCCCGGCGCGCGGTGCCGTGAGCGCGAGTGGCGCGCCGAAGAGGGCGATCACGATGCAGGCGAAGGGCACGGCATACTTGAGCGGCAGATCGACCGCGAGCGACCCGGGCGGTTTCCCCGAACGACTCAACTGTGCCAAGTAGCCCCGGAACTCCTGCATCGTCATCTCCTCGGCCTTCTTCTCCTGGTCAAGCAGGATGGTCGGCGTCTCGACCAGTTGCCGATGCCGCAGCGAGACGAAGCGGAAGGTGGTGCTGGTGCTGCCGGTATCCATCACCACGGTGACGCCGGTGTAGAAGCGCCACTTCGTCTTCGGGCCGAACCAGACGGCGCTGTCGGCGGCGATGGTCCAGCGTGGCTGATGGGGTACGATCGGGCCCTCGATCAACAGCCCCCCCTGGGCACGCGGAGGCACCCGGGTCATCTCCTTGATGACCCAGGTCCAGCGGGTGGGCGAGCTGTAGCCGAACTGAAAGCGCTGGACATCCTTGGGGGAGGTCCGGTCGCCCTGCAAGGTGCGTTGCCGCGACGTGCTCACCGCTGCGGCCTCCTGCAGTCCGAAGGTCAGCGGCACCGCGAGCAGCGCCAACAGCATCATCGGGGCAATGAGGCGATAGAACGAGACGCCGCCGGCCTTCGCCGCCGTGAGTTCACTGTGCCGCCCCATCCCGTTGAGAGTGAACACGGTGGCAAAGAGCACCGCCGCGGGGAGGTACTGCGCCATCTGCCACGGAAAGAGGTAGAGCTGGCCGAGGAAGATGTCGGGAATCGGAATGTGCCGATCGGTGAGCTTGCCGAATCGGTCGGCGGTGTTGATGAGCACCGAGATCGCCGGGATGCCGATCGCCGACAGCAGGAAAATGCCGGTCCACTGGCGAAGCACGTAGCGGTCGAGCGTGCCGAACGGCTTCACGACTTCCTCCGGAACGGCCAGCGGATGAGCGAGAGCACGCCATCGAGAATGCCGCCGGTGCGCGCGGTCCCCATCTCACGATTGGCCACGATGATGCCGAGCAATCCCAGCACGGTGAAGAGCACCACCGGTCCATGCATCGCAGTGACCGCCGAGATGTAGCCCTTGTTGGCAACATTCTCCCCGCCGATGAGCAGGACGTAGAATGCCATGAAGATCACCAGCGACGCGCCGATCACCAGCCCGATTCCGCTGCGCGGGAAGCGGAGCGCGAGCGCGACGCCCAGCAGCACGAAACAGAACGATGCCAGCGGAATCGAGAACTTCTTGTGGTATTCCACTTCATACTGGCGGATCATCGAGGTGGCACGATTGATACTCATCGCGCGACTGCGCACTTCCTCGATGGTGCCGACCGGTCCCGGGATCTGTTGCGTCACCGGCGGCACCAGGAAGTTCCGGTTGCTGGTATCGACGACCTGCGGCGGCAACACGCCGTTGCTCTGAGGAACTGGCGTGTTCATCGCTCGTTGCCGCAGCGCGAGGGCGAGGGCGGAATCGGCTGCCGGCGTGTGATCGACTGTCGGGACGATGGCCGACAGAATCGCCTTCGCCGAATCAGCCGAGAGCGGGGCATTGCTGTCGGGTGGCGTCGCCCCAACGCGCGGCTTGCGAACGAGCGGCGTCACGGCCGACGAGGAATCCGCGGCGGCGTTGCCAGCCGCGACTTCGGGTGCGACCGTGGGTGCCGGGATTGGCGCCGGCGGGGCCTGTTGCGGCATCGGCGGCAGCACACTCACGTTGCCGCTCGGCAGCCGAGCCCTGGCCGGTTCCGGATCGATCGACGGCATCGGTTGCTTGAGCCGTTCGTCGGGTGGCATCGGCGTCGTGTCACGCGGCTTGAGGTTCGGGACCATCAAGTGCCCGAACCATTCCTCGAAGTCGCGATAGCGACCGCAGTGGGGTGGCAACTTCGGTGTCAGCGGCGACGCCGGCGAAATGACCGGCGAGAGTCCGGCGAGATGGCGCAGGTCGCGCCGAGTGAAATACTCCTGCTGCCGCCGCTGCTCGGCGACCTCCCATTCCTGGTCGGCGACGCCATCGAGGAGCTGACAGCCGCTCATTTCGCGGTCGCCACGCTCGTTGGACTGGTCATCGCTCCGCGTCAGCTCGTTGGCGACACCCCGGATCGTGATCCGGTTCTCGAGAAAGCGGGTGACTTCGATTCTGCCCGGATCGGCACTCTTGATATCGAGCTGTTCGCCGCGGCGCAACGTCAACAGCAGGTCGGTGCCGTTGGGTGACTCGGCCATCCGTCCGCTATCGGCGTGGAGCACCTTGCGCCCCTCGTAGGACGAGAGATCGTAGATCGTCACGTCGCGCATCTGGCCAGTGCTGCCATCGATGGTGGCGGCGCGCAGGATATAGGAGGTGTTCCCGAGCGGGTTGAGGAGCGCCGGCCGCAGGGCGAGGGTCGGCGTCTTGTTCATCACATCGATCTTGAGTGCCCGGAAACGGATGTTGCTCCGGGGAACTACCTGGTCGAAGAGGATGAAGTTCACCAGCGCAATGCCGACCGCCGCGACCAGCGCCGGCCGGACCATGCGCCAGACGGAAATGCCGTTGGCGTACATGGCGACCATTTCCTGGTCGGCGGCGAGCTGGCTGTAGGCATAGAGGGTGCTGACCAGGACCGCCATCGGCAGGGTCAGGGTCAGCAGGGCGGGGAGGGCCAGCACCACGGCCTCGAGCATCACATCGAACGGCAGCCCCTTGCCGCCGAACTGGTTGATCAGTTCGCTGATCTGGTTCAGCAGCAGCAGGCCCGTCAGCGCCACAATCCCCCAGAAGAAGGGGGCGGCAAGCGCGCGTACGATGTGACGGGTGATCAGGCGCATGGCAGGAAGATGGCCTTCCGGTTGTGGTGCCCCACGTGAGGGGCGTAGGTTTCTGTCGTCCGGTCTCCAAGCTAATCCCCCGACTCCCCATCCGTGGCGCCACTCGCCCTCTTTCTCCTCCTCGCCAGCACTCTCGCACCGTGGTCCGCCGGAGCCCAGCTTCCAGTGGATACCACTCGTGCCGGATTGGGCGTGCACGGGACGCTACCCGGCGTCCTGCCGATGGTGGGCCAGCCGGCGATTCTTCGCGCGCCCTGGCTCTCTCCCGGCAGCCGGTCGGTACAGCAAGGGGTCGCCGCGTTCGACTCCGTAACGTCGACGCTCGTCCGCACGCAGCGTGAGGCTGCCGCGCACCAGCGCCTGCTGACGACCCTCTACCGTGGGCGGGGCTTCGGGAAGCTGATGGGAACGCCGACGTCGACGGACGACCTGACCCGTCGCGGGCTCTTCGGTCTCAATACCAAAGTTGCCGACATCCTCTTTGATGGTTCGCTGCAGCTCACGATCGGAACCGACCGCTTCCAGAACCTGCGCTGCACGCCAGTGGAATTACAGGATCCGAATTCGGGGTGCCGCCCCAAGTTCAAGCCGCCGCATATCGAGAATCAGCTCCAGTTCACTGCCAGCGGCCTGATCTCGCAACGACTGCACGTCGACATCGACCTCGACAACCAGCGCGACTTCAATAACGCCAACAACATCAAGGTTTCTTACCAGGGCCTCGAGGATGAGGTCCTCAAGCGTGTCGATATCGGAACGGTGCACTTCGCGCCGCCGTACTCGCGCTTCCTCACCGCCGGGATCCCGACCAACAACTTCGGCGTCAACGCCGTGGTCGAAGTCGGGCCGGTTGAAGTGCAGGCCCTCGCAGCCACCCAGAAGGGAAGCCAGGTCGGCACCAGGACCTATACCATCGGCGCCGAGACGACCCAGCCACAGGATCGCGAAGTGGCCGATCTCAACTTCGAGGGACGCCGCTTCTTCTGGGCCGTGAATCCGCGCCTGTTGCCGGGGTATCCTGCGGTCGACGCGCTGTCGCTGCAGGGACTCACCCTGACCCCGGCGGTGCGCCCGACACAGGTGCGGATCTACAAGTACCGCTCCGTCACCACCGGTGGCGTCACCAATCCGAATATCGATGGTATCACCGCGCTGGGCTTGAACCAGGAAGGAACCACTATCGAAAAGATCGGCCCGCTGCGCTGGCAATTGCTGCAGCAGGGTCGTGACTACTGGCTCGATCCCTCGGGGCTCTGGTTCGTGCTGACGGCAAAGCTCGACCCCAATGACTTCCTCGCGCTGAGCTACACCACGGCCGACGGCGGCCGCGTAGGCACCTTCCCGGCGACCGACGACCCGACGCGCAGCGATACCCTGCGGCTGGTCCTGCAACCCAATCGTGGTCCCGACGCCGGCTCGTTCGCCTACGAGATGCGCAATGTGTATCGGGTGGCTGGCAGCGACCTGCAGCCCGGATCGCTCGCCGTGGCGATCACCCTCAACCGCTCCGAGAGTCCGCCGAGCGGGAGCGGGACCTGGCTTTCGCTGCTCGGATTGGCGCTGCCGACCGATCCGAAAGTCTTCGACACCGACAACCGGCTCTTCCCGCGATCGCGCGATCCCGGGGCCGATGCGACGATTCACGATCACTTCGTCTTCTTCCCGTCGTTGCAGCCGTTCGGCGACGCCACGCGCATCCCCGACCCGGCGTTCCGGAATGATTCGATCTATCGCACCCCGGAATACCTGCTCTTCGATCAGGGGCCGCCGGCGAAGTATCAGCTGCGGCTCCAGTACGCCGCGCGCGGCGGTGGCGACAAGTCGACGCTGAACCTCAATGCACTGCAGATCCGCGAAGGCACTGAACAGATCTACGTTGACGGCCAGCGGCTCGTCCGCGGGACGGATTATTCCATTGCCTACGGCTCCGGGCTGGTGACGTTCCTCGAGCCAGAGCGACTTTTCAGTCGCGGCACCTCCACGGTGACCGCGAGCTACGAGGAGCGCGGCTTCTTCGCGATCGCGCCAACGTCGATTTTCGGCCTCACGGCGAAGTACCGCTTCAACGCCGATAACAGCATCAACTTCGTCGGGCTGTATCAGTCCGAAGCCACGGCATACAATCGGCCGGCGCTCGGCCTCGAGCCCACGGCCTCGCTCCTCGCCGGTGTGGTGGGCGACTTCCAGTTCAAGCTCCCCTCGCTTACCCGGTTCTTCAGCAAGCTGGTGAGCGGAGGCGCCATCGCGCCGTCGTCGCTCAGCCTCAATGCGGAACTCGCCTTCTCGCGGCCCGACGCCAACCGGTCAGGCGAGGCGTATCTCGAAGAGTTCGAGAACGACGCCGGCATTCCGATTCGCCTCGGCGAAAACAACTGGCAGCTCTCCTCGATGCCGCAGAGCGCGGCGGGGGTCGAGTCACTCGGCTTCCCCGTGGGATTCGATTCCACCAGCGCGGTGCAGCTCGGCTGGCAGAACCTGGTGCCGAGTCGGACTGGCGGCGCCAATGAGATCACTGCCGAGGCGATCGATCCCAACATCCAGATCGTTGGCGGCAAGAGCACCAATCCCGAGACCGTCGCCTACATCACCTTCCACGCCGACACGGCCGGCGGGATCGTCTCGCAGAACAACCACTCGCACTGGAGTCTCCCCGCGCGGCCCAACCAGCCGCGCTGGCGCTCGATGGTGACGCCGCTTTCGCTCACCGGGGTCGACCTCTCGCGCAACGAGTTCCTCGAGTTCTGGGTCTTCGAGAACGACGATCTCAGGCCGATCGAATCCGCGGCGATGCGATTCGTGCTCGACCTGGGTACGGTGAGCGAGGACGCCCTCGCGATCGCCCCGACGGCCTTCACCGTGAGTGGGACCGATACCACCTGGACCGGACGACAGTACGTCGGCGCGGGGCGACTCGACACCGAGCGCAATCCCAGCGGCACCTTCTCGGCCACGGTCGACGACATCGGCATTCTCGGGGATCGTCCCGATCAGCTCGAAGGACCGCTCGGCCCGGTGCTGCGGCCCGCGCTCTGCCGGCGCACGATTGCCAACACGGTCGAGATCTTCCCCTGGGGCGATCTCTCGGCCCGCTGCACCAATGGCAACGGGCTGCTCGACACCGAAGATCTCGACGCCGACCTCCTGCTCAATGCGCGTGGCCCCGATGAGGACGTCTTCCGCTACGTCGTCGATCTGCGCGACCCGAAGTACTTCGTCCGCGCGGGTGTCACGTCGACCGACAGCATCACCAAGCTGCGCGCGACGTGGAAGCTCTATCGGGTCCCGTTGCGGCAGTGGGATCGGCAGATCGGTCAGCCCAACATCCGCTTGGTCAAGCATCTTCGTTTCACTTTCCTGACCCCGCCCGACAACGGCGGCGCCGATCCGGTGCTTCGCTTCGCGATGGCCCGGATGCGACTCGTGGGAGCACCGTGGGTCCGCCGAGCGGAAACGCCGATCCTCGGTATCAGCGGCTCCACCGGTCTGAGTCACGGCGATGTGTCGGTCTCCTCCATCACGACCGAGAACCTCGAGCTCGGCTACGTGCCGCCGCCGGGGATCAACAACTCGGCCAACGACATCAACGGCGGTCAGTCCAATCTCGGTCAGCAGGTCAACGAGAAGTCGCTCCGCGTTGTCGCCAAGGATTTGCGCACCGGTGAACGCGCCGAAGCGTATTACCGCTTCCTCGGCGATCCGCGCAACCTGCTCTCCTATCGTGAGCTGAAGGTCTGGTTCCGCGGTCGCGGCACCGGCTGGGAAGACGGCACCCTGCATGCCTACATCAAGGTGGGCGCCGATGCCCGCAACTTCTACTGGTATGACGCCCGCGCGCTGACCACCAGCTGGGAGCCCGAGGCGGTGATCGACCTCGAGACCTGGCGCACGTTGCGCGCGCAGGTGCAGGAGCGATACCTCCGCGGCGAGCCGCCCAGCGGCGCGACCGAATGTGGTGGTGACCCCGAGGCTTACGTTGCCTGCGACGGACCGTATCTCGTCCATCTGCGCGACCCCGGCATCAGCGAGCCCAACCTCGCCTCGGTGCAGGAAATCGCCACCGGCATCTATCACATCGCGCCGGGCGCGGCGCCTTCGGCGGCCGAACTCTGGATCGACGACATCCGACTTGCCTCGCCGATTACCGAAGTCGGTCGTGCTGGCGCGCTGTCCGCGCGGCTGCAGGCCTCCGATATCGGCGATCTCAACCTCGGGTACGTCTACCAGAACGGACAGTTCCGCCAGATCTCTCAGGCGCCGAGCTATCGCACCACCTCCACGGTGCAGGCGAGCTCGAACCTGCGGCTCGATCGCTTCCTGCCGAAGTCGCTCGGCATCGCGATGCCGATGACCGTGGCCTACAACGCCGAACGTGTCGACCCGCAGCTGATCACCGGATCCGATTTGCGAACCGCCGAACTGGCCGAGCTGCGTCGGCCGCGGAGCAACAGCACCACCCTCTCGCTCAGTCTGCGGCGGGTGGTGCGCACCGGAAACCTCCTGACCCGGGCACTGGTCAATCCGCTCTCCTTCAGCGCGAACTTCGCCGGCGCCGATGCGACGACCGAGTTGAGTGATGCCAATTCGTCACTCTGGAATTACTCGCTGAACTGGGCGGTGGCCGGCTCGCGTCAGACGCGACCGCTGGGACTCGGCGGACTGCTGCGTGGGCTGCCGCGCTGGCTGCGCGAAAGTGAGAGCGGGCGCGCCATCGCCCGGGCAACGTTCTCACTCCGCCCGTCGGCGCTGCGATTCAACAGTGCCCTCTCCCACACCCAGGGCGACTACACCTCGTTCCTGGTTCCGATTCATCGCCTTGCCGACACCATTCTCCGGCCGGTCACGTCGCTGCAGTACCTGCTCCGCAACACCGCCGGTACCTCGTGGCAGCCGCTGCAGATGGTCACCTTGAACGCCGACTGGGCCAGCACCCGCGACCTGCGCCGGTATCCCGATTCCAACACCATCGGCCGACTCGCCGGCAGTGCCCGGCGGCAGTTCCTCGGTGCCGATGTGGGCGTCGAACGCGACCGCAACGTGACCTCGGGTATTTCGGTCAATCCGCAGTTGGCGTCGTGGCTGCGGCCGCGGCTCTCGACTACCTCGTCGTTCATTCTCTCGCGCTCGCTCACGACCCGGAATCCGGTCCGTGTCGATGGCGACACCCTCGGCGAGTACATCCTGCCCCAGACCCTCAACAACGCACGCATCACGGAAATCGGGGCGACGATCGATCCCGCGCTGCTGTTGCGGCGCATCTTCGGGGACTCGGGCAAGACCGGCAAGTACTTCCAGCGGCTGCGGCAGTTCGATATTTCGCGGCGGCGCACCCGCCAGTCGACCTTCGACCTCGCGGGCTTTGACCCGTCGCTCGGCTACCAGCTCGGGACGGGTGGTTTCGATGCCTTCCTGCATCAGGGTACCGATGTGGCGATCGGTGCCGGCCAGAACTGGGAGACTTCGTTCACTGCGGGGCTCGAGCTTCCCTTCGGGCTGACGGTGACATCGACCTATCAGGAAAACCACAATGACCGCTACCAGCGGGCCACCGGCGACGCCTTCCTCGTCACCGAGACCCGCTCGCGCGATTGGCCCTATGGCTCGGTGAGCTGGAGCCGGGTATTCCAGAAGGGTCCCTTCTCGCTGGTGACGTTGTCGTCGTATCTGCGGCAGCGCGAGGGTTCGAGTCGCACGCCGCTGCTCGACGGCCAGAGTGCCGCCCTCAGTGCGACGAAGACGCGCAGCGTCGGCCCCGATCTCCGGGTCACCATGCGCAACGGCGTGATCATTCAGGGCAGTGCCACGGTCGATCGTTCCGAGAGCCAGGACAACGGCAACATCCGTCGCGCCAACACCGACATCTATTCCGGTGAGTTGTACTGGAGCGTCCGGATGCCGCGAGCGCTATCAGGCCTGCGGAAGCCGCTGCGCACCCGACTCTCTGCCACGGTACGCTCGAACAATGACTGTCTCGTCCGTGCCGCCGCCGAACTCTGCGAGCTGGTCTCGGATATCCGCGGTCGTGACCTCCGGGGCTCGTTCGAGGCTGACGTCTTCGGTCACGTGACCGGTGGGCTCGTGTTCGGCTGGGTGGTCAACGATCTCCGCTACCTCGACCGGAAGACGTCCAACATCTCGGCCGCGATCAACTTCAACATTCCGCTTACCACGCAGGGGATTCACTGATGCGTTCCAGGCCCCGTGTTCCGGCCGCTCTGACACTGTTGTTGGCTGCGGCGTGTGGTGGTGACACCTCGGGTTCGCTCCCGCGGGAATTCGATGGCGCCGCCGCACTCAAGTCGGTTGAGACCCAGGTCGCCTTCGGGCCGCGAATCCCCGGCACCGCCGGTCACGCGGCAATGGCGCGCTGGCTCGACTCCCTGGTGCGGACCAAGACCGATTCGGTCGTGGTGCAGCGCTGGTGGCACCATCCGGCCGAGGGCGACTCGCTCGAGATGATCAATGTCATCGCCCGCGTGAATCCCGCCGCCACCAATCGTGTGCTCTATCTCGCGCACTGGGATACCCGGCCGCGCTCCGATGGTCCGACATCGATCGACAAGGTCGCCCCGGTGCCTGGCGCCAACGACGGCGGCTCCGGCGTCGCCGTGCTGCTGGGCGTGCTCGACGCGCTCAAGAAACTCCCCACGACGGTGGGTGTCGATCTCGTCTTCCTCGATGGCGAGGACTATGGCTTCTTCGGTCCGCCGCGAGTCGATGTGCTGATTGGGGCCGAGTATTACGCGAAGAATCCGATTCCGGCCGAGAAGCCGAGCTTCGCGGTGCTCTGGGATATGGTGGGCGACAAGGATCTCCGGATTCCCAAGGAGCCCGGCTCGCAGGTCGCCGCTCCCGATGTGGTCGACCGGGTCTGGACTGTCGCCGCCCGGATGGGGTATGGTCACCTCTTCGTCGACGCGCCGTACAACGGACCGATCACCGACGATCACACGCCGCTCATTGCCGCGGGCTTCAAGGCGATCGACATCATCGACATCGACTACGGCTCCTGGCACACCAAGCACGACACGCCCGACAAGCTCAGCAAGAGCTCACTCGAGGCGGTTGGAAATGTTGCGGTGGGTGTGATTCGCGGCGCGACCGCGAAGTAATTCGCGCCGGCGCGGGGCGCCGGGTGCCCAGCGTGTGGTTGCCCGGTGACCATCCTGGGTGATGTCACCCGCCGAGCGCAGGTCGCTCACCATTCTCCTCGCCCTCGGGGTGGCCGGACATCTGATCCGCGCCGCCTCGGGGGCATCGAGCGTCCCCCCGCCGGTGTCGCTCGGCCTCGACCCGGCCGCCGACGGCAACCCGCTCGCGCACCGTGATTCGGCCCGGGCACTCGCCCGACCGATCGCCGACACCGAGCGGATCGACGTTGAACGAGCGACCCCTCCCGAACTCGCGCGACTTCCCGGGGTGGGGCCGGCGCTGGCCAAGCGGATCGTGGCGGATCGCCAGATTCACGGTGCGTTCGGCGGCATCGCCGGGCTCGACCGGGTCGCGGGGATCGGCCCGGCCATGCTGCGACGGCTGGTGCCGCATCTCACCTTCGCCGGCGTTGCCGCCGATACTTTGGCCGTCGGCGGTGATCCTGCTGTCGACCTGAACCGCGCCGATGTGGCGGAATTGGACGCCCTGCCGGGGATCGGGGAGGCTCGGGCTCGCGCCATCGTGGCATTTCGCGACAGCGCGGGCCCATTTCGCCAAGTCACTGACCTGATCCGGGTTCGTGGCGTTTCTCAGTCTCTGATTGGCCGACTCGCCGCTCGACTCGTGGTTCGGTGACTTTTTCCCCGATGGCGGCCCCGTGGCCGCGAGGCATCCCCCTTGCACCCTCGCCAAGGGATGACTGGCCCTAACGCGACCCTCAACGCCCCCTCGGGCGATCCGGCACACGCCGACCGTCTTGGTGACCTCCTGCTCGCCCAGGGGTTGCTGACCCGGGAGCAACTCGCGCACGCGCTCCACGAGCAGCGGACCACCCACCAGCGCCTCGGCTTCGTCCTGGTCCGCCTCGGGCTGATCGATGAGCTCGAGCTGACCAAGGTGCTGGCGCGTCAGTACCGGATGCCTGCGGTCGATCTGTCGAAGTTCGAGGTCGACGCACGGATGCTCCGGCTGGTCCCCGCCGATCTCGCCATCAAGCGGATGGTGCTGCCGCTCAAGCGCGAGGGGCGCACCCTCACGGTGGCGGTGGCCGATCCGGCGGATCAGGGCCTCCTCGAAGACCTCAAGTTCATCACCCGGTTCGATCTCTTCCCGGTGCTCGCCGGCGAGCAGACCCTGCGCGCCCTCATCGAGAAGCACTACGAGACCAGTGACGAGCAGCTGCAGACGATCCTCAAGGAGATGGAGGGGATCTCCGAGGACATCGAGGTCGTCAACGACGAGGAAGACGAAACCGCGCTCGCGATGCAGGCGCTGGTCGACGATGCGCCGGTGGTCAAGCTCATCAACGGCATCCTCACCGATGCCGTCAAGCGGGGCGCCTCCGACATCCACGTCGAGCCGTTCGAGCACGAGATCCGGATCCGCTACCGCGTCGACGGCGCGCTGCTCGAAGTGATGAAGCCGCCGCTCAAGATGAAGGCCGCGCTCACCTCGCGCATCAAGATTCTTTCGCAGCTCAACATCGCCGAGCGCCGGGTGCCGCAGGACGGCCGGCTCAAGCTCAAGATGGGGAGCCGGGTCATCGACTTCCGCGTCTCGACGCTGCCGGTGCTCTTCGGCGAGAAGATCGTGCTGCGAATTCTCGACAAGGGCAACCTGACCCTCGACCTGACCAAGTTCGGCTTCGAGCCCAAGGCCGAGGCCGACCTGATGAAGGCGATCCTGAACCCGTACGGCATGGTGCTCGTCACCGGCCCGACCGGTTCGGGCAAGACGACCACGCTCTATTCTGCATTGCAGCGGATCAACACGGTCGATACCAACATCATGACCGCGGAAGATCCGGTGGAGTACAACCTCCCCGGCATCAACCAGGTCCCGGTCCGCAACGAAATCGGGCTGACCTTCGCGGCGGCGCTGCGCGCCTTCCTGCGTCAGGACCCGAACATCATCATGATCGGCGAAATCCGCGATCTGGAAACCGGCGGCATCGCCATCAAGGCGGCACTCACCGGTCACCTGGTGCTCTCGACGCTGCACACCAACGATGCGCCGAGCACGATCACCCGCATGATCGACATGGGGATCGAGGCGTTCAACGTGGCGAGCGCGGTGAATCTCGTGGTGGCCCAGCGGCTGGTTCGGCGCGTCTGCACCCAGTGCAAGGCGTCGCACCATTACACCGACGTCGAACTCTCGGCGCTGCATCTCGACACGGCGGCGCTGCGGCAGATCGATTTCAAGAAGGGCACCGGCTGCGACAACTGCGGCGGCACCGGCTATCGTGGTCGAGCCGGGCTCTACGAAGTGATGGCAATGTCCCCCGCATTGCGCCGAATGATCCTGACCGGCGACTCCGTGGCTGACCTGCGCGAGCAGGCGGTATCGGAGGGGATGCTGACGCTCCGAATGGATGGCATGAAGAAGCTGGAGCGGGGTATCACCACCCTTGAGGAAGTCGTGAAGGAGACTGCCGAATGAGTCTGAACCTGCGTGGCCTGCTCGAAGAGATGTTGTCGCGCGACGCGTCCGACCTGCACATCACCGCAGGCGAACGACCGAAGCTCCGCGTCGACGGCGAGATCGTTGACGCCTCGGTCGAGGACATTCTCTCGCCGAAGGACACCCTGTCGCTGGCCTACTCGGTGCTCACCGAGGCCCAGAAGAAGCGGTTCGAACAGGAAGACGAACTCGACTTCTCCTTCGGCATCCAGAACCTCGCGCGCTTCCGCGGCAACGTGTTCAAGCAGCGCGGTTGCATCTCGATGGCGATCCGGATGATTCCGTTCTCGGTCAAGTCGTTCGAGGAGCTGAAGCTGCCGCCGATCGTGGCGAAGCTCGCCGAGAAGCCGCGTGGCCTGGTGCTCGTCACCGGCCCGACCGGCTCCGGCAAGAGCACCACGCTCGCCGCGATGATCGACAAGATCAATCGCGAGCGGCGCGGGCACATCATCACGGTCGAAGATCCGATCGAGTTCATCCACCGTCACCAGAAGTGCATCGTCAACCAGCGCGAGGTCGGCACCGACACGCGCTCCTTCGCCTCGGCCCTGAAATACGCCCTGCGTGAAGATCCCGACGTCATTCTCGTCGGCGAAATGCGTGACCTGGAGACGATCTCCTCGGCGCTCACCATCGCCGAGACGGGCCACCTTGCCCTCGCGACGCTACACACCAACTCGGCCCCCGAGGCGATCAACCGCATCATCGACGTCTTCCCGAGCAACCAGCAGTCACAGGTGCGGGCGCAGCTCGCCTTCGTGCTCGAGGGCGTCATCACCCAGACGCTGCTGCCCAAGGCGAGTGGCCGCGGCCGCGCGATGGTCGCCGAGATCATGGTCGCGACACCGGCGATCCGGTCGGTCATTCGTGATGACAAGGTCCACCAGATCTACTCGCTGATGCAGGCAGGCAAGAAGCACGGCATGCAGACGATGAATGACGGCCTCTACCAGCTCTACATGAGCCGGGAAGTCGCCAAGGAAGAGTGTCTCCGCGTTTCCCCCAATCCGTCGGAGTTCCTCCGCGCGATTGGCGAGACGCCTATTGAAGAGCAGGCCTTCGGCGAGTCCAAGCTCGCCGGTTCGCGCTAAGGGAGCGTTCCGATGCCAGTGTTCGAGTATACCGCGAAAAACGCCACGACCGGTCAGATCCTCAAGGGGACGTATGATGCCCCCAACCGGGACGAGCTCATTGGTCACCTGCGCAAGAACCGGCTGCTTCTCGTGTCGCTGCGCGAGGCATCGCGCGACATCAAGATCTCGCTGCCGGGTGGCGGCGTCGGCACTCGCGACATCGTCATCTTCACGCGGCAGTTCGCCACGATGATCAACTCCGGCCTGCCGCTGGTGCAGTCGCTCAACATCCTGGCGCAGCAGACCGAGAACCAGAAGCTCAAGGAGACCACCAAGGCGGTGGTCTTCGACGTCGAGGCCGGCAACACGCTCGCCGACGCGTTCGGCAAGCATCCGAAGGTCTTCCCGGCCCTCTACGTGAACATGGTTGCGGCTGGCGAAGCGGGCGGTATTCTCGACACCATTCTGCTCCGCCTGGCGACCTTCCTCGAAAAGAATGACAAGCTGATCCGCAAGGTGAAGAGCGCCATGATCTACCCGGGCGTGATTCTCTGCGTGGCGATGGGCGCCATCGTCATCCTGCTCGTCTTCGTCATCCCGGTCTTCCAGGACATGTTCGCCTCGGTGTCGATGGAGCTGCCGCTGCCGACGCGGATCGTCATCGGGCTCTCCGACTTCCTCCAGTCGTTCTGGTGGGCGCTGATCCTCTTCATTGGTGCGGCGGGCTTCGGCCTCAAGCAGTTCTACGCCACCACCCAGGGTCGGCGCCGGATCGACGGCCTGCTGCTGGCGTTCCCGGTGCTCGGTGACGTGCTCCGGAAGTCTGCGGTGTCGCGCTTCACCCGGACGCTGGGCACGCTGATCTCGTCGGGCGTCTCGATTCTTGATGGCCTCGAGATCACCGCCAAGACGGCCGGCAACGCCGTGATTCAGGACGCCATCATGGCGTCGCGCTCGTCGATTGCCGGCGGTGATACCATCGCCGCGCCGCTCGAGAAGTCAGGCGTCTTCCCGCCGATGGTGATCTCGATGATCGCCGTCGGTGAACAGACCGGTGGTCTCGACGAAATGCTCAGCAAGATCGCCGACTTCTACGATGACGAGGTCGACGTCGCCGTCGGCGGCCTGCTCTCGCTCATGGAGCCGGTGATGATTCTCTTCCTCGGCGTCATCGTCGGCGGCATGATCATCGCGATGTACCTGCCGATCTTCGGCATGATGCAGACGATTCAGTAACCCTGTCGGCGCGTCGCTCGACGCCACGGCGGGACCCCGGCAGCCCTCGATGTCAGACGACATCGGGGGCTTCCGATTTGTACCTGCTGGAACGAAAGCCACTTCGTGCCGATTGCCGGGAACGGTCGCGGTGCTGATATTGTCAAATTGACACTATCGACGCCCGACCTCCTTTCCGGTGCATGCCTTTGTCGACCAATCCGGCCTCGTTCCTTCCGCTCCATCCCCTGGCGTTCCATGTCCTGCTGGTGCTGCTGGATGGGCCGACGCACGGCTACCGGATCGTGAAGGAGCTGGAGTCGCAGCCGTCGATCAGCCACCCGATCATGCCGGCCAATCTCTATCGGCGGCTGCGGGATCTCGTCGATCAGCAGCTCCTCGAGGAACTGCCTGCGCACGACGATCCACGCGGCAGGCGCGACTTCCGGATCACCCCGCTGGGACGAAAGGTCGTCGCCTCCGAGGCGCGCCGGCTCGCTGCTGATGTCGCGATTGCGCGCGGGAAGGGGCTGCTCCGTCATGCGTGAACCATCGGGGCGCGCGCTCTATCGTATCTTGCTCCATCTCCTCCCCGGAGCCTTCCGCCGTCGTTTCGGGCGCGAGATGGAAGCGCTCTTCTTCGAACAGGTCGCATCACGCACCAGCCGCAGCGCCCGACTCCGCCACTGGGGTCGCGGCGTCGCCGACCTCGTGGTGCAGGGCGCCGCCGAACGTACCACCGCAACCAGATACCAGCCACGCAGCGTTCCGCCGTTGCCGGGAGATCCGATGGGCACCCTGCTGCACACGCTGCGCTACGCCATGCGCACCCTCCTGACTCGTCCTGCCTTCACCCTCTCGGTGGTGCTCACGCTGGGCCTCGGCATCGGTCTCGCCACCACGATGGCGTTGGTGGTCGACGGTGTCCTCCTCCGTCCACTGCCATATCCCGACGCCGATCGACTGATTCGCATCAGCGAGCGCACCGCCACGTCGGAGGCCATCGAGACATCGCTGCTCACCTTCGCCGATTGGCGAGCGCGGGCCGATCGCTTCGAGGCAATGGCGGCCGTGGTCTCCCGGAACACGATCGTGACGGGTCGGTTCGAACCGGCCCGGGTGCCTGCGATGTTCGTGACCGGCGATTTCTTTGCGTTGTCGGGAGTCAGGCCGGCCCTTGGCCGCAGCTATGGAGCGGCCGAGAATCGCCCCGACGCGGCACCGGTGGTGGTGGTCAGTCACGAGTTCTGGCGTGACAACCTCGGTGCGCCAGGTTCACTCGCTCAGGTGACGATTACACTCTCCGATTTGCTCGGTCGCTCGGAGGCCTATGCGGTCGTCGGTGTGATGCCACCAGGATTCGACCTCCTCGGTACGGCGAAGGTCTATCTCCCGCTCGAGCGGGGCGTCCCCTGGTCGGTGCGCAATCACACTGTCCGGGTGCTCGGACGCCTCAAGCCCGGCGTCGCACTCGAGACGGGAGTGGCGCAGTTGAACACGGTGCAGGCAGCGATCAAGACCGATCATCCCGAGACCGACGCCATCGGGATTGCGGCGCAACCGCTAAGCGAAGAGATCCTGGGCCCCGTCCGTCGTCCGCTGCTGCTCCTGCTTGGCAGCGCGGGACTGCTGCTGCTCATCGCCTGCATCAACGTTGCCGGCGCCCTGTTGGCTCGAGGAGTCGCGAGGCAACCGGAGATGCAGTTGCGCGCCGCGCTTGGTGCAACCCGTGGCCGGATCTTCGGACAGCTCTTTGCCGAGAGTGCGCTCCTGGCGACCGCCTCCACCATCCTGGCGATCGGCATCGCCCGGGGGCTCTTCGGTTTGCTCGGCGCCGTCGATCCGATGCTGGTGCCGCGCCTCGCAGGGGCATCGATTGATTGGAGCAAACTCATCCTCATCGCTGCGGTGCTGGCCAACGTCGGTGTCGGAATCTTCGGGAGCAGCAGTGCCTGGTTCACCACGCGCTGGGCCGCGGCGGGGTTGCGCGTGCGAGGTGGTGGAGCGCAGCGAGGACAGCACACCATATGGCGACT
Source organism: Gemmatimonadales bacterium (assembly GCA_039915645.1). GTDB lineage: Bacteria > Gemmatimonadota > Gemmatimonadetes > Gemmatimonadales > GWC2-71-9 > Palsa-1233. The sequence goes on along the minus strand of JBDSMX010000232.1, from coordinate 2,115 downwards.
GCTGCTCGGCGCCGAGGTGGCGCTCGCGTTCATGCTGCTGGTGTCGGCGGGTTTGCTAGGACGTTCGCTCTATCAGGTTGCCTCGGTCGACACCGGTTTCGATCCGCGCGGGGTCACCATCATCGACGTGAATCTCCCCAGCGCACGCTTTCCCACGCCGGCCGATCACGCGCGCTACTTCGATGCCGCGCTTCGCAGCCTCCGGAACATTCCAGGTGTCGCGGCGGCAGGGCTGAACATTCTGTTGCCCCTGCCCGATGTCGGCAGCATCGGATCGCCGCTGCATCTGGAGCAGGGGGAGGCCAAGGATGTGGTGGCCGACTACCGCGTTGCCGACGAGGGCTACTTCGCGGCGCTGCGCATCCCGTTGCTCCGCGGGAGATTGTTCGACGATCGTGATCGAGCCGAAACGGCGCACAGCGTGATCGTGGGTGCGGCATTGGCGCGACGGCTCTGGGGCGATGCCGATCCGCTCGGCAAGCGCTTCAGCATTCCGGGCATGGATGGCTATGGCGACGCATGGCTCAATGTTGTTGGCGTTGTGGCGGACGCGCGGGCGTGGAATGTCGAAGCAGGGAAGCAGCTGACCTACTACGTCAACTTTCGTCAGCGCCCCACCTTTCTCACGGTGACCGGCGCGAAGATCCTGGTGAGGGGCGAGGGTGGCACGCTGCCGCCCTCGGCGTTGCGCCGGGCGTTGGTGGCGGTCGACCCCGGCGTGCCGCTGCGCATCCGCCCGCTCGAGGAATTGATCGGCAATGGGGTCGCCGACAAGCGATTGGTACTGAACATTCTCGCGCTCTTCGCCGGGCTCGCTCTGGTGCTCAGCGCGGTCGGCATCTGGAGCGTCTCCTCGTTCGTGATCTCCCGACGAATCAGGGAAATGGGGATTCGCCTGGCGATCGGTGCCACGCCGCGTCAGGTGCGTCGGCTGCTTCAGCGGGAGGCGATGCTGCCGCTGCTGGTGGGGCTGATTGTCGGGACGGGGCTGGCAATCGTGGTCACCCGCTGGATTCGCTCACTCCTCTTCGGCGTGAGCGAACTTGATGGGGCCTCCTTCATCGCCGCAGCCGCCACCCTCGCCGTGACGACCTGGATCGCGAGCTACCTGCCTGCCCGCCGCACCGCGAAAATCGATCCGATTCAAACACTCCGCGCCGATTGAGCTGAAGCCGCTTACCACGCAGCCCTCGGTGTCAGACGACATCGGGGGCTTCGTGTAGTTCCCGGGAACCCGCTCGTCCGTTCTGCTGTTGCCCTCTGGTCGGCAGCACATCATTTCGAGGAGTCCACCCGTGTCGTACCTCTTTACGCCGCTTACCACTCGCGCCGTCACGCTCCCCAACCGCATCGTTGTCTCGCCGATGTGCCAGTATTCCTATACCGACGGCCTCAGCAACGAGTGGCAGTTCGTGCACCTGGCCACGCGCGCCGTGGGCGGGGCCGGACTGGTCTTCACCGAGGCCACTGCGGTGTTGCCCGAGGGGCGAATCTCGCCCGACGACGCCGGGATCTGGAGCGACGCGCATATCCCTGGTCTCCGCCGGATCACCGACTTCATCAAGGCGCAGGGGAGCGTGGCGGGAATCCAGCTGGCGCACGCGGGCCGCAAGGCGAGCACCTTCACGCCGTGGCGCGGGCACGGTGCCGTCCCGATGAATGCCGGCGGCTGGGAAGTGTTCGGACCGAGCGCCATCGCCTTCTCGTCCGATTACCCCGGTGTGACCGCGCTCGATCAGGCAGGAATCGACCGGGTCATCGCGGCGTTCGTCGATGCCGCCACGCGGGCGGTTCACGCCGGCTTCGAAGTCATCGAGATTCACGCGGCGCACGGCTACCTGCTGCACCAGTTCCTCTCGCCACTCAGCAATCATCGGAACGATGGTTACGGCGGCTCGCTCGAGAATCGTTCCCGGTTCCTGATGGAAGTCATCGCGGCCGTGCGCGCCGCGATCGGTGCCTCGCTGCCGATCTGGGTCCGACTCTCTGCCACCGACTGGAGCGAAGGCGGCTGGGATATCGAGGAGTCGGTGACGCTCTCGCGGATGATGCGAGCGGCCAGCGTCGATCTCGTGGATGTCACCACGGGGGGCAATGTCGCCGGAGCAAAGATTC
>JBDSMX010000222.1:0-21120 GCA_039915645.1 Gemmatimonadales bacterium | reverse complement strand
GACTGCGGCATCGATGGCAAATGGGCGGCACTCACACTGGCGCACCTGCAGCGCTATCCCGCGATGGAACCGGTCGACGCCTTCAAGCTCCTGCAGCAGGCCACCCTCGGCAGCGAGCACGCCGTGCGCGATTCACTCGAGCCCGCACGCTGGATGACGCGCGAATGGGCTGCGCTCGGCGAGGGCCCGGTCGAGCCGCTGGTCGATACGCTTGGAGCGAGCGGTGGCTTTGCGCGGGTGCACCTGCGGCCCTGGCGTGCCACGGGGCGCGCGCCATCGGAAATTGTCGCCGCGTTCGTTGCGACGGCGCGCACGGCGGTCGCCGATACCGGCGCTCTCCGCTGTGCGATCCAGGGGGTGGTCGCCCTCGCTCGCGGCGCGAAGGTCCCCTGGAATCCCGACAGCATTGTGGCCCAGGGGAAGCAATGGGAGAAGGCGCGGTTCCCGGCGGTTGAGCACTCGCCGGGATTCGAGCGGAGATATCGCCCGGCGTATCGTGTTGTCGCGCTTCCCTTGCTGCACGGGCTGCTGACGCCGACCAAGCGCGGCAGCTAGGCGCCGCAGCGCACTCGCTTCATCGGGAAATCAATGCCGCGCGTGGTGCCGCCCTGGGGACCCTCGATGCGCGCGAGGAGTGAGTCGGCGCCGGCTTTCCGGTAAATGATTTTGGTGGGGAAGTCGTGCTGAGGGTTTTCGAAGACGGCCAGCGTATCGCTTACTTGGGTGGCCGTGAACGACGCCAGCGCCTGTCCCGACGGCTGCGACACGTAGGCGGCCTTGCCATTGAGTACTTCGATTCGCAGCTGTTCCCAGGAGCGCACCACATTGCCGGCTACTGTGCGGTTCATCCCCATCATCATCCCGCCCAGGGGCGGCATCCACTGCTCGTGGGAGACGCGAGTACCGGAGCGCTGCTCCCAGCAGCCGGCGATCCAGCCGAGGCGGGCCACGTCGTTGCTCGCCTGGGCGGAGACGCCGTGGGCCAGGGAGGCGAGGAACAGAGATGTCACGAGAATCGCTTTCATGGTCGCGCCGTGTCTGGGGTGATGAAGTGAACTGTGACAAGCATACCGCTGCCTCGCTGGCGGGGATTGGACAATTGCGACAGCGTCCGGGATGCTCGCGGTGATGGAATATCACGAGTTCGCACCCGGCCCGGCTCAGCGATCGCTGGTGCGCTGTTTCTGGCAGCTTGCTGGCGACGGCGCTTCCGACGGGGCGGAGCCTGCCCTTCCCGACGGCTCGCCGGAGCTGATCTTCAATCTCGGCGATTCCTTCGATCAGCTTGAGTCGGACGGTCGGGCGGTCCGGCAGCCGTCGGCGTTTCTGGTGGGGCAGATCACCCGACCGATGCGAGTGCGGCCCACCGGGCGGAGCGACCTGATCGCCGTTCGCTTCGAGCCCTACGGTGCGGCGATCCTGCATGACCAGATGGCCGAGCTGACCGATCGGTGGCTGGGAATCCATTCCCTGCGGAACGGCGTATTGCTCCCCATCGCTGAACAACTGGCTGCCACTGCCTCTCCGTCCGAGCGAGTTGCGATTCTCGATGCGGCAATCGCGACCCTCGCGGCAATGAGGCCGCCATCGGACAGCCGCGTCGTCGCGGCGGTCGAGGAGATTCAGGCGGCGCACGGCAATCTGCGCTGCGACGGACTCGCGCTGACGCTGGGGCTCACCTCACGTTCGTTGCAGCGACTCTTCGCTCGCGACGTGGGAATCAGTCCAAAGCTGCTGGCGCGGATTGCCCGGTTCCAGCGCGTCTTCAGCGCCCGTCGCGACGACCCGGGTAGCTTCGCGCGAGTGGCGGCGCAGTGTGGGTACGTCGATCAGTCCCACCTGGTCCGCGACTTCCGCGACTTCGCCGGGGTGCCTCCGGCCGAATTGCTGGCAGCCTTGCCCGAGCTTACCGGATTCTGGCTGAGCCGATGACTTCCCCAAGCCTCCCCTGCACAGGGACGAGTAGATTCAACCCGTGACCGAACCTGCTGCCCCCGCCGTCGCCCCCGCGCTTGCCGTCCCATCGGCCGCGGCCGTGCCCACGGCGCGACCCGATCGCAAGTTCGACCGTTCGATCATCGAAGGGCCGCTCCCGGCGGCCATCTGGAAGCTTGCGTGGCCCGCGATGATTACCAACATCATCGGCGGCATGCAGGGGATGATCGACCATATCCTCGTCGGCCATTATGTCGGCTACCAGGGCAATGCCGCCATCGGCGTGTCGAGCCAGATCTTCATCATGGTCGTCTCGTTCATTATGTCGCTGTTCACAGGAATGAGCGTGCTGGTCGCGCGCTTTGCTGGCGCCAACGACCACCTCAATGCTGATCGTGTCGTCTACCAGGCCTTCCTCACCGCGATTCTGCTTTCCCTCGGTGTACTCGCGCCGCTGGGATATTTCCTGTCGCCGGTGCTGCTCAACTTCGTCAACGCCGCGCCGGCCGTGCAGGCACTGGCGCTGCCGTTTCTTCGGATCATGTTCGTCTACAGCATGGGGATGCTGCTCTTCTACATGCTGGGCGGCGCGCTGCGCAGCGCCGGCGACGCGCGCACCCCGATGATCCTCGGCATCTCGATGACGATCGGCAACATCATCCTCAATGTGATCCTGATTCAGGGCTGGGGACCGATCCCGGCGTTCGGTGTCGCGGGCTCGGCCATGGGAACCGCAATTGCCTCGGGGCTCGTGGGCGCCTACGGCATCTGGAAGCTCTATCACGGTGGCTGGGTGGTCTCCTTCCCCAAGGGGATGGGCTACCGACCGGATTGGGCCATCATCCGCGAGCTCTTCCGCTTCGGGCTCCCGGCCGGCTTCCAGGGCATCGCGATGAATATCGGCGGCGTCCTGATGCTCGGCTTCATCGGCTCACTCGCGGCGAGTGCTGCGGCGCAGGCGGCCTACGCCGTGTCCTACTCGCAGCTCTTCTCGTTCATTACCTGGACCTCGGTCGGCCTGATGGGTGCTGCCGCGGCAGTCGCCGGCCAGAACCTCGGCGCGCACCAGCCCGACCGCGCGGCCGCAGGCGTCAAGGTTGCGGCGCGATTCGGCGCGATGGGCGCCGGCACCATCGGTCTTGCCTTCCTGCTGATCCCCAGACAGCTGCTCGGCATCTTCGGGATGAACGATCCCGAGGCCGTCGAGATCGGCGTGCATCTGCTGCAGGTGCTGAGTGTCTCCGGCATCTTCATCTCGACGGCACTCGCCTACACCGGTGGCCTGCAGGGCACCGGTGATACGCGCAGCCCGTTGTACATCTCGATTGTTTCGCAGATCATCATTCCGCTCGGCATCTGCTTCACGGTGCGGCACTTCATGACCCTGCAGCCAATGCACATCTGGATCGCGATCCTCATCGGTCACGTCACCCGGTCGATGCTGGGGATGTGGCGCTTCAATCAGGGGAAGTGGCGCACCATCGCGGTGAAGGTCTGACGCCATGTCCGCGCCGAGTGGCCAGCTCTTCCGCATCGCCGCGTTCACGACGACGCCTACGGGGGGCAACCCCGCTGGCGTCTGGGTCGGGGACCTGCTCCCCGAACCGGAAGAGATGCTGCGAATCGCCCGGGAGGTCGGCTTTTCCGAGACCGCGTTCGTCGTACCGACCACCGGAAGTGCGCGAACCATCCGATTCTACTCGGCACTCGCCGAGGTCACCTTCTGTGGACACGCGACGATTGCGACTGGTGTCGTGCTCGGTGAACTCTCGGGTGATGGACGCTATCTGCTCAGCACGATGGCCGGCGATGTCCCTGTGACCGTGCAAAGTCTGGGCGATCTTCGCGAGGCATCGCTGACATCGGTCGAACCGAGTCACCTGCTGGCGGAGGACGACCTGGTCGATGAGGTGCTTGCCACGCTCGGCTGGACCAGCGACGAGCTCGACACCGATCTCCCGCCGGCGCGGGCGTACGCTGGCGCCTGGCATCTGATCATCGCCGCCGACACGCAGGCCCGCCTCGACGATCTCAGCTACGACTTCGAGGCGCTCAAAGCGGTAATGGAACGCGAACACCTTACCACCATCCAGCTGGTATGGCGCGAAAGTGCCGACTGCTTCCACGCCCGCGATCCGTTCCCTGTGGGCGGCGTGGTCGAGGATCCGGCAACCGGGGCTGCGGCCGCTGCGCTGGGGGGATACCTGCGCGATGCCGGACTGGTACGTGCCCCCACACGAATCAGCATCCGGCAGGGCGAAGCGATGGGGCGTCCGAGCTTGCTGGCTGTTGAAATTCCGGAACACGGTGGCATCATCGTGACCGGCACCGCCGTCCATCTCTGAGCAGCGACGATGCCATCCACGACACTTGAGACTGCCGTTGCCGAGATCGTCGAGGCGATCGATCGCTGGCTCGAAGCGTTCCACACTCCGTTGCTGGTGGTGATCGATGGTCGCAGCGGAACCGGGAAGTCTGTCATTGCGGCGCGTGTCGCGGAATCCTTTGGCGCTGCGCTGGTGCACGCCGACGATTTCTTCGATGCGACGGTCACCGCTGCCGAGTGGGATGCACGGAGCGCGGCCGAGCGGGCGCGGGACTACCTCGATTGGCGACGACTCCGAAGCGAAGCGTTGTTGCCACTGCTCGATGGCAACCCCTCGGAGGCGTCGGGAATGGCCCGCGTCGAGCCACGGCCTGTCATCCTGCTGAAAGGGGTGTATGCGTCGCGGCCCGAGCTGGTCGACCTGGCTGGTCTCACCGTGCTGGTGCAAGCCCCCGACAGTGTGGCCCGTGAACGACTCGCGGCCGGCGACGGAGCGGCGGAGCGGCAACGTCGCTGGGCGCCGGCCGAGCGGCACTTCTTCCAGCAGGTTCGCCCGGTCGCCTCGTTCGACCTGGTGGTGCAGAATCCGTAACAGGAGTTTCGCTTCGTGACCATTCGATCCGCCCTTACGGTATCCCGTACGACCGGGTGCCTCCTTGTCGCGATCACGTCGATGCTGGGCGCCCAGACACCGGCGATTCCGGCCCACACCACCTTCACGATATCCTCGCACGACGTGGGTGAGACACGCACCATCAATGTCTACACGCCGCCGGGGTACCAGACTGCCGCGCGGAATCGTTACGCCGTGCTCTACATGCCGGACGGTGGCGTCGCCGAAGATTTTCCGCATGTGGTGATTTCGGTGGATTCATTGATCCGGCTCGGCAGGATCGCGCCGATGCTCGTCGTGGGGATCGAGAACACCCAGCGCCGTCGCGACATGACCGGACCGACCACAGTCGGGAGCGACAGTGCCATTGCGCCCCGCGTCGGCGGCTCGGCCGCCTTCCGCAGCTTCATCCGCGACGAGCTGATGCCCGAGGTGAAGCGTCGCTACCGCACGACCGACGAAACGGCGATCGTGGGCGAATCGCTCGCCGGGCTCTTCATCGTCGAGACCTTTCTCTACGAGCCAACCCTTTTCCGTCGGTACATCGCGATCTCGCCAAGCGTCTGGTGGAATCACGACGAACTCGTCGGCACGGCCGAGGCGCGCCTCGCCATCGGCGGGATGGAAAGGCGGCGGCTCTATCTCACCGCTGCCAACGAAGAAGGGATCTCCACCGGCACCGCGAAGATCGCGGGCTTCATCAAGACGAAGCCGCCCGCCGGGTTGATCTGGTGGTACGAGCCGCGGCCTGATCTCGAACACGGCACCATCTACCTCGGCCAGGGGCCAACGGCGCTCGCCAAGGCGTTAAGGCCGTAGCAGCGATCCGAGGGAACACACATCTCGCGCCGGATTCGTCGGCGTTGCTCGTGGGCTGCCTCTCCGCGTCTGCCACAGCCGCCCGCGATCGCGCTAGCGATGCCAGCCATGGTGATCGACGGCTGTGAAGGCCGCTGCGAGGCACCCACGACTCAACGCCAGCGAATCCGCGACTAGATTTGCCGATCATCAATCAACCATCATCCATCATCCCCCACCCCTGACCCATCGTTCATCGCACCGAGACCCCGATGCACCCCAATGCCCAGCGGATCGAGAAGTTTTACGAGGCCTTCGGCCGCCGCGACGCAGCTGCAATGATCGCCTGCTACCATCCTGACGTCGAATTTTCCGATCCGGTCTTTGGGGAGCTCCGGGGCGCCCGGGCGGGGGCGATGTGGCAGATGCTCTGCGCGAGGGCGAAGGATCTCCGGGTCGAGGCACGCGATGTCGGGGCCGATGACCGCCTTGGTCAGGCGCACTGGGATGCCTGGTATACCTTTTCGGCAACCGGCAGGCAGGTGCACAACGCGATCGATGCCGAGTTCGAATTTCGCGATGGGTTGATCATCCGCCACCACGATCATTTCGATCTCTGGCGCTGGTCCCGCCAGGCCCTCGGGCTCACCGGTGTGCTGCTCGGCTGGTCATCAGTCGTCCGCGAAAAGGTCAAGCGGCGCGCCGCCACCGGCCTCGAGCAGTTCATCGAGGCGGAGCGGATCGCCGGGTAGTCCCCCTGTTTTCGCGAGGTCCCCCATGTCTGATCACTGGAAGCCGATCGATTATCCCGAGCTATCGCCCTATCTGATGGTCCACGGCGCACAGAAGGTGATTGATTTTCTGGTGAAGGTCTTTGACGGCACCCAGCTTCGTCGCTTTGATCTGCCGAATGGCAAGATCGCCCACGTCGAGGTCCGCATCGGCAGCAGCGTCGTGATGATGGCCGATGGTGGTCCGGGCTTCCCGGCGTCTCCCGCGTGGCTCCACCTGTATGTGCAGGATGTCGATGTCAGTTATCGGCGTGCGCTCGATGCCGGGGCGAGTTCGGTCCAGGCGCCGCAACACAAGCCAGACGATCCTGATCGACGCGGGGCGATCCTCGATCCATCAGGAAACACCTGGTGGATCTCCTCTCAGGTGATTTGATGCTGCGCTGCTTTCTTCCCGCTTCCCCGGGTGCCTGCCGATGGTGCTGAACATTCTGCTGATTCTTGCCGCCCCGATCGCGTTGGTGCTCCTGCTGGGCGCAATGCGCTCCAAGAGCTTCAAGCTCGAACGGTCGACCGTCATCAATGCCCCGGCCGAGAAGATCTTTCCGTTCCTCGACGACTTCAGGCATTGGGGGAGCTGGTCGCCGTGGGAGAAGCTGGACCCCGCACTGCAGCGGAAGTTCAGCGGGGCCGCGACCGGAGTTGGTGCCGTGTATGACTGGGTCGGCAACAAGAAAGTAGGACAGGGAAGGATGGAGATTCTCGAGTCGGTCCCGTCGACGCGATTGCGGATCCAGCTCGACTTCATCGCGCCGATCGAGGCCAACAACTTCGCCCTCTTCACGCTGGCACCGCAGGGCGGCGGCACTCGAGTGGTCTGGGAAATGACCGGCGCACGCCCCTACATGATGCGGGTGATGTCGGTGCTCTTCAATTTTGACAAGCTGATCGGCAAGGATTTCGATGCCGGGCTCGCGAACCTCAAGCAGATCGCCGAGGCGTAGCCTCAACCCCGGATGCGATCCCGGCCGAACGGGTCACCGGCGGGGGTTTCGGTGTGCATGGCGCAATACCATCGCCCATCGCGGCGGACCCAGACCGACGAATCGTTGGCGTGCAGGATGAGTGGCTTGCCATCGACGATGAGCGACTCGCTGACCCGGTAGGCCACCAGGGCGACATCCTCGTTGAGGAAGTGCACCTGCGTGGACTTGGGATCGAAGCTCCACTGGAGCAGCTGCCAGGTCCCTTCCTCGGTCAGCTTGGCCATCTTGATCGGGTCGATGGCGGTGACCCCCTGCGCGCCGACGATGAGGCATTTGTCGTCAGTCATCGCCGCGACGGCGACATGGTCTCGATCCTGGATCGCATCCCAGAAGCGCCGCTCCTGCTCCATCAGCTCGTTCGCACTCGTCTCAGTATGCATGCGGACCTCTCCGGGCTCAGGTGACGGTCGATCAGCCTTGAGGACGTCGACGCTGCAACTGGTGCGTTGCGGCCTCGATTCGGGTCGCGAACCAGGTGGCCGATTCACCGGAGAGCCGTGCCGGAATCACGAACGCCGGATCGTCCGGCTCGGCGACCTGCCCCGATGGCGGTTCATCCACCATCAGGTCACCCCCGCTGCGCTCCACTTCAAACTCGAAGCTTTCGATCGCTTCGAGGATGAGACCGAGTTCGGCCAGCGAATCATTGATGTGAACCGTGACACCGCGTGACTGGAGCCGCGCCTGGAATTCTTCGGCCACCCGGTCGCGTTCGGCTGCCGCGAGGGCAGTGGGGTGAGTCGCGGGCTGGGTCATCTGATGCTCCGGCTATGGTGTGATGGTCATCCGCAGGTTCCGCTTTCGACCCTGTCTCGGGGGTACTCGATTGGCGACGACTCGGAGGGGCAGCAAGCGCACATCGGCAACGGTCGTCCCGGTGAGGTTTCGAGACGGGACGGCCTTCCACCAGTGGCTAGCGCGGCATCACCAGGACGAGGGCGCCCTGCTGGTGCAGATCTTCAAGGTGCACGCACTCGATCAGGGGATGGGGTACGCCGCCGCCCTCGATGAGGCGCTCGCCTTCGGCTGGATCGATGGCGTGCGCCGCAGTCTCGGTCCCGACTCATTCTCGATCCGCTTCAGCCCCAGAAAAGCTCGCAGCATCTGGAGCAATGTGAACCTCGCCCACGTTGCACGTTTGCAACGCGAGGGGCGGATGATGCCATCGGGTCTCGCCGTGTTTGCCTTGCGTGATCCGAAGCGCACCGGGATCTACTCGTTCGAGAAGGAGGCAATGACACTCGGCCCGGATTTCACGGCTCGGCTGCAGCGGTCCCGCAGCGCCTGGAAATACTGGCAAGCCGAAGCGCCATCCTACCGCAAGGTGGCGACCCACTGGGTGATGAGCGCCAAGCGCGCCGAGACGCGCGAGCGACGTTTCGCGTCGCTACTCGAATGCTCGGCGTCGGGGACACGGGTGGGGCCACTCAGGCGGGAGTAGGCAAGCTGACGCGCCTTCCGTGCCTCCGCTGAAACGAGCTCGGGCGCGAGCGCATTCTGGAACACTGCTGTTCACCACATGACCACCGGTGCAATGCGCCGGTGTCGGGTCGTCACACCTGTCACCAATGCCGCTGCTGCCACATACCGCACCTGATCGAAGCGGCAGGGCTGTACCACCTCAATCACAACGGAGGATGCGATGCCCATGCAATCGCTGCACGAATTGATGCTCGAGGAACTCCGCGACATGCTGCATGCGGAGAAGCAACTGCTGAAGGCCCTGCCGAAGATGATCGATGCGGCGAGCCACGCCGGATTGCGCAGCGCACTCCACCACCACCTGGGCGAGACCGAGGACCAGATCACCAACTTGAAGGCGGCCTTCAAGGCACTCGGAGAACGCGCAACGTCCAAGCGCTGCCGGGCGATGGAGGGAATCATCAAGGAGGCCGACGAGCTGCTCGAGGAGGCCGGGGACATTCCGGATGCGGTGCTCGACGCCGCCATCATCGGGATGGCGCAGAAGGTCGAACACTACGAGATCGCGAGTTACGGCAGCATTCTCGCCTATTCGCAACTGATGGGACACGAGGCCGTGACCAAGCTGGTGCAGGAAATTCTTGCCCAGGAAGAGAACGCCGACAAGACGCTGTCCGGACTCGCCGAAAGCGAGATCAATTCGATGGCGATGGCCTGATTCGACCGATGTGTACCTCGCTGCCACCGCTGGTTCGTCCTAGGTGAACAGCGGGGTCTCCATCCGGCTCGGCGTCGTTCCTTGTGCCGGGTCCCCCAAGCATTGTGAAACGTTTCCCACCGTGGAGGTGAGTCCATGCCATCGCATCACACCAATGGACCGAAGTACGGCAAAGCGGCGGGGAGGAGCGTCGAAAGCGCCCTGAAGCGCGAGAAGAACGGCACCCTCAAGAGCAGCAATGGTACCAAGGTGAAGAGCCGCAAACAGGCGATCGCCATCGGCCTCTCCGAGGCACGCAGCAAGGGCGCCAAGGTGCCCGACAAGCCGGAGAGCTGATCCCGTGAGCCATCTCCAGATCCCCCGCCGCCCGCTGACCTCGCCATCGCTGCGCATTCAGCTGGTCACTCCGACCGCTGCGGGTCGGCATCATCATTCCAATCGCGATCTGCGCGGGCCGCGGAATTTCGGCGCCGTGCTGCTCGCGACGGTCATCGCCGGATTGTTCATCACCATCTGTGAATGGTGCGCCTACAACTGGTGGTTCCGCTCGGCGTGGCAAGCCGCGTTTGCCGCCGTCGACGGCGCACCCCGTGGCATGGTCACCTTCGCCCTCGCCAACATCTTCATCGGGCTGTTCGCGATGCTGCTCTTCCGCTGGATGTCGGAGCGCGCCGAGACCGTCTGGCGTGCCATGGTCGTGAGCGGCTTCATCACCGCGTTCATCTTCTGGGTCACCCCCACCATCGCCATCGCGGTGATGGGGCTGTTGCCGACCCCGCTCCTCGCGGTGGCGCCCGTCCTCGGCCTCGTCGCGGGTGGTGGCGGGACCGTCCTCGGTGCCTGGCTCTACGGCCGACTGACGGGCGAGGGGAAGGTTACGCCAGTTTCCGCTTCGGCTGGTATACCTGCGTGGCATAGCCCACGATGAGTCCGACGATCATCCCGGGAATCAGGATTTCCCAGAAGTAGACGTGCCCGGTTTCGGGATTCTTGCCGAGGGCGAACGGCAGCGCGAGCAGACCGCTGACCATCGTCCCCGCAAGGACTCCGATGGCAAGACTGTTGACCTTCTTCGCCACGAAGCCGATGATCCACCCCGCGACCAGCCCTTTTCCCATCGATCCGACGACGATCATCGTGATCTGCGGCGCCACTTCGGGGGCGGAAATCAGCGCGCTCAAGCCATCGAGAACGCCGAGGACACCACCGATGATCAGGCCGTAGAGTGGTTTACCCATCGTTGCTGCTCCGTGAAAGAGAAATAAGGATCGCTGGCATCAGTTACCCGTTTGCCACTCCACCCTTGAGGGTCACTCAGAGCCCCTTCCACCACAGCACCACCACGCGCATCACCAAGTAGGCCAGCACCAGCACGATCGGCGTCCGGTACTGCCGGACCACCCGGGCGGCACGCCCCATCATGCCCTCCCGATAGGCGCTCACCGCTTCCCCATCCTGGAAATGCCGCAGGTCGGCGCCGAACGACACGGCATCGGGGTAGCGATCCGTCGGGGCGCTTGCCATGGCACGATCGCGAATCGCCAGCAGCGGTGGGGCCGCCCATTCGGGGCGGATGCTGAGGAGATCGCGCAGGATCGCGCCGAGGCCGAAGACATCGCTCCGCGAATCGGCAGGTTGTCCGGCCGCCTGCTCGGGTGCCATGTACCCTGGCGTACCGATCACGAGACCGGCCACCTCTGGTCGCCCACCATCGTGCGCCACACCCCAATCGAGCACCAGCACTTCGCCAAACGGCCCCAGCATCACATTGCGCGGTGTCAGGTCGCGATGGACGATTCCCTGCGCGTGTGCGAAGGCCACCGCATCGACGAGCCGCAACATCACCCGCACCGCATCGCCCACGGTGCCGAACTGCGTCGCCGCCTGATCGAGCCGATCACCACGAATCAGGCGCATGGCATACCAGCCGCGGCCGTCGTCGAGCGTGCCCGTGTCGTGGACGGCAACAACGCCGGGGTGCTCCAGGCGGGCGAGAATTTTCGCCTCGCGTTCGATGCGGCGAGTGAATTCCGCGCCATCGATATGTTCGGCGATCACCTTCACGGCCACATCGCGACCGAGCAAGCCATCGTGTGCGCGCCAGACGACGCCCATCCCGCCGCGACCGATGATGTCGCGCAACTGGTAGCGCACCGGGAGTTCCGGTTGTATGAGCCCGGCACGCAGGCGGCGCACCGCCTCGTCAGAGAGATCGTTCATGGCGCCTCGATCCCGAGCAGGTCGCGGACGTCCTCACGATACTCCGCATCGCTCCCGGCGAGCTGACGCAGCACATCGAGTACGTGGCTGCGGAATCGGCGCCGAGCCCACGCCAGGTGATTGATCACCGCGGATTCATTGAGGCCGAAACGGGAACCGAGCGCGGCGTAGGTCGGCCGCGCCTCATCGGCGATGTCGTAGGCCTCGAAGAGCCGAAGATGGGTGAGTCGTTCGCGCTCCTCGGCCTCGCTGCGGAGTGCGGCGAGCGCGAGCTGGAACACGCTGCGCACCCATTCGGCACGAAAGTGCTGATCCATCTCGTCGTCGCCACTCGGAAGCAGGTCGTGGAGGTCATCCAGCGAGATCGGCACGCTCTCGCCGCCCCGCTTGAGCCGGCCGGCCGACTGGGCGGCATTCGCGGCAAAGCGATCGGCCGCGACGCGCACAAAGGTGCGGAACCGGCCGCGCGCGGGGTCGAAGCGTTCGAACCACGCTTTTTCGAGAGCGGTCGCGAAGAAAGCCTGAGTCAGGTCCTCGGCGTCGTCGGGCTGCAGCTTCCAGCGCCAGGCGAGCGTGGCCAGAATCGGGGCACGGTATGCCCGGACCAGCAATTCGGCCGCGTGCCGACGCTGATCGGGGTCCGGGCGACGCAGCGCCTCGAGCACGGAGATGCGAGTATCGGGAAAACGGGACGTGGTGGTCCGCCCGGGTCGAGGGTGCGGAAGAAGATAAGGGAGCAATAGACATTGGTCGCGGGAAGCGGTATGGTCGAGAGACGATGAACCTGCTCTTCACCGACCGACTCATCCTGCGCCCCTTCAAGGAACGCGACATCGACGGCTATGCGGCGATGTGCGCCGACGCCGAGGTGATGCGATACCTCGGGACTGGGGAGCCAGTCAATCGCGACGATGCGTGGCGGCAGATGGCGATGTTCGCCGGACACTGGCAACTGCGCGGCTACGGGATGTGGGCGCTCGAGGAACGGAGCAGCGGCGCGTTTGTCGGTCGCGCCGGGCTGCATTTCCCCGAAGGGTGGCCGGAGCCCGAGGTCGGCTGGACCCTCGCGCGCGAATTCTGGGGGCAGGGGTATGCCCACGAGGCGGCGGTCGCGGCCCTCGATCACGCCTTCGGCGACCTCGGCTGGCAGCGCGCCTGTTCGCTCATCGATCCCTCCAATCTTCGCTCGATTCGCCTGGCCGAACGGCTGGGAGAGCGCTACGAGCGGGCGATCACGCTACGAGGCAGCACGCTGTCACTGTACGCGATTGGGGCCCGCGACTGGCTGCATGCCCGTCGCGATCTCCCCGCTTGACGTACATTCCGTGATGGGCCTTCGGCTTCCTGCGCTCCTCGCGGTCACCCTGCTCGCCGGTTGCATCACCGCCGGGGTACCTCGGTCGCTCGCTTCACCCGAAGAGGGACCTTCGATCGTCGTCGCTCGACGCGAGGCGGTCATCATCTTTCCCGTCGAAGCGCTCGACGATTTCCCGCGCCCGAAGCAGCTGCTCGAAGATCCCTATTCGGGGCCGCGCTGGGCGATGGAGATCTTCCTTCCCAAGAAAAAGTATCTCGGCATCGTACTCGGCTTCTGGGATGTCGATTCACTCCGCATCGATGCCGCGAGTTCGCTGAATGATGCGATCGCCCCTGCCCACCTGCAGCGGTGCACCCTCGATGTCTACATGATGTCATGCGGCACCCCCTTGGCAGGGACCACTCAGGTCGATTCGGGGCGACTCGTTCTCCGCATCACCGATCGCGCGTGGCTGCGGGAAATGCAACTCGCCCGCCCCACGGTCGGACGACTGCATGTGAGCCAGGCCAACAACAACGAACGTTGGGGCGAGTCGGTCACCATCCACTACCGGGACTGATGCGATGCTCTCGCCTGACCTTGGACTGTACGTCGTTCACTTCGCCTTCTGGAGTTCCTTCGGGATCACCCGGACGCTGCAACGCGCGCGTGGCGATGCGGCGGCTCCGGTTGCGCCGGCGGCGGCCGCCGAGACCACAGCCCAGTACTCGCGAGCCTTGCTGATCCTGCACTCACTCGCCTTCGGGGTGATGTATTTCGGTATTGGCAACGCGGTGATCCCGGGACGCGTCCCCGAACTCTTCCCGGGACAGCGGATCGTCGGCGGCCTCATCATCGGGCTCGGTGCTGCCCTGATGAGCTGGGCGCTGACCTGGTTCCAGTCGTGGCGTTTCCGCGCCAAGCTCGACGCCGGACATCAGCTCGCCACGGGTGGGCCGTTCCACTACCTCCGTCACCCCCTCTACATGGGCCTCAACCTCCTTGCCCTCGGCAGTGCGATCTGGGTCCCGACCAACACGCTCTGGATTGCCGTGGTGCTGATGGTGATCGGCAGTGATCTGCGTGGCCGCGCCGAAGAACGCCTCCTCACAACGGCCTTTGGCGATGCGTACCGCAACTATGCCCTGCGGACGCGTCGATTTCTGCCGGGGATCTACTAAGATTCTTTCTTGAAGACTTGAGGGGTTCCGGCGAAATGCTGCGCGTCCTGTGGCTGATCCATCTGATGGCGGGCATTCACGGCACGGTCCGTTCGAGCGAACGCGGCCTGCCCGTGCGCGGCGCGATGGTGCAGCTCGATGGCATTCAGGTCGGGGTCACGGATTCCCTGGGTCGCTACCGACTCACCGGGCTGACCGCCGGAGCGCACGAATTCCGCATCGTCTCGGCGGGCTTCGAGAGCCAGCGCGTTGGAGTGAGCCTGGTCGACGGTGCTGACCTCGCCCTCGATGTCTCCCTCGCGGCTCACCCGGTACTGTTGCCCCCTATCGAAACCGTGGCGAATCGAACTGTCGTGGCCGACAGCACCACGAGCGCGCCGGTCAATGAACCGGGGCTGGCTCGCTTTGCTGGCGGATGGCAGCGCGACCGTCCCGCGGCCGCAACCGATGTCAACGCATTGCTGGCCAGCGCTCCCGGTGTTTCAACGCGAGGCGACAACCTCGGCGCGCTGAGCATTCGCGGCGGACGAGGCTCGGAAAACCGGATGCTGCTCGACGGCATCCCGCTGAGCAGCGCCACGCACTTTGCC
Organism: Gemmatimonadales bacterium; assembly: GCA_039915645.1. Taxonomy (GTDB): domain Bacteria; phylum Gemmatimonadota; class Gemmatimonadetes; order Gemmatimonadales; family GWC2-71-9; genus Palsa-1233. The sequence continues at coordinate 6,243 of JBDSMX010000222.1, read as the reverse complement.
GGGGCGTCCGGCGGCCTCAATCCCGACGCCATCGGCTCCGTGGATTTGCACGGCGGCGTCGCTTCGGCGCGCTTCGACGGCGCGCTCGCAGGCGTGGTCGAACTGCACACGGCCGACGGCACGCCGACCGCGCCACGCATCACCGCGAATGCCTCGGTGAGCGATCTCCGTTCGCTGGCGCAGCTTCCGGTCGGGCGTGGCTCCCTGCTGCTCGGGGGACGCACCTCGTTCCGGAACCTGCTGACCGATGGGAGCGGACTGGGCACCACCAATGGTTATCAGGATGCGATCGCCGTCGGCCGGATTCCGCTGGGGCCGGGTGAACTGCGGCTGGTCTCGTTCGAGAGCGGCAATCGGATGCATTGGGAATCCTCCGCCGATGGTCTCGAGGCAGGACATGACGACGCCTCGGCACCACCCAGCGGCCCCTTCGGCAACGCGGCGATCTGGCGCAGCGGGGCGGTCGGTGCCACGTGGGCGGGGTCGGCGCACGCAGGAGGAGCCTGGCGCCTCGCTGGCTGGTGGAATGGCAGCAGTGCGGCGATCCAGACTGCCTCGGTGGCGGGCGCCCTCGCGCTCACGAGTGGAATCAGCGAACTCGGGCTCGCTGCCGAATATCAGCGACGCCTCGATAAGGGGACGCTGCTCCTTGGTGCCGAAGTGACTCGACCCCGGAGCTGGTATCGATCGAGCAGCAGCAGCGCGAACGCTGCCGACGCTGCTGCCGGCCTCATCATCACCGGGCGCCCGACGCTTGGCGCGCTCTTCGGCGAGTGGGGATGGCGGGCCTCGCACGCACTGGACCTGCGGCTCGGGTTGCGCGCCAGCAGCAACTTTGCCAGCCAGACCACGCTGGCGCCACGCGCCGTGCTTTCGTTCCATCCCGACGGACGAACCTCCATTGATGCCGGCTTCGGGCGCACGCATCAGGCCGTCCAGTCGCTGCTGAATGAGGAGAACATCACCAGCACCATCGTGTCGCCGATGCTGCCGGCCGCGACCGCGTTGAACACGCCGATGGCACACGCCGACCAGTATGCCCTGACAATTGCGCGGCGAATCGGACCTCGGACGATGTTGAGTCTCGAAGGCTACCAGCGAAACTGGCATGGTGTGGTGACCCCGGCCGCGACCGCCGCGGGCTTCTTTTCGACCACCGCCCCGGCTGTGGGCGATGGTGAGTCCCGGGGAGTGAATCTCTCCCTCGACGCGGCGCACGGGCCGCTCTTCGTGCGCGCCACGGCCGGGCTCGCGAGTGCCAGGCAGGAGATCGCGGATGGGAGCTATCACATCGGCACCGAACGTCCGTGGCTCTTTTCCGGGACGGCCGGCTGGATTCCCAGTGCGCGGACCGCGATCCAGTTCGCCTGGTTCAGCGGTGGCGGGCAACCGACCACGGCGATGCTCCCGGGACTGGAATGGCATCCCTTCTCTGGTGCCACCGGCGTCGGCGAGATGGAGGGCGTCGCCAGCAATCAGGCGGGCGCCATCAACGGACTCCGGCTCCCCGCTCGACTTCGGCTCGACGCCGGCATTCGCCATCTCTGGACCCGCGGCCCGGGCTCGACCCGCGGGATCACCACCTCCCTACGCCTCGAAAACCTCCTGAACCGCGATGAACCGGCTGGCGTCGTCGCCCTCGCCAACGGCTCCCTGCAACTGCTGCGCGGGACCCCGCGCGGCGTGGTATTCGAACTGGGGTGGGCGTACTGATCGGATCGGGGGACAGGGCGTTGTGACAATGTGGTGGTCTCACCCGTTCCTCTTGCTGTGGACACTCTCGCGGCGCTCCCCGCTTCATCCTCCGGCACGGACTCACTGCTGATGCGTCCGTTCGTCCGGCAGAGCCGTCGACCCTCCGACACCACACCGACCAGCGAATTCGAAGCGGCCTTTGCCGCCTTGTATCGCGAGCGCTATCCCGCGCTCTTCCGCTACCTCGATCGTTCGCTCGGCGACGCGCAAATGGCTGCCGATTTTGCGCAGGAAGCATTCGTCCGGCTCCTCGATCGTGGCGATTTTCCCGAGGAGCCGTCGGCCTGGCTGGTGTCGGTCGCCAACAATCTCGTGCGCGACCATTTCCGCGGGACCGGGCGGCGGCTGCAATTGCTGACCGCCTCCGGTGACGACGCACCGCGTCCCTCGTCTGCCCCCGATCCTGCCGTTGCGCTCGACCGCGGTGAGCAGCGCGACCAGGTCCGCGCCGCGCTCCAGCAACTGCCGCCACGCGAGCGCGAGGTCCTGCTGCTGCGCCACTCGGGATACAGCTATCGGGAAATCGCGGTCGCGCTCGAACTCTCCGAAACCAACGTGAGCACGATCCTGCTGCGCGCCGGCATCAGCTTTCGTCACGCCTATCAGGAGTTGCACGGTGATCCAGACTGACGAGCACCATCCTCCCGATGACGTCCTGCTCGCCGCGGGGCTGGGCGAGTCGTGCGGATCGACCACCGACCGGGAGCACCTCGCGCGCTGTGCGCCGTGTCTCGATCGTTCGCGCCGGCTTGCCGATGATCAGCTCGCGATCGGCGAACTGTTGACGCTGATGGACCACGAGCTCCCCGCCGATGCCGGCGTACCGCCGGTGCTTTCACGGCAGGGACGGATGCGCCGGGTCGTGGCGGTCGCAGGGGGCGGCATCCTGCTTGCCATTGCGGCTGCGGCCTCGGTGATTCCCGGCTCCCCGGTGCGGCGCTGGCTCTCGGGCGATGTTGCCGATGCGCCAACGCCCTCCGTAGTCTCCTCTCCGGTGGCGCCCTCAATCGTGGCGGCCACCCCGGCGGCCTCCGGGATCGCCGTGGCGGCGACGCCGAAGTTGCGGGTCGAGCTCAAGCGGTCGCAGCCCGGCGGAACGATGGAGCTGGTGCGCTCGGATGGGGCGGACGTCGCCTTCCAATCGGAGGGCGGTGCTCCGGCCTATGCCGTCGCCAGCGACCGCGTCATCATCGACAATCAGGTCCCGGCGGATCTCTACCGGCTGGTGTTGCCGGCCGGCGTGCGCAATGTGCAGGTCTCCGTCGCGGGGGTCGTCTTGCTACGCTGGCCGGAGGATTCAGCGCGTTTCACCGTGTCACTCCATCCACTGCGCGCCAGCATTCCGCTTCGGACCGGATCTCCGCGATGATCGCCATTCACGAGTTCGCCATGACTCGCACTCTTGCAGCACTTTTCGCGACCGCACTCGTCGCCGCGTCCCCGCTGATGGCGCAGGCGCCGGACACCACGTCGCGTACCCGACCGCCAGTGTGCAGCAGCTGCGCCGGTGCCTCCCGAGCCGGGCTCGCACCCACTGCAGATCAGGCGTCGAGCGATACCACACGACGCAAGGCCATCGAATACAGCAGTCTGTATAACACCTCGCTCACGGTCCACCGGATCGGCAGCTACCTCGAGCTCCCGGTGTTCATTGCCGAGTATTTCGTGGGCCAGAAACTGCTCAAGGACGAACGGACGCTGGGCAACCGGCGATCGAGTCTCAAGGGTCCGCACTCGGCGATCGCCGCCGGTCTCGGCGTGCTCTTCACGGTCAACACCGTGACAGGTGTGTACAACCTGGTCTCTTCGCGAAAGGAGCCCGCGGGCAAGACGCGACGCTGGGTCCACAGCATTGCGATGCTCGTCTCTGACGCCGGTTTCCTCGCGACGGCGGCCTCGGCGGGATCGGCGAGGGAGTCGGACAGCGGAGCGAATACCCACCGCGCGCTCGCTATCGGATCGATGAGTCTCTCGGTGGCATCGACCGTCATGATGTGGATCTGGAGAGATTGATGCTTGCCGCCCTGATCGCTTCGTTGACGGACTTCTTCGCACCGTGGAATGCCCTGTACGCCGACTCGAAAGTGCTCGAGACCGGCGTCACCTCGGTGCACCTGGTGGCCATGCTGCTGGGAGGCGGGATCGCGATCGCCGCGGATCGCGATACGCTCCGTGCCAAGCGGCACCGGGAAGAGACCGGCGACGATGTCCTGCGGCGGCTGCACTCGACGCATCGTCCGGTGATGATCGCGCTGGTCTTCCTCTTCCTGAGCGGTTTCGCCCTCGCAGCCGCAGACGTCGAGACCTTCGCCAAGTCGCCGGCGTTTCTCGTCAAGATCGTACTCGTCACCCTGCTGTTGCTTAACGGCGTGGTGCTGATGCTCACCGAACGGCGTTTGCGGCGGGGCGAAGATCTGCCGTGGCTCTGGCGACGGCTGCACCGTGCAACGGTGTGCTCACTGATGCTCTGGACCTGTACCGCGATTGCCGGCGCCGCGCTCGTGAACGCCGGTTGAGTTCCTGGCCCTGGAGGTGCACGTGTCGCAACCCGACGATTTTGCCGCTGACGAACACCCCGAATGCAACGACTGCCCGCTCGCCGGGCGTCGTGACTTCGTGAGACATGCCGGACTTGCCACCCTGGGCGCCCTGATCATGGTCGGGATGCCCTCGGGACTCTCCGCCGCCGCACCATCGGCACTGCGGATGCGTCGCTGGATCGGGAAGAACCCGAGCTATCCCATTCCGGCCAAGGACGGTGTGCAAATCGACAAGGAGAATGATGTCATCCTCGCGCGCTGGCAGAACGAGATCTACGCATTCAACCTCTCCTGCCCGCATCAGAACACGGCGCTGCACTGGAGCGAGGGCGATGCCCAGTTCCAGTGCCCGAAGCATCACTCGAAGTACAAGCCCGATGGCACCTTCATCTCGGGCCGCGCCACGCGCAACATGGATCGCTTCAGTATCGCGCGACAGGGCGAGGAGATCGTCGTCAACGTCGATGCCATGCACAAGAACGACAAGGATCCTTCGGGCTGGAGTGCCTCGGTTGTCCTGCTCGCCAAGGGTGGTTGACGTGTCCTGTGATGGTTGTACCGGGATCGACCGGCGCCTCTTCCTCGAGCGCACTTTGCTCGCGCTGGGGGCAGCAGGACTCGCCGCCTGCGGGGCCTCGCTGCCGACGACGCCGTCGATCACGAAGTTCACCGTCAAGCTCTCTGACTATCCTGCCCTGGCTGCCGTCGGCGGGATCGCCGTAGTCGACAACGGCAGCCGCAGCGGGACGCCGATCGCGGTGAGTCGCACGGCGGATGCGACATATCTGGCGCTCTCGCTGGTCTGCCCCCACCGCGGGGTGACGGTCAGCGTGACTGGTACCTCCTTCTACTGCACCGGGCACGGGGCGACTTTCGCCGGCTCGGGGAACTGGACCGGCGGGCAGAAGACCAGCGGGCTCGCCAAGTTCGCCTTGACCTACGATGCCGGGGCTGGCACGCTCGCCATCGGTTAGCGAGGTATTCTTGGGGGTCCGCCAAGTCGGCCACCCCGGGGCAGCCATGCAGTTTCGATTTGCCTTCGTGCTAGTCGCCTCACTCACCACGGTCCTCCCCCTCACGGCGCAGCGAGGGGGAGCAGCCACCGGCCGGGTCGAGATCCATACCCTTGAGGATTCGACCTACCACCGGCCACGCCGAGTCTGGGTTTACACGCCACCGGGGTATGACGCGCGACGCCCGAGGCCGTATCCGGTGATCGTCGCGTTCGACGGCAGCAGCTACCGTGACACGATGCCTCTGCCGCGCGTCCTCGATTCGCTCCTCGCCCTCAAGCGAGCCCCAGCGTTCGTCGCACTCCTCATCGATGACTCCACCGGTACGAACCGCATCGCCGATCTCGGCAATGCGCCGCGGATGGCGACCCTGCTCGGATCGCAGTTGATGCCCTGGCTGCAACGGCGGTGGCACGTGACCCGCGATCCCGCGCGAGTGATCGTCACGGGTTCGAGTGCCGGAGGACTCGGGGCCGCGTTCGTCGCATTCTCGCGCCCCGATCTCTTCGGCAATGTCTGGTCCCAGAGCGGCGCCTTCTGGCGCGGTGCCGATGGTTCCAACGGTGCGCCGTACGAGTGGCTCACGCGGAAGGCCCGCACCACCGCGCGGATGCCGATCCGCTTCGTCCTCGATGTCGGGGCGCTCGAGACGCACCCCACCCTCGGCGGCAGCGGGCCGGTGTTCATCGAAGCGCACCGACGCTTCCGGGACGTGCTGGTCACCAAGGGGTATTCGGTGAACTACACCGAGGTACCCGATGGCAACCACGGTGAGCAGTGGTGGCGACCGCGGCTCGCAGTGGGAATTGTCGAACTCAGCGCGGGGTGGGTCAGGCAGTGACCCTCATCTTCATCCTTGTCGTCACCGGCGTCTTCTTCTACCGCCTCGGCGACCACGAGTATGGGGCGGGTTTTACCGTGGCCGGGCTCTCCCT
>JBDSMX010000136.1:0-17009 GCA_039915645.1 Gemmatimonadales bacterium | reverse complement strand
TGGCGATTCGTCTGTTCGGCAATATGCTGGCCGGCCACTTCGTGATTCTGTCACTGTTCGGCATCATCTTCCTCTTCGGCCAACTGGGAACACTCCCGAGCAGCGGAATCGGCATTGCCTCTGCCGTAGTGGTCCTCGGCGTGATGTTCCTGGAATTGATCGTCGCGTTCCTGCAGGCGTATGTCTTCGCCCTGCTGAGCGCGGTGTTTATCGGATTGATGCAGCACGAGCACTGAGCCGTCATCGCGAGCCGCCGGAAGGCGGCGAAGCGATCCAGTTCCGTGTGCACGGCAATGGGTACCGTGCACACGGTACTGGATCGCTTCGGCCCCTTGGGCCTCGCGATGACGTTGGCCCGCGACAGCATCCAGTCGTGTGGCGACACTGGCGAACGCGAATGCGATCGTCATCGGGAGCTGGACTTTCGGGTCCGCTGGCTCCCATCGTCCGGCCACCGTTCCTGAGGAGACGGTGTACTGGCCGAGGATGCACATGACCATTAATCCTCACTGAAACGACGAGTTGCAAATGTTGCTCCCGATTCTCATGCAGACTGAAGCCGCCGCACAGATTCCGAACTACGGTGCCCTCGGCGCCGGTATCGGCCTCGGCCTCGCCGTCATCGGCGCCGGCATCGGCCTCGGCCGCATCGGTGGTGGTGTCGCCGAAGGAATTGCCCGTCAGCCGGAAGCTGCTGGCGAGATCCGCGCCGCCGGCCTGATCTTCGGCGTGCTGCTCGAAGGCGCCGCGATCATCGCGCTCGTCTTCGCCCTGCTGTTCAAGCTGTCCAAGTAACCAGGCGGATCGTGTGATGACGCTACCGTTGCTCTTCAGCGCCGAAGGGGGCGATCTGCCGGCCCCGTTCTCGCCGACGGTCGGCCTGTTTTTCTGGACCATCATCGTCTTCATCCCGTTCCTGATCATCCTCGCGAAGTACGTCTTCCCGATGATCGTCAAGGCAACGGTTGATCGCGAGTCGGCGATCAACAAGCAGCTGTCCGACGCCGAGCGGATGCATGGCGAGGCGAAGGCGGCCCTGGATGAACAGATGAAGCTGCTCGCCGGAGCGCGCGGCGAGGCGCAGGCGCTGATGGCCGAGGCGCGTGGTGCCTCGGAGCGTGAGCGTGCGGCATCGGTCGAGAAGACCAAGGCGGAACAGGCCGAGATGCTCGATCGCGCGCGTCGCGAGATCGTGGCCGAGAAGGAACGCGCTGTGGCGGATCTCCGTCGCGAGGCCGTCGACATCGCGATTGCTGCGGCCGGGAAGGTGGTGGGTCAGCGGCTCGACGCTGCGGCCGACCGCAAGCTGGTCGAGGACTACCTCGCGCAGATCGGGAACAAGCCGTGAGGGAAGTGACCATCGCCCGGAACTACGCCGAGGCGTTGTTCGCGCTCGCGAACAAGGCGAACGCGGTTGAGGCGTGGGGTGACCTGATGGATGCGACGGCGGGGGCGATGAGCACGCCGTCGATCGAGGCAGTACTGATGTCGCCGCGGGTGCCGAAGGATCGGAAGGTCGCGATCGTGCTCGACGCGATGAAGGATGCGCCGAAGCCGTTCACGCTCTTTCTGGCGGCTGTCATTCGTCGGGGCCGGCAGCTGATGCTGGCGCCGATTGCCGATGAGTATCGTGCGCTGGTCGACGTGAAGCTTTCCCGCGTGCGGGCAGGCGTCACGGTGGCGCGCGAGATGGATGCCCTGGCGCGCTCGGTGATTGTCGAGCGGCTCTCGAAGGCGATCGGCAAGGATGTCATTGCCGGCTTCAGCACCGATCCTGCGCTGCTCGGCGGGGTGGTGGTGCGGATCGGCGACCGGGTCTACGACGGCTCGGTGCGGAAGAAGCTCGCGGTGCTGCGGAACAAGTTGCTGGCGCGGTAGCTCACTGCGCTGGATGAGATTTGAGGACGCCGCCTGATGAGGGCGGCGTTTTTCGTTTGTATTGCTGCGCGGGACTCAGGTGGGATTCGTTCCAGCTCGGCGTGACGAACGGGTCGTGCCCGAGGTCAAGTTCGTGATGCGACTCCCTCGCGCGTTGCTGCTCACGGCTGCCCTGCTCATCGGGTGTGCCGGTTCCGAACCGACCACGCCACCCAGCGTCGTGATCCGGCTCGAGCGCGGCGATGATCAGGCGGGTGAGGTCGGCACGCTGCTCGACCCCATCGTCGTCGTGCTCATCGGTGCCGACGGCGCGCCACTCCCCGGTGTCGCGGTCAGGGTCAAGACGCCGGCCGGAGGGAGTGTCACGCTCGATGCCCCGCGTTCGGCCCCTGATGGCAGTGTCACGATGCGCTGGCGACTCGCGGACCTCCTCGGCGATCAGGCACTCGAGATATCGGCTGACGGCGCGCGGACGCTCGTCCTCAAGGCACACGCGCTCAACGCGCCGCCCGAGCGGCTTCCGCTCGATCGGGTGCTGTTGATCGGCCTGCCGACCTACGAGGGCTCGGGTCAGGCGGTGCATCCCGACGTCGCGGTCGATCCGCTCTGGTCGCAGCGATTGCTGATGGCATTCACGCCGTACCCCGGCGGCGACTCCCGCTACGAAAACCCCTCGATGGTCACCACCATTACGCCGCGCAGCTGGACCGTGCCGCACGGCCTCAGCAATCCGGTCGCGCAGATCAACGATGGCTACCTCTCGGACCCCGATCTCGTGGCGCCGCAGGGCGATCGCTGGTCGCTCTACTATCGCGCCGTGGTCGACGGTACCAACCGGATCCTGCTCACGCAGAGCGACGATGCGGTGCAGTGGGGCGCGCCAGTGGAAGTGCTGCGTGCGCCGAATCACGCCGTGGTCTCGCCGGCCGTGGTGCGCGGTGGCGCCTCGGCGTCGTGGAAGATGTGGTCGGTCAACAGTGGGCCCGCGGGGTGTCGCGCCGCGCAGACTACGACGGAATTGCGTGAGTCGAACGATGGCCGGCGCTGGAGTGCGGCGTTGACCACGGATCTGTCGTGGCCGGGCCGGGTGGTGTGGCATCTCGATGTGATCTGGGTCGCCGCGCGACAGGAATACTGGGCGCTTGCGGCGACGTATGCCGCAGGAAGCACCTGCGTCACCGATCAGCTGCAGTTCGCGCGCAGCAACGATGGTGTGCGGTGGACCCGTCACCCGGTGCCGATCCTCACGGCGGGGGTGTTGCCGGAGTTCAGTGACGTGATCTATCGCTCGTCGATGCAACTGGAACCGGAGCAGGGAACCGTGGTCTTCTGGCTCTCGGGTGCGGGCTTCAACGGCTCAATTTATTCGTGGCACACCGGCGCACTCCGGGTGAGTATGGCCACGCTGCTCAATGCCAGTGGACCATTGGCTCCGGCGTTCTTCGCGGGAGTGATTGCCGATAGGTCGCTGCTGCCGCCGCCGGAGCGGGACTACTGACGGTGTGCTTCTTGGGCCCTTGCTAGCCGTTCGCCACGTTGACTTCCCAGCCGATTTACCATACGATCTTGGCGCAGTTTCGATTTTCACAATGTTAAGTCGTTCGCTCGCTCTGTGGCTGCCCTACCCCCTGACCTCGAGCAAAAATTGAAGCGCGTCCCTTCCGAAGGTGTACCGCCGGTACTCCCATCCTCGCTTGACCCGTCAGAACAAATTGCTCAACTGCAAGCCCGCCTGGATTGGACGGTCTGCCAGGCGCAGGTCGTGTTGGCCGGAATCGGCCGGGCGACCTATCGAGAAATCGGCTCGCATCTTCATATGAGCGAGCGGACTGTTCGAGCCCACTTCAAGCAGGCCACCGCCAAGCAGGGAATTGGCAACCGCGTCATGGCGACGGCGCTGGCGGTTGCTGTCCTATGGCACGCCGTGCGGGTACCGGTCTGTGGGTGTGGCGGTGGCGAATTGGTCTAGACGAAACCGGCTAGCCCACAGCGGCTAGCCGGTAGGGTCAATTGTCGAACAGTTCGGCGGCAGCCAGATTCGTCAGGTCCACAAACAAGCCTGGAGAACGTCCGCATGAAGCTTCGAGAGGCCGGCTCGTCGGCACTGGTGGTGGTCGCCGTGCTATGTGCAGTGGTAACGACCGCCATCACAATCCGGCGAGAGTTCTTCTCCACGTCGGCACCCGGGGCCGTAACGGAAATCACCAATCCGAATGCCAAGCCCGTGCGAGTCGACGATTGGCAGAAGTATGCCACCGGAGGTCACCGGATAGGTCCCGCGAATGCGCCAGTAACCATCGTCGAGTTTGCAGAGTTCGAATGTCCTTACTGCAAGGCGCTGGCGCTGGGCCCACTTGAATACATCCGAGCAAAATACCCAGGCCAAGTATCGATCATTTTTCGGCAGATGCCGATGTCCTATCACAGGTTTGCATATCCCGCGGCGAGAGCCGCTGAGTGCGCCGGGATGCAGGGGCGCTTCGAGCAGTTTCACGACGTGGTGTTCGCCGGGCAAGATTCGCTGGGGCTGAAATCGTTCGACGAGTTTGCTGCCGCTGCAGGAGTGGGCGACTTGACGACGTTCAGCCTTTGCTCGAAGGGTAGTCAGGCGTTGCCCGGAGTGCAGGCAGATATTGCGGCCGGAAAGGAGCTTGGAGTGCGCGGGACGCCAACCTTTCTCGTTAACGGCGGGATGATGGTGGGAGTTCCGGACACCACCGTACTGGAGCGCTTGATCGTAAAAGCACTCGCGGCAAGGTGAACCTGAAAGTGAATGTTCCCGTTGTATCCTTTCCAAGTAGGACTCTTCCCGGAGGCGGCATGAAAAATCGCTTGCTCGTTATTGGTCTCTCTGCAATCATCTCCATCGCGAACCTTGCCCGGCCTGGTGTTGCAGTAGCGCAGGATTCATATCTCTGCGGATCAGGATGGCACAGCTACGCAATCTGCCCGAACCTCGGCTACTGCCAGCAGGGTGCGGACGCCACCTGCCAGCAGATCTGCCCGTGGGCCGTTGTAATCACCGGCGAGAACACGTGCAATTCCTTTGGAAATTGTGAAGCGCTGACCTGCACTTTCCGGTAAGTGAGCAGTCGGATTGCTCGCGGACCTGTCAGGTGTGCAGGATTGTACGGAAACGCGAGACTGTCCGGAGAACAACGGGAACGGGGGCCTGATAACGGATGTCAGGCTCCCTGCTCCCACTTCTCAGGGCCTTTGGCGCCCTGACTTCCGATGGCTGCGCCTTGGGTCACTGACTGGTAGTCGTGGGGGATCAGTAATAAATTCCTGAGTGCCGACACCCTCCTATCGAATCGCGCTCGCCCGCGGTCATTCTGGTGGCTACCTCTCTACTGGTGGGTAAAGATGCTTCCCTCCTGCAAGCTGCTCCTCGCTGTCCTGCTCTCTGCCGCCCTCGTAGGGACTGTCTGCGGGCAAACTCCCCCAGTCAAGCCGGCGGTAGTTGACCTCGAGATCAACGGAGCGGCGAACCATCTCTTCGGCATCGGTTGGATTGGCGCGAGGCCGGATCGGTCCATCGCCGTGGTGCAATTCCAAAATGCCGTGCTTCGCTACTTCGACCCAAATGGGAGATCTGGTGATGAGGTGCGAATTGCTCCGGAAGCGAACGCACGACTCAATGCAGCCGGCACCTTTGGTGACTCTATCTGGATTAACGACGCCTCGGTTCCGCAACTGACGCTCGTGTCGCCCACCCACAAGATCGCCCGGCGACTGTCGACGGCGGTGGCCATTGTTCTCCCATCTGGTGACGAAAGCCCGTTCGCGCCTCCTTTGGGAATGGTTGCTCCTCGTCCCGTTGGAATAAGCCCCGGCGGGGGATTCCTGCTTTTGGCTCCCAGGATCCCCGCGCGCGCTTCCCCGTCGGAACTGCACCAGCCACCCAATGCATATGCGGCGCTCGCGCAGGTCGCGAGCAACGGCGTGCTCAAGCGTGTGGTGTCCTGGATGCAGCAGAACCCGGGTTGCAACGCGAGAAGCGGTACCTGGACTGTTTCCCTCCCTCTCTGTGTCCAGCCGCAAACGGCGGTATCGAGTGACGGCCGCCTCGTGGCCACGGTGGAGGCCGCTGTCACGGGAGCAGACTCGGGGACCTTCCAGGCTACCGTCGTCAATGTGCGCGGCGATACGGTGTATTCTCGACGAAACCGCTTTGCCGTTCGACCAGTTTCCCAGCGCGAAGCGGATAGCGCCATCGCGCGAACCACGGCGAGTTTTCGGCGCACTTCTAACTACGCCGTCGTAAATGCAATTGAGGCAGCCTTCCATCCCACCTTACATCCTCCCTTCGAATCTCTCCTTCTGGCGGATGATGGTAGCGTGTGGCTCGAACTATCAGGGGAAGGAATCGCCATGCCGTGGCTAGTACTCACGGCGGCTGGTGAAGTGAGTCGGATTGTCGCTCTGCCGGCGGGCCTTCGTCTTCGGACCATCTCCGGGAGTGTTCTCTGGGCCACCCGACGTGATGGACCAAATGAGGAGAGTATTCTCCGTTTGCACGTCGAATAGCGGAATCGCACGCGTGTTGAACCGCATTCGCCACGGCCTCCTCGCCATGTGGTTCCTTGCGCTTGCGATCCTCCCGCAGCGTTCTGCCGTCGCTCAGGCCTCGCCCGAGATCATCCGCGGGAGAGTCACCGACACGCAGGAACGGCCAGTTGTTGCCGCGACGGTTGCCGTGACGGCCGACCGATCGCAATCCACCCGACTGGCACAAACCGATAGAGACGGCCGCTTCGTGGTGCTCTTCTCCGAAGGCGAGGGGAGCTACACACTGCTGGTCCGGAAGATCGGCTTCACGCCAAGCTTGCGCCGAGTGATGCGGAGTGGACCATTGTCCACGATAACTGCCGACGCGGTGCTCGCGGTCAGTGCCTATCCGCTTGAGGCGATCACGGTTCGGTCGTTGAGGTTGCCTCAAGGTGTTCGACCGGAGCGGAAGTCGATCGGCGGGCTTGCTCAAGATGCGTTAGATGGTTCGGCGTTTCTGGAAGACCCGAGCAACCTCGATGCATTGATGGGCCTGCTGCCCGGCGTGCAGGCACGCGGCGATAGTGGTTACTCGGTGCTTGGATCATCACAGGAACAGAACAGCACTCTGCTCGACGGAATGACGTTTGACGGTAGTCCCCTCCCTCCCGATGCTGCGTGTGGCGCAACGCTGGCGACGACCACCTCCGACCCCTCGCGCGGGCAATTCGCGGGGGGCCAGACTTCGGTGACGACCTGCCGTGGGCGGGAATACTTCGCCGGTGGGTTGCGGGCATCACTTGCGGAGCCACGCCTTGCCTGGGCGGATGACGCCGGGGCGACTTCACCGTCCAGGCTGGCCACCCTGAACGGCTACCTCTCCGGCCCTCTGCGTGAGGGCACCGCACACTATCGGCTGTCGCTCCTCGGCTTCGAGCAGCGCGCTGAGACTCCCTCACTGGTCGCGCCGCGAAACGCCCTCCTTTCGCGACTCGGCCTGTCCCCGGACTCGATCAGCGCGGCAACCGCCGCACTCCAATCCCTCGGGATACTGGTGGCACCGTCCGGCGCGTCGCCGATCTCTCGATACCGGACAGGATCAGCCTTGTTGAATATGGACTGGAACGTCGGAGCGACTTCGACGTTACTCCTCACGGCATCGGGCTCATGGTCGCAACGGGATGCATCCGGAATATCTCAACTGACATTTCCGACGGTGGGTGGTCGAAATCGAAGCCTTTCCGGCAGGGTGGCGATTCGCGGTTCGACGCTGGTACATGGTCTCGTGGACGAATTCTCGGGAGTGATCTCAGCGTCTCGCTCGGAGGCCGCGCCGAATAGTCAGGCCAGTGCGGGCATTGTACGAGTCGAGACGCAACTTCCCGACGGAGCGAGCGGGCTGACTTCGCTGCGTTTCGGAGGTGGGCTCGGTGCTGCTTCTGTCAACAGGCAGTTGTTTGAACTCAAGCATCAGCTCTCCTGGCACACCCCGAGAGGTTCGCACCGACTCACCTTTGGGCAGCAGTTCGGTCTGACCGACTGGGAAGCAAGGAACGACGGCAACGCTGCTGGGACATTCGGATACAACTCCCTCGCCGAGCTTGCCGAGAATCGACCGGCCATCTTCTCCCGAAATCTCAGCAGTTCCCAACGTGACAGCCGGATGTCGAGCACGGCATTCTGGCTGGCCGACGTCTGGCGACTGTCGAACGCCATCAGCTTCGAGGGAGGTTTGCGCCTCGATGCGCAGGGAATCGGTGCCCGTCCCGCCTACAACCCTTCGGTCGATTCCCTCTTTGGCCGTCGCACGGATGCAGTTCGTGGATACAGCAGCATCTCGCCACGGATCGGCTTCGCCTGGCAGATCAAGCGCCGTACAACTGCTACCCTGCGCGATCCCGCGACCGGCAAGATGGTCATGTTCGAATTCATTGACCTCTCCGAAATGACAGGCGAGCCGCGCGGGAATATCGGCGCCGGCTTGACGCTATTCGGAAACGTTGGTGCGTATCGCGGAATCTATTCGCCGCAGCGAATCGGATCCCTGGCCGACGAGACGGGCCTGCCAGCAGCTTCGCGATCCTTGACATGTTCCGGGGATGCTGCGCCGATCCCGGACTGGAGAGGTGCCGGAGGAAGCGGTTTCACGTCGTGTCGGAATGGCGATGCGCCGCCGGCGTTCTCGTCGCTTCAGCCGGGCGTCACCGTTCTCGACCCATCTTTCCGCCCTCCGGTCAGTTGGCGAGGCGACCTCGGCCTGACAGGCCTGCGCCTGGGTAGCTGGGAAATATCAGCATCGACAGTGCTGTCATTGAACCGCAACACTGAGAGCACAATTGATCTGAACCTCGACCGCGATGGCGGCTTCACGCTGTCTGCGGAAGGGAATCGTCCGGTGTTCGCGAGCCCGGAGGAGATCGTGCCACAGTCGGGGATCGTTGCCCCCGGTGCAGCGCGTCTCTCCGACCGGTTCGGTCGAGTGTCTCAGATTTCTTCCGACTTGAGGGCCCAGGCTACCCAGTTCAGCCTCATGCTCTGGACGCCGAGTTTTCTTAAGCGGATCCCGTTGCGAATCGACTACTCGTTCACCCATTCAAGCTTCGAGCAGCGAGGTGGAGCGAGCGACCCATTGCAGGTCGAATCGTTTCACGGCACGCAGCCATTACATCAGGTCGTAATTACGACAAGTGCAGCGCGGATCGGCTGGTTCACCCTGGCCGCCAGGCTCAACCTCCAATCTGGAACAGCCTTCACTCCGTCAGTCGTCGGCGACATCAACGGTGATGGCGTGGGAAATGACCGCGCTTTCATCCCCGACCCGACGAGATCATCCGATCTCGAGCTCGCCGCAGGGATCTCCAGCCTGCTCACGACGGCGCCAGATTTTGCTCGCCGCTGTATTGAAGAGCAATTTGGGCGAATTGCCAGCGCGAATAGCTGCCGCGGGCCGTGGCAGGCCCGACTAGACCTCTCCCTCAACTTGGCCCAGCCGGCGGCGCAAGGTGACACCAGGCTTCACGTAACCATTCGTCTCCTGAATGCCGGTGCCGCTCTGATGCGGCTGGCCGGTGTGAGTAGCCGAGTCTCGCAGGGCTCGCTGCCGCCCGACGGGCGACTTCTCTACGTCACCGGGTTCGATCCCGCGTCGCGGCGGTACGCCTATCGAGTGAATGCGTTGTTCGGCAGTCCCATCGGCGCGGGGAATGGAAATCACAACTTTCCTCCATTTCAGTTGCAGCTGGGGGCGGAACTGAAATTGGGAGGCCCGCCGACTCGCTCTAGCGTCCGCCGCCTTGGCCTTGTCACCGGTCGGGAAACCCTTCAGTCGCCCGAGCGGATTCGCTCGGCACTGCGGCAGGCGATCCGTAATCCAGTCGATACCTTGCTGGCCCTCTCGGACTCCTTGGTGCTTACGGAGGCTCAAGTCGTGGCGCTGCGGGCCATCTCCAGCCAGTATGACGCGCGCACAGACTCGCTCCTTGGCCCGGTGGTTGAACTGGTGTCGGCGCGCGGAAAGGCGCTTAATGACGCCATGCTTCTTGCCCCATGGCGCGGAGCCGTCGAATCCATTTTGCCAGTTCGAACCGAGGCCAGAAATCGTGCCGTCCAGGTGCTGACCGAGGCTCAAAAGCAAAAACTCCAGGCATTGATGCAGCGGTAGGCAGATCGGATCCGACATTGGGAGTAGTTGGTTCCCCAAGCCAGCCACCGCTCGGATCCGAACGGAACACTCTGCTGCCAAGTCCCGGGCTGCCGGCATCCACTCTCTCTCAACAATGCCCCACTCCCGCCCCCGTCCCCATCGGCGGCACCGTCAGTCCCGGACTCGGGCCGAATGTACTGTTGGCCTCGTGCGCCGCGCGCTGCAGCAGCCGGATCTCGGCTTCGGGAATATCGAGT
Source organism: Gemmatimonadales bacterium (assembly GCA_039915645.1). Classification (GTDB taxonomy): domain Bacteria; phylum Gemmatimonadota; class Gemmatimonadetes; order Gemmatimonadales; family GWC2-71-9; genus Palsa-1233. The sequence continues at coordinate 6,740 of JBDSMX010000136.1, read as the reverse complement.
GGTGCATTGCCTGTGAATGCCACCGGCGCGAGCGTCCGCACATCGGTGCCGCTAATTCGCTCGTAGATCTCGAGTGCGGCGAGATAGGTGCCGAGCGGTGAGGGGTGATAACCATCGAGGCCATAGAGTTTGAGCGTGGGATCCTCGCGCCACGCGGCGCGCCACGCCTCGCCGGCGGGAAGGAAAATCCCATTCACAGCTGATGCCGCGAGCTGGAACGAGAGCCGCACGTCATCGAAGTCCCAATCCTGACCACTTCCTGGCGCACCCGACCACGCCATCATCACCGCCGTACGCGCGCCGGCGGCCTTGATCCGTTGATCGAACATCCGGGTCCAGAGGATCAGCGAATCGCGGCAGATGCCCGCTGGCGTCGGCCCCTGCTGCAACACCACGATATCATAGCCACCCTTGCTGAGCAGCGGCAGGGCATTCGAGCTGCCGTTGATGTGGTCGATGAGTGCGAGACCGGCGCCGGCCGCCATCACCGTTTCGATCGGCTTTCCGGCGGCGCGGGCAATCGACGCGACGGTGTTCGGCAGCGAATTCGTGTAAGTCAGCGAATTCCCCACGAAGAGCACGACTGGATTCCCGCTCGGCGGCGGTGGGGGCGGCGGTATTGGTGGGGGCGGCTCCACCGTGGTGATGGTGCCGCAGCCGAGGAGGGCGGTGACGAGGGTGACCAGGGATCGTGACAGCGACATAGGGTTTCGCTCCGTGACCGCGAAATGTCGCCCATCGACGTTGTTGCACCGAGCCGGTGACGCTGGCCCTGACCGACCCCTGACAGGGCCCCGGAGGGCTTCGTGGCGGCATTGGATGTCGACCTGGCGCAACAAAAGCAGATTTGTTGCCCCAACTCACGCTCAACTCACGCCCGCGACACACCCTCGTGCGATCCTCTTGCCATCTCTCGCCGAGGCTGTCGAAATGAAGGTGCCACTCCCCCTGATGCTGCTCGTGCTGGCTGGCTGCGCTGCGACCCCGACTTCCACCACCGACACGCCCCAGAGCATCGCCCTCAACTTCCCGGTCGCCGAGATCCGGCTGGGCGACGCGATGCAACTCACCGCGACCGTGCTCAATGCCAGTCAGGTCGCTGTACCCGCCGCCAAGGTGGAGTGGAGCATCGACCAGCCGGCGATCGCGAGCATTTCGGCGACCGGCTTCCTGGTCGCCCTTGCACCGGGGACGGTGGTTGTCACGGCTCGCAGCGGAGGTGTGTCGGCCACCCGCTCCCTGATCATCCGGCCGACCCAACCGGCGGCGATCAACATCCTCCCCGAAACGGCATCGCTGCACGTGAGTGAGCGACGCTCACTGGTCGCCGATGTCCGGGCGGCCGATGGCTATCAACTGGTGAACGCCTCGGTGTTCTGGAGCGTCGATCGGATCGACGTGGCGACGATCGATCACGATGGCAACCTCAGCGGTGTCGCAACCGGTGTGGTGACAGTGACGGCGTCGATTGGTGGCATTGTGGCGACTCGGCAGCTCACCGTCCTCCCGGCGACTGTCGCGCGCGTGAGCATCATCGGAGGAAATCGCACCGTTGGTGTCGGCGCTTCCTACCAGTATGGCGCCGAGGTGTACTCGACCTTTCAGCGGGTGATCCCCGGGGCGGCCGTCAACTGGAGCAGCAGTAACCCGACGGTTGCGAGCGTGACCTCGAACGGCCTGGTGACAGCGGTCGGTGGCGGGACCACCACTATTACGGCGGCGAACAGCGGAGTGATGGCGACCGTGACCGTGGGCGTACCGTTCACGCCGGTCGGGACGAGCACCCCGTTGCGCGGACTCGTGTATTTCAGGCAGGTCGGAAACTCCACCACCATCGAAGCGATCACGGAGGACGGCGACCAGCTGCTCTCCACTCCATTGAGCACTCCGGCCACCATCCCGACCTTCGCGCCACGGCCGACGCTGTCGCTCTCCCCCGATGGAACCGTCATCGCCTACGATTGCGGGACCCGGATCTGCAAGTTCCAGGTCGCTACCGGAGTCAGCACTCCGTATGCCGTGACAGACGTCGGCGAGCCGACCTGGCTGCCGGGAGGAAGCGAGCTGCTGTTGCGGGGAAATTACTCCAGTGTGGTCTGGTACAATCCCGCAACCGGGGCTTCCCGGACACGCCGCGCCCCCTTCTACGTCGAGCGCCCGCGACTCTCCCCGCTCAATGAAGATGTGATCTATCAGTGCGACTTCACCCACCTCTATGAAGATCTGTTCTCGCTCTGCCGCATCGATGCCAACGGAGTCGAGACGCTCTACAAGTCGATGGCGGGTGCCTTTGCCTGGGCTCCGGATGGTCGGGTGGTGGCCTACTTGCGCTACCTCAACTACGACGGATTCACCGGCGACGATCCGACTCAGATCCGACTCGCCATCGAAGCCTACCAGACCAATGGCGACCCGAGCGCCCCATCGCCGGTTGAGTTCGCCGGCTTCGGTGACGTCTCCGAGATGGTCTGGAGTCCCGATGGCCAGAAACTCGCCCTGGTGCGGAATGGCCAGCTCTGGATCTACTCGGCGCCCAACATGACCAACCCGCTCCACTTCGATGGCATCCCCGGCACTATCTGGAGTGTCAACTGGCGCTAGCCCGCCGCTTGGCAGTCGCCGACGAGCGAGTAGCTTCTTGGCCATGATCTCCCTGAGCACGCTCGGTGGCATCGGGCTCACCGGTGAGGACGGACTCGAACACGACGGCCTGCTGCGCCAGCCGAAGCGGCTGGCGCTGCTCTGCTATCTGGCATCACCGGCTCCCGGCACCTGGCATCGGCGCGATGCCATCCTTGCCGCCTTCTGGCCCGAGTTCGAAAGCGGCAAGGCGCGCACCGCACTGCGCAACGCGCTTTACGTCATTCGTCAGGAGCTCGGTGCCGACATCCTGCTCACTCGCGGCGACGAGGAGGTATCGGTAAACCCGGCGGCGCTGGCGAGCGATCTCACCGCGCTGCAGGAGGCGATCACCGGGGACGATTTCCCGTCGGTGGTGCGGCTCTATCGGGGAGAATTCCTCGCCGGACTCTTCGTCAACGAGGCACAGGGCTTCGAACACTGGCTCGACGGTGAGCGACTTCGCCTGCGGACCCTGGTGTCGAAAGCGGGGGCGCGTCACTCGCTCCAGCTCGAAGCGGGCGGCAACCTGGCCGGCGCGATCGAGGTGCAACGGTGGTTGAGCAACACCGACCCTGACGATGAAGCCTCTGCCCGTCGGCTCATAACGCTCTACGACCTCGCCGGCGATCGCGGTCAGGCGCTCGCGGCATTCGAGCGGTTGCAGTCCCATTTTGCCGAGGCGTTCGAGAGCGAACCGTCGGCCGAGACGATGCGGCTGGTCGACGAAATCCGGCAGCGACGAAGCGCGACCGCGCCGAGGCATCCGCCCGCACCGCAGGCTGATGTCGTCGTGCACGATGATGCGTCGCTCACTGCTCACGACAGCATTGCCCCGGTCACCGCGCGAGCGGATCGCCGCTGGCGCTGGCTCCTCGTGCCGGCATTGATCGGCGCCGTGGTACTCGCGGTCGGCTTCGGGACGCGACCACGCGCCGCCGCCAAGGGTGTCCCCACGACGCTGCTGGTGGTGCCGATGGAGAACGCCACCGGTCATCCCGAAGACGACTACATCGCCACCGGCCTCGCCGAAGATGTCGCCGCGCGGCTCGCAGCGTTGCGCTCCTTCACGATCAAGTCCGCCGCACGATCCCGCTGGCCCAAGCGGACCCGCGACAACCTCGCGCTCGTGGCACCGCACTTCGGCACCCAGATATTCCTGCGCACTACCCTGACACGCGTGGGCGACTCGTTGCGCGCCGATGCCGAGCTCGTCGACGTCGGCACCGGTTTCTCACGGGCGGTGGGCACCGAACATTTCACCAGCGCCACGCTCGCCGATGCCGGGAGTCAACTCGCTGCGCTGATCGCGGGCGCCGTTTTCCGGGTGCCGCTCGCCGAGGCGCCGCGCTCCGCCGCACACGCGGTCGATCCCGAGGCGTACCGACTCACCCTGCTCGGCTGGCACCAGCTGCTGGCGGGCCGGGATGATCGCAAGGCGCGCGAACTCTTCCTCCAGGCGACCAAGCTCGATCCGCTCTACGCCAGGGCCTGGGCAGGGCTGAGCTCGACCTGGTCCGCCGCAACGACCAATGGACAGATCCCCTTTGACGAGGGCTATGCGCTCGCCGAAGCGGCCGCCACCCGCGCCTTGACCCTGGATTCCTTGCAGGGCAGCGCCTGGGCCACACTCGGCGTGATCCGCGCGCTGAAGCAGCGGAGTCTCGCCGCAGGCGAACCCTATCTGCGCCGGGCCATCGAACTCGAGCCGACCAACGCCGAGATCTACATGGTGGATGGCGCGGTGTTGCGCTTTGCCTGGCACTGGGATCGCGCCCGCGATGCCATTCGCATTGCGCGCCAGCTCGACCCCCTCGCGGCCTACTACGCCGGTCTCGAAGGGAATAGTGCGATGTGCCAAGACAAACCGCTCGATGCCCTGAAATGGTATCGGAGTGCAGTGGCCCTGGACGCTGGCGAGCGTGTTGGCCAGCTCGGTGTGGCGCGTGCCCTCGCGCGTCTGCGGCGCTGGGATGAGGCGATCGAACAGTTGCGGGTGGTCGCACGAAGTCGCTCCGACACCGCGCTCGCCCTGGCCCTCCGTGATGCGCACGGTGAGCGCGGCTACTGGGACTTCAAACATCGCGAGGGCGCGACACTGCTTGCGACCCGAATCGCTCGAGCCGGCACGGAGTGGCAGGCGCCATATCTCCTCGGCGTCGCCGAGATCGGTGCCGGGCAAATCGACCAGGGATTCGATCTGATCGAGAGCGAAGTACGGGCGGGGAGCAGGATGGTCTGGAAACTCCCCTGCAATCCGGAGATCGATGAAATTCGCTCGATGCCGCGGTTTCAGCGACTGCTGCAGGCGGCCGGGGCGCTACCGCCGTGAGGAGACTCGTTGCCGGGAGTGGTGGCGCCATTGCTTGAGCGATTTGTGACTCCGTCCTGAGAAACATCGTCCCCATGGCGCTGACCTCTCTCGCGTTGAGGACCAATGACGGACCGCACCAGAATTCTCCGTGCGCGCTCGCGCGCCGCACTGGCACTCTTTGTGGCTACACTCGCGGCGTGTGGCGATACCGCCAAGCTCGCGCCCGCAACAGGGATGGGGCCGGCACCGACCCTTCCCGCGCCGCATTCCTCGTTCATTCCCACCGTCCATGTCGCCACCGCCGTGGGCTGGCCTGCCAGCACCACTCCCGATGCCGCCCCCGGTCTCGCCGTGAATGCCTTTGCCACCGGCCTCGATCATCCGCGCTGGGTCTATCCGCTTCCCAACGGCGACGTGCTGGTGGCCGAATCAAATGCACCGGTTCGTCCCGACGATGGCAAGGGGATCAGGGGCTGGTTCATGCGCCGCTTCATGCGCCGCGCGGGCGCTGCGGTGCCGAGCCCCAATCGCATCATGCTGCTGCGCGATGCCGATGGCGATGGGGTCGCCGAACGACGCACGTTGTTCATTGGCGGGCTCAACTCACCGTTCGGAATGGCCCTGGTCGACAGCGTGCTCTACATCGCCGACACCGATGCATTGCTCGCCTTCAGCTATCGCGCGGGTGACACGATGCTGACGGGCGTCATCGGCAAGGTGGCAGACCTTCCGGCCGGGACGATCAATCATCACTGGACCAAGAATGTCATCGCGAGCGCCGACGGCCGTCGGCTCTATGTCACCGTAGGATCGAACAGCAACGTGGCAGAAAACGGCATCGCGGTGGAGAAGGGCCGCGCCGCGATCGTCGAAATCGATCCCGCGACGCACCAGCAGCGGATCTTCGCCTCCGGGCTTCGCAATCCCAACGGGCTTGGCTGGGAACCCGTCAGTGGTGCGCTCTGGGCGGCGGTGAATGAGCGCGACGAGATCGGCAGCGACCTGGTGCCCGACTATATGACCTCGGTCAAGGACGGCGGCTTCTATGGCTGGCCCTACAGCTACTACGGCCAGCATGTCGACCGGCGCGTCGATCCGCAGCGCCCGGAACTCGTCGCGACCGCCACCATGCCCGACTACGCGCTCGGAACCCACACGGCGTCGCTCGGCCTCGCGTTCAATACCGGCGCGCTCTTCCCGGCACACTATCAGGGCGGAATCTTCATCGGCCAGCATGGCTCGTGGAACCGGCGGCCGTTCAATGGTTACCGCGTCATCTTCGTGCCCTTCAGTGGCGGGCACCCGGCGGGTGACGCCGAAGTGGTGCTGAGTGGCTTCCTCAATGCGGAAGGCGAGGCGCGGGGTCGGCCGGTCGGGGTCGCCATCGATCGACGCGGTGCCTTGCTGGTGGCCGACGACGTCGGCAACGCGATCTGGCGCCTCACGCCGGCCCCTCGGCAGTAGCAACGCCGGGATGCGACGTGCGAACGGCGGCCATCATACGATGGCCGCCGTTTGACTTGCCCGGATGAAAGGTAGAGCTGCGCCTGCTACTGCTGTCCGCCGCCGCCCACTGCGGTTCCAGTGACGGTGAACGTCGCCGGGGTCGTGACGCCCGAACTGGTTTCCGTGACACGCGTTTGCACATCGCTGACACGCGCGTTTGCGACTGCAACGCGCGCCGCTTCTGGCTTGCGTGCGATATGTGTTGCGCGATGCAATGCCTCGCGTCTCCCCAGCAGTGCCGAAGGGCAGCATAGCGTTCACATTGCGACGGTGAGGTGTTCGATGCCGGAATTCATGCGAA
>JBDSMX010000128.1:0-2835 GCA_039915645.1 Gemmatimonadales bacterium | reverse complement strand
ACTCAGGAATGCGATACCGGGGCCCTGGGTCGTGAACGCATCGAGCAATCCGTGCGACGCAGTGGCGGCGGCGATGACGACTCCCTTGAGCGCGCCCGCTCGATACGCCACCAGCAGGCCGAGAAGTGCGGCGAAGAAGAAGGAGTGGGTGAAGCCGCGATGCCCGCCTAGGTAGTCGGCAAGATCGGGATGTCCGAAGAGCACCCCGATGTTGTCGAGGTCGGGGAGCGCCGCGCAGCAGGCAGCCGCCCAGAGCATCCCGGTCGTTCGCTTGGGGCGAGGCAGCGCAACATACGCCACGGTGAATCCGACGGCGGCGTGGGAGAAGGAGGAGGGCATGGGGAGGCTACCGCGCTCCGGTAGGAAGAACCTGCAGCGGGCTATCGGACACGATAGCGCCCGATACCCTGCATTCCCTCGCGGGAGGTGCTGAGCCATTCGAAGACCACGAACCGCGCATCGACAGGCTCTGAGATGAGGGGGTAGTGCCTCTGACATGAATACTACTGCGAGACTTTGACTCGTGGGTGGGTGGGTCGGGTGATCCGCTCCTCGTCACGAGTGCCAAGTCCCGACTGCGCCGAGTGTCGCAGCGATCTGTACCGCCTTGAAGCGAATCGATCCGTTCGGTACGATCGTTGGCTTGACGTTACAGCATGCCTTGCGTGATCATACTGAACTTTGTATATCTGTGAGCTTGCCACGGCCGCTGGTCTGGTCGGATAGCACCCGTGCCAAGGTCCGGGCCTTTCCAGAGCTGGTCCGGGCTAAAGTGGGGTACGAGCTCTTCCGGATCCAACGTGGAGAGATGCCATCTGACTGGAAACCGATGCAGAGCGTGGGACCTGGCGTCATTGAGGTGCGTATTCACGCTGACGGCGAGTATCGCCTGCTGCTTCTGGTCCAGCTGAAGGACGCGATCACCGTGCTGCATGCGTTTCGGAAGCGATCCCGTCGAACCTCCGGCCTTGACCTCGCCCTGGCACGCAAGCGACTCCGCGACCTGCGCAGGTTTCACGGGAACGGGAGATAGTGTGGCCACTCGAATCCAGAAGTCGTCCGGCAATGTCTTTCACGACGTCGGTTTTTGTCCGGAAGACGCCGAGAATCTGCGAATCCGTGCCGAATTGATGATTCAGATCCGGCGTCTGCTCGAACAACGCCATCTCACGCAGTTGGCTGGCGCGAAACTGCTTGGCGTCACCCAGCCGCGAATTAGCGACCTGGTGCGGGGACGCATTGAATTGTTCAGCATTGACGGACTCGTCAATATGCTTTCGCACGCGGGCGTACGCGTGAAGCTGGTCGTCGCTCGGGGGCCGAGGGCGGCATAAGGCCCGCTACTCGGGCCCCACTCGCCACCGCTTGACCACCGCATCCCCCGGCGCCGCCGAATCATCCGGCGCACACACCAGCGCCAGCCACTCGCCGCGCATCGCCCAGCGCCCCTGAAATCCGACGCAGGGCAGCACGATCCTGCCAAGAAATTGCGTCGCCGAAAAGACATCGGCAAAGGTGGTATCGCCCTGCTGCCCCACGACCCAGATGCGGCCGGCATTGTCGAGCCCCAGCGGCGTGACGTGCGTGAACCACGGCCGCACCTGGGCTGCGAGCTGTGAGCGCCGCAATTCCTGATTCTCGGTCCGTTGCCCCGGCCGGCCGGCGAGGCCACCGAGTTCGGCATCGACTTGGCGCGATGAGAGATGATTCGGCGGCAGCGCCCGGCTGATGATGCGCTGCAGCGCACCATTCCAATCATAGAACGCGAGCTGATAGGTCTTGCCATTCGCGACGACGATACCGCCGCGCCAGCTCCCCAGCGCCGGCGGCACGATCATCCGCGGATCGCTGACCGCCGGGAACATCTCGACGTAGTGGGGCTCTGCGTGGTCGAGCACTTCGCGGGCATGGCCGTCGGCATCGACCAGCACCACGCCATAGCGCGGCTGATCGGGCTCCCAGCCGAGCCATTCGTTGTCGCGAGTGCGCGCGAGCGGGATGCGCGGGAGCGGCAAGGTGGTTCGCAACAGTTTTCCCGCGGAATCCCATTCGGTGAGCCGATGGGTCGCGAGATCGAAGGCGAGAATCGAGGAATCGGTGACCTCGAGCGGCAGCGCAAGACGCGCTTCGCCCGGTCCTTCGCCACGACGCCCCGCCTGCCAGCGAACACGGCCCAGGGTATCGATGGTGCGCAACAATTTGTTATCGAGCGAGAGATCGGCGAGCAGCACATCGCCGTGCTCACCAATCCGCAGCGGCGACGTGGGGGAATGCGGCGATGCCGCGATCTCGTTGCTGGTGGGGAGTGCCACCAGCGTCGGCATCGCCACCGCGGGAGTGGCGGCGGCGACCGCAGGTGCAGGGTCGCCGCCGCACCCGGCGAGCAGGAGCAGCGCGCCCAGGAGGACGCGTGGATTCGGGATGATGTTGGTGCTGCGGTGGATCAGGTTCACGGAACACTCACTTCAAGTCAGGCAGAATCGAGAGGTCGACGTCCGGCGCCCCGAGCGGGGTACGAGGACGAGCGCGCTGCGAGCCGTTAGTTGCCGCCGGTACCCTGCTTCGGCGTGTACGAGGTGCACATAGTGTTGGCGACGAAGGTCCAGATGTAGCCGGATTCGTAGCCGGTGAGGCAGCCGCTCCAGTAGGAGCCGTCGGTGAAGGTGCAGAATGACCCGTTGTAGGCGCAGAACCAGAGGCCACCACCAGCATCCTCGGCCTTGGCGTAGGTCTGGATGCCGACGAGGAAGAGCACGGAGAGACCAGCATTGAGGAAACGGCGTCCGATGGACATGGGAAAAACTCCTGGCAAATGGATTGAGTGGGACCAGCGAA
>JBDSMX010000101.1:0-4448 GCA_039915645.1 Gemmatimonadales bacterium | reverse complement strand
GGCGCGGTGGTGATGTTGTGCGGGCCATCGATCTCGGGCGGGCGGGGATCGATCTTGACGACACGATCCAGCGTGAGGGTGCCAGCGGCGCCGGGACGAAGCCAGGTCACCATGTCGCCCGATTCACTCACGACGCCGACGAGATAGGATCCCGGTGTCTGCGCGGGAGCGACCGAACTCCCGAGGCACATCAAGGCCAACACGAGCAATGCGCGGTTCATCAGCGAAGCTCCTCAAGCGAGCGGACCGTCACCACAGCGTGAAAGGTGGGTCGGGTCCGGAACAGGTCCAACACCCTCGGCCGGCGACGGAGCACGACCACCAGATCGCCAGGCGGTGGCTCCCGCATCCCTTCGACCAAAAGATACGCTGGCAGGGTTGCCGTCGCCGGAATCGGAACGAGGTACTCCGCACCGTGCCAGGTCACCTTCAGCTCCTGCGGGGGCCGGGACACCAGATGATCGAGAAACCAGTCATCCTCGACCTGGTAGACCCCCTCGGCGGGCGAATCGCCATCGAGGAAGAAGGCCGGATCGAACGACTCCTCATCGTGCCGGGCGTAGTTCTGCTCGGCGGCGCGGTCGAGGGACTCCAGCTCATCGCGGTGGGCACGCCATTCCACGTGATGCCGTAACTCGTGGGTCAGGGTCTCCCACGCTTCACCTTCCCAGTCGAATTCGGGATCGAGCTGCGCCAGCGCGCGGAACGAGCCGTAGTAGAGCACCACCCGACTCTGGATCGTGTCGACCCCGCTCCCCTCGAGCGGCAACGGGATGCATTCACCGAGCGTGTAGATGTCGCGGCGCACCGGATGCGGCAACGTCCTCGACGAAACGACCACCTCGGTCACACCGTCGAAGTAATCGGCGGGGACCTCGGTGGTCATCCGGCGCACCAGCGCCTCGAACGCCTCGGCGGTCACTCGGCGAGACGCTCGGCGATCCAGGTGGCGACGTGATCGAGTCCGATCCGTTCCTGCTGCATGCTATCGCGATGCCGCACCGTGACGGTGCGTGAGGTCAGCGTGTCGTGATCGATGGTGAAGCACCACGGCGTCCCGACCTCATCCTGCCGGCGATAGCGGCGACCAATCGCGCCACCGTCATCGTAGAACGCGGGGGCCTTGCGCCGCAGGTCGTGATACAGCTCCAGCGCCAGCTCGGGAAGGCCGTCCTTCTTGGTGAGGGGCAGCACGGCCGCCTTGAGCGGTGCCACGGCCGGATGGAAGCCGAGGACCACACGAAGCTCATCCTCGACCATCTCCTCGCGATAGGCATCCGCCATCACCGTCAGCGTGACCCGATCGGCGCCGGCAGAAGTCTCGACGACGTATGGCAGATAGCGCTCGTTGGCCGCCTGATCGAAATATTCGAGTTTCTTGCCCGAGGCCGCCTGGTGCCGGCCGAGGTCGAAGTCGGTGCGACTGTGAATCCCTTCGATCTCCTGCCAGCCGAAGGGAAACTCGTATTCGATGTCGTAGGCTGCCTTGGCATAGTGGGCGAGTTCGCCTTCGCCGTGCTGATGCCAGCGCAACTTGGCGGGCTTCAGTCCGAGTTCGTGGTGCCACGCCATCCGGATACCGCGCCAGCGCTCGAACCATTCTTCGTCCGTCCCGGGCCGCACAAAGAACTGCATTTCCATCTGCTCGAACTCGCGGGTCCGGAAGATGAAGTTCCCCGGGGTGATCTCGTTCCGGAACGCCTTGCCGATCTGGGCGATGCCGAACGGGACTTTCTGCCTGGATGAATTCAAGACGTTCAGATAATTGACATAGATCCCCTGCGCCGTCTCCGGCCGGAGATAGACGACCGAGGCGCTCTCTTCAACGGGACCCATAAAGGTCTTGAACATCAGGTTGAAATTGCGCGGTTCGGTGAGATCGCACGCCGTGTGCTCGCCCGGCACCTTGCTCGGCTTCTGCGGGCAGCGCGCGTCCGCGAGCTTGTCGGCACGGAAGCGCGACTTGCAGGTGCGGCAGTCAACCAGAGGATCGGTAAAGCCCGACACGTGGCCCGACGCTTCCCAGACCTTGGGATGCATCAGGATCGCGGCGTCGAGGCCCTCGATGTCGTCCCGTGCGTGCACCAGCGAGCGCCACCAGCGCTCCTTGATGTTCCGCTTGAGCTCCACGCCGAGCGGTCCGTAATCCCACACGGAGCCGAGCCCACCGTAGACCTCGGAGGATTGAAAGACGAAGCCCCGGCGCTTGGCCAGGGAAACCAGTTTGTCCATTAAAGAAAGTTCGGGCATCAGGCGATACTGGCTAGAGTCGTGGGGCCGCGCGTGCGGCGGGAACGGAAACGTAACCCGACCCGGCAGCTGGCTCCATTGCGGAGGAAATGTGTCGCGTCAAAGCTACATCAGACTTGAGGCCACTGCGGCCCCCATGCACCGGAATGGGGGTAGGGCTCGCGACGGCGTTACCCTGCTTGAGATGATGATCGCACTGGTCATGGTCGGCATCCTGACCGGCATCGCCGCGTCCCGACTCGACTGGGTGAAGTACCGCGCCGACAGCACCGCGCGTGGCGTGCTCACCGATCTCGCCAATGCGCAGCGACTCGCCGTCTCGCTCCAGGCGAATATCCGGGTCTCGATTCCCGATCCGGCTCGGATGCTCATCCTCGAAGACCTCGACGATGATGGTTCGGCCGGGGTCTCGGAGCGGGTGCGCAGCCTCCCCCTCGACAACGGCTTCACCTACGCCAAAGGAAATGGTGGCGACACGCCATCGCCGACGGATGCGACCGAACTCAGCGTGCTGACCTTCCGGCGCGATGGCTCGGCCAACCGGAGCGGGACCTTCTACCTCTCGGGCCCCGGCGCCGACTCCACCTGCCATCATTGCCGCGCTGTCACGGTCACTCGAGCCACCGGCCGAGTGGTCCTCTATTCGCACGCCACCGGTTCCTGGAAACGGATGAACTGAATGCGGAATCGGGCCGGCTTCACCCTGATGGAAGTGCTGATGGCCGTGGTCATTCTGGTCCTCGTTGCGGCCACGACGGCACGCTTCGCGAGCGAGTTCTCGCGCGCGATGACCAAATCGTCGGTCCGGGTCGTCGCCTCGGGTGTCGCGGCCGATCGCCTTGAATTGATCCGCGCCGATCCGCGCTATCCGCGGCTGGTGACGATCTACGGTTCGGGCAGCGGCGCGGACACGACCGGCTTCCCGGGATACAGCAACATGCGCCGACTCACCAACATCGTGCGGGATCAGACCGGCACCCCGGCGCGAGACCGGACCACCGTCACCGTGCGCGTCATCGATCCCAGCCTGAAGGACACCGTCGCCGTCACCGCCGTCATCGCGAGTCCCTGATGCGCACTCTTCGACCGACCCGTCCGCACCGCAGCACCGGCGGCTTCACCATCAGCGAGTTGCTGATCGCGATGACCATGACGCTCGCGATCGCCGGCGCGGCCTATACCCTGTTCCGATCGCAGAGCCGGAGTTTCATGGCCAACAGTGATCGCTACGACATGGTCCAGAACGCGCGTGGCACGCTCGAAGGCGCCGAGCGAGTGATTCGCACCATGGGCGCGGGCTCGCCCAACAACCAGCCCGTACTGGTGTATGGTGCCAACACCGTCCTCGCCTTCAACACCGACTACATCGAGCAGGACACCAGCGACATGCGCTGGGCGGCGTACTACAACCCGGATACTCCGCCGGCCGAGGCCGTCGCCTGGCTCCAGACCGATGCCGGCGCGATTCCGAATTCGTCGCCCAGCTACACCTATCCGACGGCGACCTATCGACTCGGCAACGGATCGCCATCGCCGGCCGAGACCTACATTTTCTATTTCCTGAGCGACGCGTCGACCAGCCGCAGCGACGACTACATCCTCTATCAGCGTGTCAACAACGGCTCGCCGGAAATCGTCGCCCGCAACCTGCTGGCGCATCCCAACGGCAAGCCGTTCTTCGAGTTCCTGATGCAGCGCCAGCTGAGCACCGGTGACACGATGCTCACCGTGCCCGCGGGATTGCTCCCCCTCACGCGGCGGCCTCTGGTCGCCGGTATTTCCTCAACCGACTCGGCCGACTATGTCCGGCCGGACTCCGTGCGTGCGGTGCGGATGAACTTCCGGCTGACGAACGGGAAGTCCGGGGTCGATGAGCGGCTGCGTGACATCACGACCACCATCGAAGTTCCCAACAACGGCATCCCGCTCCCCACGGTCTGCGGGCGGGCACCCTACGATCCGCCGTCCCTCACCGTGGTCGATACCGTCGCCGGCAGCGGGCGCCTCTGGTTCACCTGGGCGGCCTCGATCGATCAGGGCACCGGCGAACAGGACGTCACCCAGTACATCCTCTATCGTCGTCTCGCAGCGTCCGCCGTCTGGTCGGACCCGCTGGTGATCGTGCGGGCCGAGGACGGCAAGGCGAGCTATGGCGCGCAGATCTCCGACAACATTCCGGGCACCGCCTACACCTTCGG
>JBDSMX010000230.1:0-21512 GCA_039915645.1 Gemmatimonadales bacterium | reverse complement strand
ACCGAGTGTGTCGTGCTCGTGACCGCGGCGGGAATGCTCGGGCTGCTGATCGCAGCAGTTGCGATAGGCGGCGTTGGTGTCGTCTCGCCCGGGCTTCCTCGCCTTGCGGAAATCGGAATCGATGGCGCGACATTGGCCTTTGCATTTATCACCACGGGAGTCGCAGGAGTCCTGGTCTCGCTGGCGCCGCTTTCGTCCCGCCTGGTGCGTGGTGGCGGAGCGGCATCATTGGCGATCTCCCCCGCGCGGACCGGTCCCGGAAGGCGTGCGTCATTCGTTCGTGGCGTCCTGGTCGCCACGGAGTTCGCACTTGCCTTGCCGCTGGTGACCGGGGCAGGGCTGTTGTTGACCTCGTTCCTGCGACTGCAAAAGGTGGATCCCGGTTTCAATCCCGCCGGTGTCTACGCCTCACTGATCTCGCTGCCTGCGGGTCGCTATGGCGACGCAGCGGCGAGCCAGACATTCTGGCGACTCGCGCAGGCGCGCGCACTCGAAATCGAGGGAGTGACTGCTGCGGGTCTCGCCGGCTCGATCCCGCCCGACAATGGCGGGGACGTCAATAACTTCGACCTGCTCGATCGCCCGGTTCCGGCCGGCACGTCGCAGCCCGTGGTACCGTGGTCAACGGTATCCTCCGGGTATTTCACGGCACTCGGCATCCCACTTCTCGAAGGCAGACTCTTCACGCCAGGCGATTCGGCCACGGCCCCACCTGTGGTCGTAGTTAGCAGGGCCTGGGCCGCGAAGTACTATCCGCGCTCGAGCGCGATTGGTCGTCACCTTTACAACGGCGGCTGCTCCACCTGTCCGCCGACAACCGTTGTCGGTGTTGTTGGCGACGTGCCGTACCTTGGCCTGGCGTCCGCTGCCGAGGGGATGTACGCGCCGTTGGCGCAGGACGGACCGCGCACGTTGAACCTCGTCGTCCGAAGCCGGCTCGACGCGGGGGCGACCTTTCGCGCACTGCGGGGTGCGATCGCCTCGCTCGATCCGGAGCTTGCGCCGTCCGAGATCGTCATGCAGGAGCATCTTGATCAGGCACTTGGTGATCCGCAGCGCTGGACTGCGGTCGTGTCGGGTTTTGCCCTGGCTGGGGTGATTCTCGCCGCGCTCGGCGTCTTCGGCCTGATGTCTTTCGTGGTGCGGCAGCGCCGGCGCGAACTCGGCGTCCGACTGGCGCTCGGTGCGGCGCCACGATCCCTCGCCGGCCTGGTGGTCAAACGGGGAATGCAATACGCGGTGGCCGGGACCGTCGCCGGATTGGCACTCGTTGCGCTCGAGTCGCGCTGGATCGGCGGGCTGCTCTACGGCGTTGCGCCGGCCGATCCGGTCGTGCTCGTTGCAGCCGTCGGACTCCTGCTGTTGACCGCGCTGCTCTCTTGTTGGCTGCCCGGGCTGCAGGCGGCACGGATCAGACCGCTGGAGGTGATGTCGGGGGAGTAGCGCTTCGGCTGCCATGCTCCGACCCGCGGAGAGTAGATTACCGGGACTCGTTCCGGAGGCGTTGTGCAGTGGCGTGAGGACTATGCGACCGGCATTGCCAAGATCGACGACCAGCACCGGATGATCTTCAAGATGGCCGAAGATTACCGCGAAGCGCTCAACGACGGTCAGGGTGCCAGCATCTATTCCGAGTTTCTCGAATCGCTCGACCTCTATGCCCAGGGCCACTTCGGTTTTGAAGAGGACTGTATGCTGCGGCACCATTGCCCAGCTGGCCGGCAGAACATCGCGGCGCATCAGGGTTTCGTGACGGTGCTCGATCGCTTCCGACAGGGATTCGCGGACGACGGTTTTTCTCAGGGTGTCGCCTTCGAGCTCGTCAACACCATCGATCTCTGGCTGGCACAGCACATCTGCGGGATCGATGTGCAGCTGAAGCGTTTCGTGGAGCCGAGTTGAAGATCTGGATTGATGCAGATGCGGCGCCGCGAGATGTCAAGGAGCTGATCTTCAGGGCCTCCAAGCGGCTCGATATTCCGGTGGTGATGGTTGCGAACAGTCATCTTCGCCCGCCCGTCGGCTATCCGCTAGTGACCACGGTCTGGGTGGATGGCGGTGCCGATGTGGCCGATGCGCATATTGCCGCAGAAGCCGTTGCGGGCGACCTGGCCGTGACCCAGGACATTCCGCTGGCCGCGTTGCTCGTCCCCAAGGGCGTGGTGGTGCTCGACCCGCGGGGGGATGAGCATACGACGGAGACGATCGGCGAGCGCCTCTCGATTCGCGATTTCATGGAACAGGCGCGCAGCAATGGTGTCGTCACTGGCGGACCGGCTCCCTACGATGCGCGCGCGAAGCAGGCCTTCGCCGGTGCACTCGATCGGGCCTTGACTCGTTTGCTCAGGAACAAGGTGTAATGGATCTCAGAGTTGCTACGCTCGCCGACATCCCGGAACTGGCCCGGGTGATCAACGCGGCCTACCGGGCCGAAGACTTCTTCATCAATGGCGATCGCACCAACGCGGCCGATCTTGCCCAGCGGATCGAAGGCGAGAGCGGCGGCTTTTTCGTCCTCGACGATCCCCAGCGCGCAGACGTGCTGCTCGGTGCCGTGTACGTGGAACTGCGCGGAACCCGTGGCTATTTCGGAATGCTCTCGGTCGATCCGGCGCGGCACGGCGAGGGCATCGCGCGGATGCTTATCGAGGGCACCGAGCGCTATTGCGCAGCCAACGGCTGCGAGGCCATGGAGCTTGATGTCGTCAATCTGCGCGAAGAGCTGCCGGGGTTCTACAGCCGCTTTGGCTACACCGTGGGTGAGGAGTACCCCTTTCCCGATCCCGCAAAATTGAGCCGCCCCGCGCACCTGGTGCGGTGGAGCAAGGCACTCGGTAAGGATACTTGACGCGTCGGCGATAAAAGGTTGAAATAGCCAGCCCGCCACATACTCCAGCCTCCCCCCGTCCGGAGCCCGATGTGATGCGATTGTCGCTGCTTGCCGTGCTGGCCCTCCTCTCGCCTGGAGAACTCCTCGCTCAGGCCCCTCGAACGCTCTCCGTTGTCAGAGATCTCCTGATACCGGCCGACAAGGCGGACTTGAGCGAGGCGTTCATCATCGCCATATCACCGCGTGGGCATATTGCGGTCCCCCAACCGGGGGACGGGCATATCAAGGTGTTCTCCCCGACTGGGGCGATGACGACTGTGGGTCGTACTGGGGAGGGCCCAGGTGAATTTCGGCGGGCCAATCGAGTCGGGTACCTCGGCGACTCACTCTGGGCCCTGGATGTGGGCACCTCGCGGATCTCCCTCTTCGGCCCCGATCTCAAGTTGGCGCGCAGTTTTGCGGAGCCATTCTCGGCGATGAAGGCGATGCAGGCCCCGGCCGGCGTGGAGCGACCGGTGATAACATTCCTGTCGCAGGCCGTGCTTTCGAATGGTGACCTCCGGGCAGTTGCCTCGTGGCATCAGGGTGCTCCCCGACCTGCGTGGGCTGCCGACGTCGACTCGGGGGCGACCTTGCTCGTGCGCATTTCGCCACTCGGTGCGTACCAGCGTCGGCTTGCCGTACATCCGAAGTCGAGATGCACTATCAGCTACACCGTCGCGGGCGGGAGCGGCTCGACCAGGATTCCCTTTTGCGCCGCCCGGGTGAGTACCGATTGGGATGCCACGATCGGAATTGCGATGGTTGATACTCCGGAGCCACGCGGGACGAACGCGCACTACCGCGTGGCGGTGATTCGCGAGAGAGGCGATACGCTGTTCGATCGCAGCTACCCGTTCACTGCCATCCCGGTTACCAAGGGGGCCCTCGATAGCGTGGAAGCTTCGGATGCCGAAAGTCGCAAGGGAGTGCCGCCATCCTTCGCACAGGGGATGCCCAAACCAAAGCCGGAATCGACCTACCCGCCGGTGCGCCGGGTGGTTCTCGGCCGCGATAACACCGTCTGGCTTGAGCTCCGGACCACATCCGGCGGTCACAGGTGGCTGGTCCTGGATCCGCGCGGGAATCAGGTCGGGCTGGTACAGCTGCCGTACGAGGTGACGCTCCGGGTCGCGGAGCGCGGGATGTTCTGGGGCGTCGCGACTGATGAGGATGGGCTGCAGGGAATTGTGCGCTACCGGGTCGCCCCGTGATGCGGCGCCTGTTGAGCGGGTTGCTGACCCTCACCGCCGGGTGTGGCTCGAACAAGGGAGCGTCCTCCGATGGCGCTACTACCGTCGATTCTGCGGGAATTGCCATCGTTACCAATCGGACGCCTGCCTGGGGCAGGGGAGAGGGCTGGCGAGTCGACTCAGTACCGATCACGAGCATCGGCGCGAACGAGTCCGATACCAATCAGCAATTTCGATGGGTGATGCCGGCGGTTCGACTGACCGATGGAAGCGTCGCGTTGGCGACCGACGGTCCGGTCAAGCTTTTTGGGCCCTCCGGCATCTTCCTCCGCAACGTAGTGAGAACCGGCATGGGACCCGGGGAATTCCGGTGGGTCTCATCGCTGCACCGATTGTCAGGTGATACTCTGCGCATCTCTGCGGCAGGGGGCGTGGGCATTCATGCGGCGCTCTTTGCACCTGATGGCAAACTCGTTCGAGAAGAGCGTCCTGACATGAAGAAGTTCAGGAAACTCGGGCGCTGGCGAGAATGCTTGATGGAGTACTTGCCCGACGGGTCGATCACCTCGTGTCAGAGTGACTCCACCCTTCCTGCGACGGAAACCAATCGAGCGGAATTGCCGATCGGGGAGGGAATGATGTCGCCAGGGCCGGGGTTGCTCCGCCAGCTGAACCGGACCTATCTGGTGCCGCCCTCGCTCGACACTGCGCTGCCGCTTTCCGTCGGCGCGGGCATCGAACAGTTCGGTGTCAAGCTTTCTGGTTCGAACATGGCGTTCATCCAACACGCCTTTTACTCTCGCGCGTTGCTTGCGACCGGCGGTTCACCAATGCGAATCGCGACGATGCTCAATCCGGCCTACGAGATTGCGGTGTGGACTCCTGCCGGAAAGCTCGATCGGATTATTCGAAGGACAGGGGGGAGGCGTCCCCCGACCGGGGCCGAGGTTTCGGACGCGCGACTGCTGATCACTGCGGAAGTTGCTCGGAACCAATTCGATGCTGTCACCGCCGCCCGAGTTGCGGCCGCGGTGCCGGACCCCGATTCGCTTCCCGCCGGAATCCAGCTTCGGATCTCTTCCGAAGGCGAGATCATCGTGCAGCGTGACGGGTTGCTCAAGTCACAGTCCCACTCGCACTTCGACATTTTCGACTCCACGGGGCGCTGGCAGGGCGAACTCTCGCTCCCGCCTCGCACCCGGTTGCTCGAAGTCGGGAAAGACTATCTGCTCGCGGTGCGCTTTGATGCCGACGATCGCCCGGTGGTGGAGGTCTATCGCCTCACCCGCTGAATCAGCGGGCTGCCTTCCGCGGCACCCGCCCATCCGCCATCGCAGCATGCCACGCGTACGACGCCATCACCACCGCGTTCTTCATCAGGTCGTTCGGCTGGATCGTGTCGAGGAAGTCGAGGTTGGAATGCCCGCCCTGGCCCGGTGTGGGATCCTGGAGGAACTGGAAGCCGGGGAGGCCGATGTCGTCGAAGGCGACATGATCGGTGCTGCCGAGACTCTGGTTGGTAACCGTCGTCATTCCGAAATCCTTGAACGGTGTCATCCACGCGGTGAGCATCTCCCGCGCCTGCTCGTTCCCCTGCAATGCGATGCCACGATATTGCCCCGAGCCGTAGTCCTGATTGAAGTAGGCCGAGAGCTTCTCGTACGCCGGGGTCGGTGCTGCGGCGGTTCCGAAGTGCTGCTTGACGTAGGCGCGCGAGCCGAAGAGGCCCTGTTCTTCTCCGGCCCAGAGCGCGACCCGAATGGTCCGCCGCGGCTTGGCACCGAGCTTCTTGAGGATTCGCATCGCTTCAAGTGCCACGGCCACACCAGAGGCATTGTCGCTGGCGTTGGGTGATGCGTGCCAACTGTCGAAGTGGGCGCCGATCATCACCACTTCGTCCTTGAGATCACTCCCCGGGATCTCGCCCACGATGTTCATCGCCTGTTCGGTCTTCTCGCCGATCCGATTACGAACTTCGAGCTCGACCTTCACCGGAATGTCGCGCTTGAGGATCCGATACATCCGGTTGTAGTGCTCCGGAGTGATCGCGATCATCGGCGGTGCCGCGAGGATCCCTTCGCGCGACCAGTTCATGCGGCGCGCGATCGGCGAGGCATAACCGCGGCAGGCGCCGAGCCAGCCGCTCTCGCATTGCAGCACGGCAGCAACACCCTCGGACTTGTAGAAGAGCAGTTTCTCTTCGGCGCTGAGGAGATCGGGATTGCGGACCGTGCGTGCCGGAACGGCCCTCGGCGGGATGATCACCGTCTCTTCCATCTTCCGGAGATCCTCGTCGCTGCGTCGCGGCACGCCGTTGGTCATCGCGACCAGGTCGATGGCGGCCGGCGGCGTCACCAACACGGCCTTCCCCTTGAGCGTGCCGCGATACTTCTCGAGATCGGCTTTCGCCATCAGCTCAACGATGATGGCCTGCGCCACCACTTTCCCCTCGGTTCCGGGCGTGTGCGAAATCGGGTAGCCGACCATCGGGGTGTAGTCTGGCTCGAGCATGTGCACCGAGACGTACTCATTGTCCCAGGTGACGCCAAAGTCCATGAACGGTTCGGCGGCAACATTCACGAGCCCGATGCGGGTGAGCTCACCCTTGAGCCAGGCCTGGGCCCGTTTCATGTCTTCGGAGAGCGTCAGTCGAGCGCCGAGTACGTCGACGATGTATCCCTCGAATTCCATCACCTGAGAATGCTGGAGGCCTTCCTCGCGAATCTTCGCGACCATGGCCCAGTCCACCTGGGGCGCATTGCCGGTCATCGCCGTGGTGCCAAGCAGGCAGAGGGAGAGCGCGAGGAGTCTGAGCCGAGAGGGCATTGGGGCGAGTCCGGGGCTGAATCAGGCGGGGGCGAATTGAGGGCGGGGAGCGCCACAATACTGCCCGCGCTGGCGACGCGAGGGCAAGGCCACCAGCCTGCGGTGGGTTCAGCCTGCGTGCTTGATCGCCCGATCCATCTTGCGAGAATGACGCCCGAGGTACCAGCTCGCCAGAATGGCGACCGCTGCGGCGATCACCAGCGCCTTACGGACCACCGAGCTGTCGGCCCAGATGGGAATCGCCGCGAGCAGGCAGAAGGCGAGGCCGGCGAGCACGCCCGAAATCCGCAGCGTCGCCGAACGCACCTGTTCCTTGCCGCGTCGCGACGCGATGACCATCAGCGCGATCCCCCAGACGAAGATCAGCCAGGCCAGGACCTGCAGTTGCGGCGAGCTCGACATTCGGGATCCTTCTTTTTCGAGGATGGCAACGGGTGTGTTCCTTCCGTGGACGCGGCTCGCTGCCCTTGGCGCACAGGCTTCGGCGCCGCTGGTGCGTCCGCCCGGTGCGTGTTCGTCTCTGGCGATGGTGTTCCCGAGGAACTCAGCCAAGGAGTCGAAGCCCGAATGTCCCTGTCCGACGAAGCGATCGCGGTCATTCTCAACGTCAGTGCCGGGGCAATAGCGTCGGAAGCGGAGGTCCGGGCCGTCGAGCAACGCTTCGAGGAAGCGGGAGCTCGGGCCCAGGTCTTTCCAGCCCGGTCGGGGGCGGAACTCACCTCCGCGACTGCGCGGGCGATTGCGGCAGGCGCCCGAGTGGTGGTCGCCGCTGGTGGCGACGGCACCGTGAATGGCGTCGTCTCGGCGATGCAGGGGCACGACCTCACGTTGGGCGTACTGCCGATGGGGACGCTCAATCACTTCGCGAAGGACCTTGGCATCCCGCTCGATCTCGACCAGGCCGTTGCCGTGATCGTGGCCGGCCACCGCGACCGGGTGGACCTCGCCGAGGTCAACGGGAAGGTTGTACTCAACAACTCTTCGCTGGGGCTCTATCCGCGCATCGTGGAATTGCGCCGCAAGTTTCCCGCGCATGGTGCCCGGAAATGGGCCATCGCCGCATGGGCCACGTTCCGGGTGCTGCGGCACAACCCGATGCTTGGGCTTCGGCTGGTAGTCGATGGTGAACCGGTGTTGCGCCGGACCGCGCTGGTGATGATCGGCAACAACCCGTACCGGATGACCGGGCTTGATGCTGGAGGTCGCGACTCGCTCGCGACGGGTGAGTTGGGGGTGTACGTGGTTCAGGCGCGAGGGCGTTCACGACTGCTGAAGCTGGTCTGGCGGATGCTCGCGAAGAGCGACCTGACCGGTCAGCTCGAGATGGTCCGGGCCGAGAGCGTGACCATCGAGGCGCGCCACCGCAGGGTGAAAGTGGCCATCGATGGTGAGGTGATGGTGCTTGAGGCGCCGCTGGAGTACCGGACGCGGCCGCTGGCCCTCGAAGTGCTGGTGCCAGCGACCGGGAGTGCCGGTTAGCGACCCTTCTTCTTCATCTTCGCGGCCTTGGCGATGGCCACGCCGGCGCCGACCATGGCGGCGGCGCCAAGAACGACGGCCGCGGCCTTCTTGACCTTCTGCCGCTTCGCTTCCCGCCCGCTGACCTTGTCGGCGAGGCGGGTCGCGGCGGACTTCGCGGCAGCCTTGGCCGCTGTGCCTGCACTGGCCGTCTTCTTCACCACCATATCCGCAGCGTCTTCCGCGACCTTCCTGGCAGCCTTCTTGAGCGTCATGGGATCCTCGAAGTTGGGGAATGCAGTCTCGAAAGGTAGGACGAATTACTGGCGCAATATGGCACGAATCGCCCACAGGCCTTGCTCGACCCGGTGGCGCTAATGCGGAGTCACTAGCGAGGTGAAACGCGGATCGTGCGCGATGATGGCAAAGTCGGGCAGGGCGTAGTGGATGTTCCAGTGCCAGTTGTCGACACCGGCGCGGAGGGCATCGGCGAGTCGGGTGAGGGCGGTTTCCTTGTCGCCGAGGACTGCGGCCATCCGGGCCTCATAGAGGAGCGCCTCGCCGCGCTGGTGTGCCGGTGCATCGAGCATCCAGCGCTCGGCTCCGGCCCGGTCACCGCGTCGAGCCGTCAAGACCGCGAGCCGTCCGCGATTCGCGAGGCGGTCCGGCTCGTCGTGGTCGAGCTTCAACAGGACTCGTTCAGCGGAATCGCGCTGCCCGAGTCCGATGAGGGCGTACGCGAGCCAGTTGCGATGGTTGCGATCGGTGGGGTCGATCCGCAGTCGCGGTGCGAGGAAGTCGACAGCCTGCTGGAAGCGGAGCGCCGGATTCCCGCGTTGATGGACCAGTGCTTCCTGACCGGCAATCACCAGCATGGCGCCGACCGACCAGTAGACGTCCGGCTCGAGTGACCGGGCGACCTCGACCAGCGAGTCGAGCTCCTGCTCTCTCCCGAGCGCCGCATCGGCGCGTGCTTCGATCACCCAGCTGACGCGCTGCATCGGATGTCGCGCTCGCATCGTCCGCGCCATCGTGAGCTCCTCATCGTAATCGCCGAGGAGATGGTTGTTGAAGGCGCGCTGGCTCCAGTACGCGGGCCAGTCGCGCATCGGCCCATGATCGGCATCCATCGCGGCGAGCACGGAGTCGGCTTCGCGCGGACGATTGAGCTGCTCGAGCAGGTGCGCCGCGTTGTACGGGAGACGGGAACCTGGGGCAAGGGCGCTGCCACGCAATGCGCCGCGCAGGGCGCGCTCCTTGTCGCCTTTCACCGTGCCGACCATCATCTCGGCAAAGGAGAGGTAGAACTCGTTGAGCAGTGGGCGATGCCAGAGCGCGAGCCGGATCAGGGTGTCGGCGGCGACCCAGTCATTGTCGTTCGCGGCGGCATACGAGCCGAGGATCAGCGCCGGGAAGAAGGTCGAGTCGTGGTTCCACGCGTCCTGCAGGTCGACCCGCGCCGCAGCGTACTCATAGCGATTGAAATGGGCGAGGCCGCGATCGAAGGACCGGTACGCCTCGTAGGTGGGTGGCTGGGTGGCGAAGGCGCTGCCGGCGGCGACCCGCTGGTCAAGGGCGAGACCGATGGCCCCCATCACGCGATCGCGAAGCTCACGCACGCCGGCCGCCGCCGAGTCACGGAGGACCACCACCGGCGTCACGGCAATCAGCAGCGCCCCGGAACGGGCGTCGACCACCGTCGCCTGGAAGCGCAGCGAATCGCCGGTACGGTAATAGCTGCCTCGCACGATCGCGCCCGCGCCGGTCTCCTCGCGCACCAGCTTGTTGAAGTCGTGCAGGCGACCAGCTGCCGTCTCGTTGTGCAATCGCTCGCTCGCGAGGAGCGACGATTCCCACGGCACCACCGGGAGCAGGTTCGCCTCGTGAAGTCCCTGCGTCATCCAATCGCCCGCGAGTCGTCCCCAGCCTGCGAGCGCGGTGTCCGCTGTTTCGTCGTCGAGCGGCGTCACGGCGATGGGCCCGGTCAGCACTGCAACGGCTGGCTTGGCCGGCTTTCCCGCGAGCAGGAGTCCGATCAGGATCGGCGTCATGGCCGCCGCTGCGAACCAGGGCCATCGCGGAGCGACCCGCACCGGTGCGATCAGCCCATCGAGCGCGGCGACCAGCGAAGCCGCCGACGACGGGCGCTCGACCGGATCGAGCGCGACGCACGCCTCAATCAGGGCAACCAGCGACCGCGGAATGTCGGCGCGCAACGTCCCAAGGGGCGCATCGAGCAGGCGCTTGCCGGTGAGCAATTCGCGCGCGAGCAGTCCCCAGACGTAGATGTCGGCGCGGTGATCGACGCTGACCCCGACGACCTGCTCCGGCGCCATGTAGCCCGGCGTGCCGATGGCGAGGCCCGGATCGGTGGGCCGGGAGACGGCGGCGCCCGCCTCGAGTTTTGCCACGCCGAAATCGAGCAGGAAGGCATGGCTCCCGACGCAGAGCACATTCTCCGGCTTGAGGTCGCGGTGTACCACACCCGCATCGTGTGCGTGGGCCAGCGCGTCGGCGACATCGCGGAGCAGCCCGACCGCATCCGCCAACGGCAGCGCACCGCTCCGAGCGAGCCGTTCGCGCAGCGTTTCGCCGCCCACGAACGGTGTGACGTAGTAGAGCAAACCATCGGCCTCGCCCGAGTCGATCAGCGCGAGAATGTGCGGGTGCGACAGTTTTGCGCTGATCCGGATTTCATCGAGGAAGCGCGCGGTGCCTATCGCAGCGGCGAGTCTGGGCTGCAGCACCTTGACCACGACTTTGCGATCGTGCTTGGTCTCGTGGGCCAGAAAGACGGCGGCCATGCCGCCCACACCGAGCGGCTCGTCGAGGCGATAGCGATCGCGCAGCGCGGCGGCGGCGTGTTCCTGCAGGGAGCTGTCGTCCATCGGCGCGATCCGCTTGTCGAGCGGTCCCGGGTGATCGTGCGCGTTCAGCATTCGCGCGAGGCGTTCACCGAGTGGGGGGTTGTGAAGCCGCAGGGTGCCGAGCAGGCGGGCTCGCTCCTCGACGGGGAGATCAACCGCCTCGTCGAAGAGCCGATTGAGCTCGGTCCACTGCGGGTCTCCGATCATTTCGCGGGCGGCTCGCTCGCCAATTCTGAATGCAGCCACGCGCGCGCCTTGACCCAGTCACGCTGCACCGTCCGGGTGGTCACGTTGAGTGCCGCCGCGATTTCATCTTCGGAGAGGCCGGCAAAGAATCGCAATTCCACCACCCGCGCGAGTCGTTCGTCGTTGCTCGCAAGCCGGACGAGGGCATCATCAACGGCAATGAGATCGTCGAGTGGCAACGCGAAGTTGAGCGAGCCATCGGCGATGCTGACATGCACCGTCTCGCCCTTCCGCTTGGCCGCGCGTCGACGGCGTGCGCTGTCGACGAGGACCTGCCGCATCGCGCGGGCTGCGAGGGCGAGAAAATGCCCGCGGTCGACCGGCTCTGGCGCGCCCGGGCCGGCCAGCTTGAACCAGGCTTCGTGGACTAGCGCGGTGGGCTGCAGGGTGTGTCCGACCGCCTCACGACGGAGCAGGTGGTCGGCAATCCGGCGCAGTTCGGCATAGAGGCGCAGGAAGAGTGCCTCGGTTGAGGCATCGAGCTCGTGGGCAGGCTGGGGCGCCGCTGGGGACATCTGGATACCCGGCTCGTTGTGATGAGCGATCAAGTTAGCGCTCCGGCCCCGATGGGGCACAGGAAATACGTCCACAAAGTGTTGCCGATCACCCCGGCCGGTCGGGTCCTACCCGGCGTCGAGGAAGTCGGCGCTTTCGCGCCAGAGCTTGGGGGCCACGCCGTCCCGGAAGAAGCCGAAATGGCCGATCGACTGGGCCCCCAGATGCTGAGGGGTGAGGTGCCAATGGGTCTTTCGAGCCGACGGATACCGCTCGAGCAGTGCGTCGACGGCGCGATGGGGGGCAATCCAGTCATCGCTGAACGAATACGCCAGCATCGGCAGGGTGAGTTTCGCGTGGCCTTCCCAGGTGCCGAGGAAGTCCGGGTTGCGGCACCACCTGGCCCAATCGCGTGCGACCCCGCTCGGCAGGTCCTCCCCGAATCCGAGCCGGGAGGAAGGGAAGTAGCCGAGGAGTGAAGCCGTCGCCGGCATCACGGCGTACCAAAGCGCCGCCAGGGCCCAGCGGACCGGCGGCTGCCAATGGCCGTAGTAGGCGTGCGCCGAACCCACCACCACCGCGCGTGTCACGGCCGGAGCCGAGGCAGCGAGGCCGAGCGCTTGCCCACCAAAGGAGTGCCCGACGAAGTGCAACGGGCGACCGTCGGCGCGACACTTTCCCCAGACGAGCGCAGCCTCGAGATCGCGCTCGCCCCAGGCCCGCATGCTGAGCCGGGTATCCCCGGGCACCATTTCGTGCCGTGAATCACCGACACCACGCCAGTCCCAGGTGATGACATCGTAGCCGCGACCGGCGAGCCACGACGCGAAGAATCGGTAATACTGCTGCCGGACCCCGGTCGCGGCGGCGATGATCACGACACCCTTCGCCTCCCCCTGTGCCCGGTAGCGGATGGCGGCGAGCGGAAAACCATCGCTCGCCACCAGGGTCAGCCTCGCGACGGGGCCGCCGATGCTGTTGTCGCAGGGGAATCCCATGTGCGGCTCGTCGCGGACCAGTCGGCGGACGCTACTGACGCTGATAGGTGAGGCCGGCACGCTGCGCCTGCTCGATGGCAACGACCATCCCGGGGACCAGGGTCACATTGGGCAGGATGTTTGCCTTCATGTCGGCGTAGACCGCCGCGGCATCAAGCCCGCGCGACTTCGCGACCAGACCGGCAAAGATCGTCAAGGCGTTGTTGCAGATGAGGAAGGTCGCGCCGCGCTTCTGCATCGACTCGATGCTGGCCTTGGGCAGCTGCATGCCGAGGACCGTCGGGTTGGTTCGCCACGGATTGGCCGTGAGTGCGGTGCCGGCCGCGTCCTTCTCGTTGATGAAGGCCCCGAGCTGGTACTTCGCCCACATCGCATCCGACAGCCCGTGGAAGGTCGTGGCACCATAGAAGGTGAGGACGCCGTTGATCTCCTTGTCCGGAACTGCGTAGGCCATGTTCCAGGTGTCGTAATAGTTCATCAGGTGAACCAGGGGCATCCCGCCATTCGACGTAGGGGTATCGAAGAGCTGCCGGTGCTTGGCGGTGAGCTTGGTCAGCCATGCGTCGCCAGCGGCGGCCGGTGCCGAGGCAGGGGCAGTCGGGGTTGTACCGCGCAGGAGCAGGGCACCGCTGAGGACGGTGGTGGCGAGGAGCAGGGTATTGGCAAACCCGCTGCGGCGGATCAGTTGGGACATCAGGAGTACTCCGGGTCGGGGGGTGAGTATCAGTACCGGGAGATGCGGCGGATCCCGCCAGGAGCCGACAACCCCGGCGTACCCCGGTCCCGTCCGGGCTCCCCCCTTGCGCAAATCCGGATAAATGCAAACGTTTACATATCTCCGAAAACGTTTGCATTCGCTCGATCTGCCCGCCTCAGCCAGGCTGGCCGCCACAGCGAGTGCCCGGTTCGCTCACCTCTTCGAGCCCGGCAGAGTCCTTTTGAGCGTCACCATCAGGGAAGTCGCCCGGGATGCCGGGGTCTCGATAGCCACCGCATCGCGCGCGCTCAATCGCGTCGACCTGGTCGCCCCCGAGACCCGGGACCGGGTCCGGGCCGCGGCGGCCCGGCTGCACTACACCCCCCATGGCGGCGCCCGTTCGCTGATCACCAATCGGACCCATACCATCGGCGTCCTGCTCCCCGACCTCTACGGCGAGTTCTTCTCGGAAGTCATGCGCGGGATCGACCAGACGGCCCAGCTCGAGGGATATCAATGCATCGTTTCCAGCGCGCGCCATAGCGGCCCGACGCTGGAGGCGGCGCTTCGCGCGATGCGCGGTCGGGTCGACGGACTCGTGCTCATGTCGCCGGAGTTCACCGGCGAGGTGTCCCGGCGAGCGCTCCCTTCCGGGTTTCCGGTCGTCCTGCTGAACTGCCCTCCGTCCGAAACACCCCACCATGCCATCAATGTCGAGAATTTCGAGGGGGCCTACAGCATGGTTCGCCATCTCGCATCCCTCGGCCACCGCCGCATCGCGATCCTGACTGGCGAAGCCGGAAACTTCGACGCCGCCGAGCGACTGCGCGGCTACCGCGCGGCGCTGTCCGATTGCGGTCTTCCGGTGCTTGAGGAGTTGATCGTGCCGGGTGACTTCAGTGAAGAGGCCGGCGCCGCAGGTGCGCAGGTCTTGCTGCAACTGACGCCGCGCCCGACCGCAATCTTTGCGGCGAACGACGGCATGGCGATCGGGGCGCTCTTTGCCCTGCGTGAGGCGGGACTCCGGGTTCCGGACGACATCGCCATCGGGGGATTTGACGACATCCCGATGGCGCGATATGTCGAGCCGGCGCTGAGTTCCGTCCACGTCGACATCAGCGCGCTCGGGGAGCGCGCCACAGCGGAACTCGTCTCGGAGCTTCGGCACCCGGGGAGCCGCGCTTTTACCCGCGAGACCGCCACGACGACGCTCGTCGTGCGCAGGTCCTGCGGCGCCCGGGCAGCCAGCGCCGGGCCCCCGATCCCGCGATAGCGTAGTACCGTAGTCCACCTTGGAGGGAGGTTGTATGAACACTCGAGGAATGCGTTACCACCTCAACCGGATTCTGGCCATCAGCATGGCGCTCGCTGCCGTGTTGCTGGTCGGTCCGGTGTCCGCCCAGAACTCCACCGGTACCATTCGAGGGACGGTCTCCCTCGACGGGAAGGGTGCGGCTGGCGCCGAGGTGATGGCCAAAAACATTGCCAGCGGAGTCGTGCGCACGGCACAGGCACGCGCTGACGGCGGCTATGTGCTCCCCGGCCTGATCCCGGCCACCTATGAACTCACCGCTCGACGCGTCGGCACAGGCGCGCAGAGCCGTGTCGTGGTGGTGCAGATCGGTGCCACGATCGAGCAGAACTTCATGCTCGAGCAGCGCGCCGTCACGCTGGCGGAAATCGCCGTGACCGCCGCACCCACCACCGAGACGCGCACCTCCGAAGTCGCCACCAACGTCAGCTCGGCGCAAATCACCAAGCTGCCGACGCCGAGCCGCAACTTCCTCGACCTCGCCGCGCTTGCTCCGGGCGTCACGGTCACCGAGGATCGCGTGAGTGGCAACTTCCGCACCTTCTCGGCCGGTGGTCAGGGGCCGAGCTCGGTCAACTTGTTCATCGACGGGACGTCGCTCAAGAACGACCTCACCGCAGGCGGCGTGAGCGGACAAGATGCGTCGCGCGGCAATCCGTTCCCGCGCAACGCGATCCAGGAGTACCGCGTCATCTCGCAGAACTTCAAGGCGGAGTACCAGAAGTCCTCGAGCGCGATCATCACCGCGACCACCAAGTCGGGCTCGAACATCTGGACCGGCAATGCGCTGGTGGGCTATCAGAACGAAGGGTTTGTGGCGCTTGACTCGTTCCAGGTCAAGGATCGCAACGCGAATCCGACGACCTACAAGAAGCCGGATTACAATCGCACCCTGATGGCGCTGTCGTTTGGCGGCCCGATCGTCAAGGACCGCGCGCACATCTTTGCCTCGTACGAAGGGAACATCCAGAATCGCAACAGCCGCGTCGCGATCAACACTCCGCCGACCGGGTTCCCGGCACTCGACACGGTGAATCTCGCCAAGTACAACGGCGAGTTCGGCTCACCCTTCCGCGAGTCGCTGCTCTTCACCAAGCTCGATTACGCGCCGTCGACCAAGTCGCAGATGGAGTTCTCGTTCAGCAACCGCCACGAGACCGACATCCGGGATTTCGGCGGCAATCAGTCGTTCGATCGGGCCGTGAACTATCGCCAGAACGTCACCATCGCCCAGCTCAAGCACAACTCGTTCATGGGCGCGTGGCTTAACGAAGCGAAGGTGGACTACTCGCGCTTCCGTCGGAATCCGAGCCCGAACGAAGCCGGCATCGCGACCCGCGAATTCAACTACGCTGGCGGGCAGGCGGTCATCGGCAGTAACTCGAGCACCCAGGATTTCGTGCAGAAGCGACTCGGCTTCCGCGATGATCTGACCTACTCCGGGCTCGAGATGGCCGGACGCCACGTGATCAAGATGGGCGCTTCGTTTGACCTCGTGAAGTATGACATTCTCAAGGATAACGATGGCACCCCGCGTTTCGTCTATAACGCGACGCAGGACGGTGGCACCTACAACTTCGGCTCCCCGGGTGAGCTCCGTTACGGTACCGGCGATCCGAACCTGAAGGCGAACAACAACCAGGTCGGCCTCTATCTGCAGGATGACTGGAACCCGACCGAGCGCCTGACGTTCAACCTTGGCGTGCGCTGGGACTACGAGTCCCATATGCTCAATTACGACTACGTGACCCCGAAGAACGTCGTCGATACGCTGACCCGCTACAATAGCCAGCTGGTGACGCCGCTCGACCTGACCCGCTACATCACCGACGGCACCAAGCGGAAGCCGTTCTACGGCGCCATTCAGCCGCGCCTCGGCTTCTCGTATTCGTTCGACAAGGCCGGCAAGACCACGCTCTTCGGCGGCTACGGTATCTACTACGACCGGTCGCAGTTCGACCTCTTCGCCGTCGATGAGACCCAGAAGCTGGCCCACCCGACCTACACCGTGAAGTTCGCGCCGCGTGGCGTGGCACCAACCGGGAATCAGGTGGCGTGGAGCGATTCGTACCTCACAGCGAGCAAGTCCACTCTTGACGCCCTGGTGCACAGCGTCGGGACGCCGGAGGCCTGGCTCATCGACAACAAGGCCAAGTCGCCGAAGTCGAAGCAGTTCAACGTCGGGCTTCGTCAGCTGATCAAGGACTGGGCGGTATCGGCGACGTATGCCGGCGTCCGTGGTGAAGACCAGATGACCCTCAACTGGGCCAACTTCGGGCTGAATGCCGATGGCTCCTGCTGCAAGAGCTTCGATATCGGCGCGCACGGTTTCAGCAACTTCATCTACAGCACCAACGATGCGAAGACCTGGTACGACGCACTGCAGGTCCAGATCGACCGGCCGTACCGCCGGGCCTCGACCAAGTCCACCGGCTGGGGCGTGGGCGTGAGCTACACCTACTCGACCCGCTCGCTGCAGGGCGTCGACAACCTTGGTGATGTCTTCGCCTTCCCGAACACGCTCGGCATTCCGAAGCACCCGTCCAACGACGAGCAGCATCGCGTCGTGGCAAACTGGATTCTCGACCTGCCGTATCTCTTCGGCATCCAGTTCTCCGGCCTCGCGACGTTCGGCGGCAAGTACAAGATTGACGTCGGCTGCCCGGGTCGCTTCTGCGGCGCTGGCTACGAGCGTGGCGGCTACACCGTGCCAGGCACCTTCCCGTACCGCAATGTGGACCTGCGGCTCCGGAAGGATCTGCCGTCGTTCGGCGGCAACACGATCGGCTTCACGGTCGACATGTTCAATGCCTTCAATCGCGCCAACCTCGGCTGCTACAATACCGGCAGCCGGACCGATACAAACTTCGGCACCGCCGGTTGCGTCGTGACCGATGCGCGCCGGATCCAGCTCGGCGCCGAATACACCTTCTGACCTGAATGGCGGTGGGGCACCATCCCGGTGCCCCATCGCTGCTCCACCCTCTGGGGCGAACCGATGACCGCTCTCCGAACCTCTCGCCCCAGCCTCGTGGCATCCTTCATCGTCGCGGTGCTGGCGGGTTGCAGCACCACGACGACGGAGCCGGCCCCCACGGTGCCAGCACCGCGGGTCGAGGCCTTTCTCGATACTCTCTCCCAGCGCACCTTCAAATTTTTCTGGGACAAGACCCCGGCGAACACCGGTCTCACACCGGACCGCTGGCCGACCCAATCCTTCTCGAGCATCGCCGCGGTGGGCTTCGCGCTCACTGCGTACGGCATTGGCGCGGAGCAGGGGTATGTCAGCCGTGAGGCTGCAGCCGAACGCACCCTGACCACGTTGCGCTTTTTCTGGAATCTTCCGCAGGGGCCAGCGGCCTCCGGGACCGGGGGATACCAGGGCTTCTTCTACCACTTTCTCAACCCCGCCGACGGCACCCGGTTCCAGACCGTCGAGCTCTCAACCGTTGATACGGCGCTCCTCATGGCCGGCGTGCTCTTCTGCCAGCAGTACTTCGATCGCGAGGGCGGTGTCGAGCCTGCCATTCGCGCGTATGCCGATTCGCTCTATCGCCGAGTCGACTGGTCGTGGGCGCAACCCCGCCCGCCGCTGGTCACGATGGGGTGGTATCCCGAGCAAGGCTTCCACCATCTCGACTGGCGCGGGATGAACGAGGCGATGCTGGTCTACCTGCTGGCGCTGGGTTCGCCGACGCATCCGGTGGCCAACGAAGCGTGGGACGCCTGGACCGCCACTTATACCTGGGGTGACTTCCAGGGTCAGCAGCATGTCGGCTTCGCACCGTTGTTCGGCCATCACTACTCGCAGGTCTGGGTCGACTTCCGCGGCATCGCCGACAGCTACATGCGTGGCAAGGGGATCGACTACTTCGAAAACTCCCGACGCGCCACCATCGCGCAGCGCAACTACGCCATCGCCAATCCCGATGGCTGGACCGGCTACGGCGCCAACACCTGGGGCCTCTCGGCGTCCGATGGTCCAGCCGACGCGACACACGCGGTGAAGGGGCGGGATCGTCGCTTCTTCACCTATGCGGCACGCGGGGCCAGTTACACCGAAATCCGGGATGACGGTACCATCGCGCCGACCGCCGCGGCGGGCTCGATCGCGTTCGCGCCTGAAATCGTGGGACCCGCACTGGTCACCATGCGCGAGAGCTACGGCGACGGCATTTTCGGCGAATACGGCTTCCTCGACGCCTTCAATCCCACCTGGCAATGGACCGACGTGCCAGCTTCACAAGGGCGGCTTATTCCGGGCAAGGGATGGTTCGATACCGACTACCTCGGCATTGACCAAGGGCCGATTGTCGCGATGATCGCCAACCACCGCTCCGACCTCGTCTGGAAGTACATGCGCAAGAGTCCCTATCTGGTGCAAGGGCTCAAGCGCGCAGGCTTCCGCGGCGGCTGGCTGGATCAGGTCAAGTGACGCACCGCACGGCGCTCGGCATCCTGGCGTTGCTCGCCGCCGCGTCGGGGTGTGGCGGACCACGCCAGGAGGCGACGCTCCGCTTCTGGGCGTTTGGTCGCGAGGGTGAAGTTGTGCAGGAACTCGTTCGCGGGTTCGAGCGTGAACATCCTGGCGTGCATGTCAGGGTGCAACAGATTCCGTGGACCGCCGCGCACGAGAAGTTGCTGACGGCCATCGTCGGGCGGGCAACGCCCGATGTTGCCCAGCTCGGCAATACCTGGATCCCCGAGATGGTGACCCTCGGCGCGCTGGCGCCCGTGGTCGGTGGATTCCCCGACAATTCCTACTTCCCGGGAATTCTCGCCACCAATCGCGTCAACGACACCATCTACGGCGTGCCGTGGTATGTCGATACGCGGGTGCTCTTCTATCGGAAGGACATCCTGGCCAAGGCCGGCTATGCGACGATGCCCGACAACTGGACTGACTGGCTCGCGGCGATGCGGGCGGTCAAGAAGGTGGTGGGCCCCGACAAGTATGCCCTCTACCTGCCGGTCAACGAGTGGCCGCCGATGGCGATTCTCGGACTGCAGCAAGGCTCAGCGCTCATCGACAGCAATGGCAATGGTGTGTTCCGGCAGGCGGAGTATGCCAAGGCGTTCGCGTTCCTGGTGGCGCTCTTTCGTGAAGGACTCGCCCCGCCGGTGAGTAGCACCGAGATCGCCAATCTCTACCAGGAGTTCGGTCGGGCCACCTTCTCGATGTACATCACCGGCCCGTGGAATCTGGGTGAGTTCCGACGCCGACTCCCTCCGGAATTGCAGGGCGCGTGGGCCACCGCACCACTGCCTGGGCCAACGGGCCCCGCGTCCGGCGTGTCGCTTGCTGGCGGCGCCTCGCTGGTGGTCTTCAAGTCATCGAAGCAGACGGCGCTGGCACTGGAGTTGGTGCGCTATCTGGCACGCCCCGATCAGCAGGCAAAGTTCTATCGCCTCTCCGGCGACCTGCCGGCGCGCAAGGAAGCGTGGGCCGATTCCGCACTTGCGGCCGATCGTGAAGCAGATGCCTTCCGGATACAGCTCGGGCGCGCGGTGCCGACGCCAATGGTGCCGGAATGGGAGCAAGTCACCACCAAGATCATGGATCGCACCGAAACCGCCGTGCGGGGCAGCCAGACCCAGGCCGCGGCGCTTGCCTCGCTCGATGCCGACGTTGATCGGCTGCTCGAGCGTCGTCGCTACCTGCTCGCGCGTCGCCCCGCGGTGAAGCCGTGATCGAAGCCGAAGCGCGGGCTGAGGCGAGGGCGGGGTGGGCCTTTGTGGCGCCAGCGTTGCTGCTGATCGGCGTCTTCTTCGCGATTCCAGTGCTCGGCGCGTTCGTGCTGAGCTTCACCGATTTCGATCTCTACTCGATCGCCGACCTTGGCAACACCCGCTTCATCGGACTCAAGAACTACCACGACCTCGCGACCTCGCCGCTGTTCTGGAAGGCGCTCAAGAACACGCTCTATTTCGTGGTGGTTGGCGGCCCGCTCTCGGCAGCGGTATCCCTCGCCGCCGCGATCGTGGTGAATGCCAAGCTGGTCCGCTTCAAGCCATTCTTCCGGAGCGCCTTCTTCGCACCGTGGGTCACCACGCTGGTGGCGATGGCATTGGTGTGGCGATACATCTACCATCCGCAGTACGGCCTCCTCAATGCCGGGCTCGGCGTCCTCGGTATCGGTCCCATCGACTGGCTCGGTGATCCGCACTGGGCCATGCCGTCGTTGATCCTGCTCTCGGTCTGGAAGAACTTCGGCTACAACATGCTGGTCTTTCTTGCCGGGCTGCAGAGCATTCCCGATGAGCTGTACGAGGCCGCCTCGCTCGATGGGGCCGGCGCCTGGAATCGCTTCCGTCACGTCACGCTGCCGATGCTCGGGCCGACCTTTGTCTTTGTGGGCGTGGTGACGATGATCGCGTCGTTCCAGATCTTCAGCGAGCCGTACGTGATGACCCAGGGCGGCCCGCTCAAGAGTACGCTGACCCTGGTCCTCTATATGTATGAGGAAGGCTTCCGCTGGTGGCGCCTCGGCTTCTCCGCCTCCATTGCCGTTGTGCTCTTCCTGCTGACGCTCCTGGGTACCCTGATTCAG
>JBDSMX010000058.1:0-2842 GCA_039915645.1 Gemmatimonadales bacterium | reverse complement strand
GCCTCGAACGAGAGCGTGTCGATGAAGATCGCTCGCGTGCCGCGGAACTGGATGTTGAAGGCCGAGGCGTCCTTGAGTTGCATCCCGTGCTGCAACGCGAGTAGCTGCACTTGCAGCGTGAGCGTTGCGGCGGCGAGCAGCTGGCTCTGACTCCACTCATACGGGTAGGAGATGAAGCGGATCGGCTCGGGCGCGATCACGGCGACCGCGCGTCCGTCGAGTCGTTCGTCGAGCGCGACCTCGCGATGCGGAATCAGGAGCTCATCGCGCCAGAGCGCGTCGAGCAGTCCGGACGAATGCAACAGCGACCAGTCAGCGCTGTACGATGCGTGGAGCTGGCGCCGCGGCTCGCCATTCCGGAGATAGAACACGCCATCGGGATCCCGGAACGATCCACCGACCTGCGTCAGCGTCATAACAGTTTGCGACGCGTCAGTCGACGAAAGAATCCCAGGATGGCCTGCCACGAGCGGCGTATTCCGACGGTGGCACCGAGGATCGCAGCGACGACGACCTGCACGACAATGCTCCCCGACATCGGGTCGACATAGGCCGCCGCCGGCGCAGGCGCCGCCAGATGCCAGATCGTCAGCAAACCGAAGCAGGTTGCTGCGCGTCGCAGGTGCTGCCGTCGAACCGTCAACAAAACGAACACTCCGCCGGGGTTGGGGGTTCGTTCCATACTGGGCAAGAAGCGGGCGCAACCGCTTCAGGGGAGGAGTTTCCCTCCCATTTGTTCCCCCGCCGCGTTGGGCGTCGGCTTGTCGAACAGGTATTCATGACCCGTCGGGAAGCGGACCGTCCGCGCCGGGGTGTGCTGCTGCTCGGCCGCCAGCGCGGTCCGGAACCAGATATGGAAGATCCCGCCGTACATCCCGGTCTTCATCCCGTTGAGCGCCACTTGCTGGGCCTCGTGGTACTGCCCCTCCCAGGTCAGGCACGCCGCGAGGCTCGCCATCGCAGGCGCAAAGTTCCGCAGGGCGAGGGCCTGGCGATAGAGCGGAATCGCCTGCGGGCAATCCTCACGCTGGCGATACCATTCCGCGAGCTGGATCATCGGGCCCTCGGACTTGTCATACAGTTTGAGGGCGATCCGGTACGCCAGGATGCCACGCTCTGCCGACTCCCGCCGGTAGACCAGCGTCCCGAACGCCACCCACGCGCGGTAGCTCTCGGGCGCATCGATGATGGTCTGGCCCCACATCGACATCGAGTTGCGCCAGATCTTGTGGCGCGACCAGCTGCGCGAGGCGCCGAGCAGGGTGACACCCACCACCGTGCCGGCAAGCACGCGCTGCAGCAGGAGTCGCCGCTCGGGGGCCACCACCCGAACCGCCTCGAGCCCAAAGGCCACCATCGCGATCATCGCCCCGATGCTCGAGAGGAAGAGGGTCCGCTCGGCCATCGCGATGCCGGTGGGAATCAGGACATTGCTCACCGGGAAGAGCCCGATGGTGACCCAGACCAGCCCGAAGAGGATCATCGGAGCGCGCTGGCGCAGCCGGAATGCGAGCACAGCCAGCAGCCCGATGATCGCGAGGCCGAGCCACTGGTCGTAGCCCCAGCCGGTGGCCTGCATGATGACGCGGGGCGAATAGTCGGCCTGGAGCGTGGCCGGCCAGAGATGGAGCCGGAGCCATTCCGGTACCACCGCGAGCATGGTCTCGAAGCGATTGAAGAGGGTGCTCTTCTCGAAGACTTCGGCGGTGAAGGTGCCGCTGAGTCGGTCGGTCTGGATGAAGGAGCGGATCACCACCACGACTTCGGCGGCCAGGAACTGCAGCAACCAGACTGGTCTCACCATCCGCCAGCGCCCCGGCGACGGTGGCATCACGAAGAGCTCGGCCGCTACCAGCAGCGGCGCGAGCATGAGCCCCGTCTCCTTGAAATGGGCCGCGATCAGGGTGGTGAGCCCCAGGCCGACGGCGGCCCCCCAGCCCAGCGGTCCTTCCCGTCGTCGATTGATATACCAGGCCACGGCGAGGGCACAGATCAGCCCGACCATCACCTCGGCCTGGTTGACCGCGAGTGCGACGGCCTCCACGTGGACCGGATGGACGGCGAAGAAGAGCGCGGCAATCAGGGCCCCCCACCAGGGGAGGAGCTGCAGGGCCAGGATCAGGACCGCGATGGCCGAGGCACTATAGATGGCGAGCTGGACGCACTTGAAGGAGAAGGGGACGCCGGCGCCAAGCTTCCATTCGGTGGCGATGAGCAGGGAAGTGAGCGGGCGGTAGAGGTCGCGCTGATAGGGGGCAGGCCAGTAGGCCTCCGTGAAGATCCGCCTGAACTTGCCCAGATCCTGGGCGCGATCGTCCTCGATGATGAGGGGGACGTCGTCCTGTGCGAAGAAGTTGAGCAGGGTCGTTCCGCCACTCACGGCGGCGACCGTGGCAACCAGGACGCCCGCGAGGAGATTGCGGGTACCGCGGAGTTGGTGACGGAGCATTCGACCTGACTGAATGTGGTGAGACGCGAAGCGACCTCCCTCCGGTCCCTTGCAAACTACCGGCGCGAGCGGAGGCGGGAAAGGGGGGACCGGGCCGCGACACGACGCAGTAACTCCTTATCTGACAATGCCTTCCAGAATGATTTGTGGCTTTGGCATCACTCCTGCTCTCTGGTCTACCGTCAGACGGCCAGCGGTTGTGGGGCCGAATCGGCCGAGCGCGCCGTAACGCGCCACCACTAAACGGAGATCCACCACCATGCTGTCCAACAACAAGAAGGGCTTCACCCTGATCGAACTGCTCATCGTCGTCGTGATCATCGGCATTCTGGCCGCGATCGCGATCCCGAAGTTCGCCGCGACCAAGGACAAGGCGAAGCTGGCGTCGGTGAA
>JBDSMX010000032.1:0-8256 GCA_039915645.1 Gemmatimonadales bacterium | reverse complement strand
GGCGCGTAGCGGAACGGTGATTTGTCGCGAGTCATGATCCCACCGCCGCGCGGAATTCGGTTTCGAGACGGCTCTCTTCGGGCGAGCACTCGATCAGGATGGCGCCGGCGCTCAACAGCACGCCAAGGCCGGCACTGAGTCCGGTGCGCGAGGCGGTGATGCGCCAGGTTCCCGCACGACCGGCGACTTCGGTAGCACCCGGGAGCACCGCCGCAACATCGGGCGAACCTTCGAAGGTCACCCGCCATGCCATCAGCTCTGCGCCGGTCGATGCGGTGCCGTGTTCGACGATCCGCTGCAGCCGGCCGTGATTCAGGATCGCGACGCGATCGGCTAGCAATTCGAGTTCATCGAGATTGTGCGAGGCGATGACCACGAGGCGATCAGGTCGACGGAGTTCGGCGACCACATCGCGGAAGCGCTGGGTCCAGACCGGATCGAGGCCGTGCGTCGGTTCGTCGAGGACCACGATCTCGAAATCACCGAGCAAGGCCTGCCCGAGTCCGAGGCGCTGGAGGTTCCCCTTCGAGAGTTGCCGTACCTGCTTGGCGGCGTGTTCGTCGAGCCCGAGGCGAGTCATCATCGCCTGCACTGCGCCTCCGCGCTGCGACGATGGCACACCGGAGAGCGCGGCCATCCGATGCAGCGTGTGCGGCACCTTCCAGCGGGGCGGGAGATTCACGAGTTCGGTGAGATAGCCGACGCCTTCGCCAGCGACCCAGGCGCGTGGACTCACGCCATTGATGGTGACCGACCCCGACGAGGGATGCAGGAAGCCCATCATCAGCGAAATGAGCGTCGACTTGCCGGCGCCATTAGGTCCGGCGATGCCGACGACCTCTCCTCGCCGCATCTCCATCGAGAAATCGGCGAGGGCGTCGACGCGACGGCGACGAATCAGCGAGACATAGCTTTTGCTGGCCGCTTCGAATCGAATCACTGCAGGATCCGGAGGACGCCGGCATCGGCGGAACCTCGGATGAAGGCTTCGGCACTGGTCACTGGGATACTGACTCCGGTCTCGGCGGTGCCGCGCTGGGCAAACGCCTGCATGAATTCGAGCAAGGTGCCATCGGCCCACGCGCCTTCGACGGTCTGCAGATGCATCAGCAGGTCGTCCCACGAGCCGCGCAGCGTCAATCCGGCAAGAGTTTCGATGACATGAACACCGGCGTCGGCGGCCGGTCGCTTGAGCATCTCGGGCACATCACGCATCAGCGTGCCGAAGAGTTCCAACTGGTTCGGATCGCGCGGTGTGCCATCGGGCTGCATCGACTCGATTTCGGCGAGGAGCATATCCTCGGCCGAGGCTTCGCCGCCGAGTTCGGCGAGACGCGCGAGCCAGAGCTGTACATCAGGGTCGTCGTCGCCGACACCGCGCGCGACCTTGAGCAATTCGATGGTACGCCAGACACCGAGATCATCGAAGTGATCGTCGGGCTTGATCCGGGAAAAGTGGTGCAAGGCCGGGCCGGTCTCGCCACGATCGTAGAGCACGTTGGCGAGGTAGATCCGCGGTTCAGGATATTCGGGTTCGAGCTCGAGCGCCCGCCGAAGCCAGTAGAAAGCGTCGGCATCAAGACCGAGCCGATGCGCCGTATAGCCCAGCGAAGCGGCGATTTCGGGCGAGTCGGCGTGGTGGGTATGCGCGCGGTCGAAGAAGAGCCGCGCCTCCACGAAATAGCCTTCGCGGAAGAGGGCGCGACCGACCTGCAGCATCAATTCGTGGTCGTCATCGAAGCCGAGTTCGATGATGCGATGAAAGGAGCGAAGGGCTCCTTCGATCTGGCCCAGCACCAGTTGCGTCTCGCCGAGTCCTGCGAGCGCATCCTCGTGTTCCCCATCCATCACCAACGCCAGGTCGAACGCGCCTCTGGCCCACGCATACTCCTCGCGGGCGAGCTGGGCATAGCCTATGCCGACGTGCAGTTCGACTGACTGGGGGTACCGGAGGAGCCCCTCGCGGAGGAGGGCGAGGGCATCGTCGTAGCGTCCTTCGTTGTACAACTGGTGGGCCTGCTCATCATACTCGTCGGAGCTGAAGTAGGGCTCCGTCATGTGCGATCGGCCTCCAGGCGGGGTCGACTGCAAGATTGGGCCAACAGGATGCAAGTGCAAGAGCCGCACGGCGATGGGCGTCGGAATGTTGTCATCCTGAGCGCAGCGGCCGGGAGGCCGCGGAGTCGAAGGATCTCTTAATTCGGCGTGAGATCCTTCGAATGCGCCCGCTTCGCGGGCTGCGCTCAGGATGACAGTCGCTCCTCGGCTTTTTCGGATCTTGACAGCCGCTCCCCTCCGCGTATGTTACTGACCAGTCAGTTAGTAACGGAGGTGTCACCATGTCGGTTGCCCCAAAAAATGCCCAGCGATTCCAGCGCCGGCCGGAGGCGCGTCCCGAGGAACTGCTCGATTCGGCGCTGACCGTCTTCGGCCAGCGGGGCTACCGGGCCACGACCCTCGAGGAAGTCGCCAAGCACGCCGGCGTCTCCAAGGGGACAGTCTACCTCTACTTCTCCTCCAAGGACGACCTCTTCCGGGCCATGGTCGAGAAGAACGTCATCGCGATGATCGAGTCGGCCGAGGCGCGAGTACGGGAGCACACCGGCTCGGCGGCGGAACTGCTCGAGACGATGATGCGGACAATGTGGGCCAAGCTCTCCCAGTCCCAGATGGTCTGCGTCACTCGTCTCGTACAAAGTGAATTGCCGCAATTTCCGGAGATTCAACGCTATTACTGGGAGAACGTGATCCAGCGGCACCGCCGGTTGCTGCGAGCGATCGTCGATCGCGGCGTCGCCAACGGAGAGTTCCGCCCCGAAGCGGTGGCAATGGTGCCGACCATGGTGCCGGCGCTGATTGTCCAGCTCAACCACGTCCGCGCGCTCTTCGGCGGGCTCGACCCCGAGGGACCGACGCCCGAGGAGCAGATCGAGTCGATCCTGTCACTCGTCTTTGATGGCATTCGCCAGCGTCCGCCGCTGGCGCAGGAACAGAGGGGATAAATGCAGTCCTTCACGTCATTCGTCGCCAGCGCTGCCGCCGCGGTGCTGCTCCTCTCAGCACCCGCACCCGCCACGGCACAGGGTACGTCGATCACGCTTGCTGATGCCATTGCACGCGGCCGCAGCAACGGCATCCAGGGTGCGCTGGCGCGCCTCTCGGCCCGATCGGTGGATGTGCGGCGGTCGCAGCGGGCGGGCGATTTCCTGCCCAACATCACCGGCAACGCCGTCGCGATTCGCCAGACCGTGAACCTGACCGAGTTCGGGCTCTCGTTTCCAGGGGTCCCCGAAGT
Organism: Gemmatimonadales bacterium; assembly: GCA_039915645.1. Taxonomy (GTDB): domain Bacteria; phylum Gemmatimonadota; class Gemmatimonadetes; order Gemmatimonadales; family GWC2-71-9; genus Palsa-1233. The sequence continues at coordinate 4,961 of JBDSMX010000032.1, read as the reverse complement.
CACCGATCCGTTCACGGTGTACCGCTTCAAGCTTGGCGCCGAACAGCTGCTCTTTTCGCAGGCCACGATCCAGCGGCTCCGCGCCGCGAAAGACACCGCACTCGCCGCAAATCTCGACGCGGCCCGGGTCGGTGAAATCTCCGCGGCCGCGGCCGGCGTCGCGTGGCTCCGACTCGCCACGGCAGAAGAACGCATTCACGGGATTGAAGCCGACTCGATCACTGCTGCGGCACTGCTCGAGATCGCCCGCGCGCAGGTCGATGCCGGGACGGCGCCGCGAATCGATCGTACGCGTACCGAGACCCAGCTCGTCGCAACCCGGAGCCGGCTCGCCGTCGCGCGGAATGAGCGTGATCGCGCCCGCCTCGATCTTGCCCGCGCGCTCGATCTCCCGGTGAGTACTCCGGTGACGACGTCGGGCGATCCGATGGTGGCGATTGCCGGCCTGCCGACCGACGCCGATTCGGCGGTCGCGATGGCCCGAGTCCGCCGGCAGGACCTCGCGGCCGAGCGTGAACGGACCGCCGTCGCCGAGCGGAACCTCAGCGCCATCAAGAGTGAGTTCTATCCCTCGCTCGGCCTGAGCGCTGGCCTCGGCACGTCGGGCGTGGGGCTCGACAAGCTTGCGGGGACCTGGAACGTGGGGCTGGGCCTCTCCTGGCCGATCTTCGACGGCTTTCGGCGTGATCGACGAGCCGACGAGCAGCGGCTTCGCATCGACGCGCAGAAGCTCCGGCTCCATGATCTCGAGTCGCAGATCGAAGCCGATGCCCGTCAGGCGGCGCTCGACATCGCCTCGGCCAACAGCCAGATCGTGATTGCCCAGGAACACCTCCGGCTCGCCGAGCAGGAACTGCAGGAAGCACGCGAACGTTTCGCCGCCGGTGTCACCGGCAGCGTGGAGACCACCAACGCGCAGGCTGATGTGTCCAACGCCCGCGACGTCCTCATCCAGGCTCGCATTGCTGCGGGTGCTGCGCAGGTGAGTGCCGCCAAGGCACTCGGCTTGCTCGACCAGGTGCACTGACCGGCGTCGCGCCGGAGGAACCGAAGAATGGCAAATCGTACCCCCGTCATTGTGCTCTCACTGGTCGCGCTCGGCGCGGTCGTCTGGGGCGGCAAGAACCTGCTCTACTCGCGCGGCCACGTCGTCACCGACAATGCGCAGGTCGATGGTCGCCTGCTGCCGATCGCGAGCAAGGTGCAGGGCTTCATCAACCGGGTCCCGGTCGAGGACAACCAGGTGGTGAAGGCCGGCGATACCCTGCTGGTCCTCGATGCGCGTGATCTCGACGCTCGCGTGGCGCAGGCTCGGGCCGATCTCGATGCCGCGCTCGCGATGGCGGGCAGTGGCAAGCATGGTGGCCAGCTCTCGGCGCAGCTCACGGCGGCGCAGGCCACGGCGGCCGGCTCAGGTGCCACGGTGCAGAGCGCCGAAGTGAATGTGCGCAAGGCGAAGGCGGACCTCGATCGGATCCGCGGCCTCGCGGCGAAGCAGATCGTCGCCGCACAGCAGCTCGATGCGGCGCAGGCATCCTATGATGCCGCGTCCGCAACCCTTGAGGCAACGAAGCGCGGGCAGGCCGCAACACTGGCACAGGTTGGCGTGGCAAGCGCCGCCCTCACCGGTGCGGATGCCCGGGTTGCTTCGGCGCGCGCCGCGCTCGAGACGGCACAGGTGCAGCGCGGCTGGGCGGTGATCGTGTCGCCGATGGCCGCCATCATCACCAAGCGCACGGTGGAACCGGGTGCGCTGCTGCAGCCGGGGCAGACGGCGATGATGCTGGTGCCGATTGAGGACATCTGGGTCACGGCCAATGTGAAGGAGACGAAGCTCGGGCACGTCGCCGTCGGCGATACCGTGGAATTCACGGTCGACAGCTACGGCGATCACCAGTTCCGTGGCACGGTCGAGAGCCTGTCGCCCGCCACCGGCGCCAAGTTCGCGCTGCTGCCGCCCGACAACGCGACCGGCAACTTCACCAAGGTGGTGCAGAACGTGCCCGTGCGCATTGCGATCGTCGGTCCGCTCGATCCGAAGTACCCGCTCCGCCCCGGCATGTCGGTTGACGTGTCGATCCGGATCACGAAGTAAGCCGTGGCCTCCATCGCACTGCCGCAGGCCGAGCCCCGTAGCCGGGAAGCGATCTACAACGCCCGCTACCTGATCGCCTTCGCCGTCACCCTGGCGTCGGTACTGGAGCTGGTCGACACCAGCATCGTCAACGTCGCGATTCCGCACATGATGGGGAATCTCGGCGCAACGCTGCACGAGATCGCCTGGGTCAGCACGGCGTATATCGTGGCGAATGTCATCGTGTTGCCGATGACCTCGTTTCTCTCCGACACCTTCGGGCGCCGGAACTACTATACCGGCTCGATCGCGGTGTTCACGGTGGCCTCGTTCTTCTGCGGTCACGCGGGCTCGCTCGAAGGCCTGGTGTTCTGGCGTGTGATCCAGGGACTCGGCGGCGGTGCGCTCATCTCCACGGCCCAGGCGATCCTCTTCGACGTCTTCCCCAAGGAAGAGCGCGGCACATCGACCGCGATCTTCGGCGTCGGCGTGATGGTCGGTCCGCTGCTCGGGCCAACCCTCGGCGGCTGGCTCACCGAGAATTATTCGTGGCCCTGGATCTTCTACATCAATCTTCCGTTGGGCGTGATCGCGGGATACCTCTGCTGGCGCCATGTGCCGGAACCGTCGGTCACCACTGAACGGCACGGGATCGACTGGTATGGCCTGCTCTTTCTCGCGATCGGCATCGGCTCGCTGCAGATCATGCTCGAGCGGGGCGAACAGAATGACTGGTTCTCGTCGCGCGAGACGGTGATCGAGGCGATCCTCGCGGCGTTCGGCCTGATCTCGTTCGTCTGGCGCGAACTGGCCACCGAGCATCCAATGGTCGACATCCGCATTCTCAAGAACCGACAACTCGCCGTCGGCGTGTTCTTCGGCCTGGTCCTTGGCTTCGCGCTCTATGCCTCGACCTTCGCCCTGCCGGTCTTCCTGCAGGGGCTGCTGCACTATTCGGCGTGGGATACCGGCAAGGTGATGTTCCCGGGTGCGATCGCCTCTGCGATCACGATGGGGCTGGTCGGGAGACTTGCGCGCAAGATCGATGCGCGACCACTGGTCGTGGCCGGCGTACTGCTCTATCTCTGGTCGATGGCGCTGCACTGGCAGTTCACGATGGAGATCGGGCTGCACGACACGCTCTTCCCGATCATCATTCGCGGTATCGGCATGGGATTGGTCTTCGTCCCGCTGACCGGGCTCACGGTGGCGCAACTCAAGCCGCAGCAGATGGCGCAGGGCACAGGATTGTTCAACCTCGCCCGCCAGCTCGGTGGTTCGATGGGAATCGCGGTTGCCGCGACACTCGTCACCCGATTCACCGAACACGCGCGCGACGGCCTGCTGCCGCATGTCGACGCCTCGAACCCGATCGTGACCAACTGGCTTTCGGGAGTGACCCAGGCGATGAGTCACGCCGGAGCCTCGATGCAGGAAGCTCAGGCGCGGGCCTATCAGTTGCTCGCGATGAAGGTACAGCAGCAGGCATCATTGCTCGCCTACGACAAGCTCTACCTCACGATGGGGCTGGTCTTCACGGCGGCGCTGCCGTTGCTGCTGGCCTTCAAGACGGGTCGGGTGACGGGGAAGGTGGACGCGCATTAGCGGAGATGAGGGAGGAGGGAGGAGGGAGGAGGGAGAAGCGAGAAGCGAGAAGCGAGAAGCGAGAAGCGAGAAGCGAGAAGCGAGAAGCGAATCCGAATCAAAGGGGCCATTGGTGCGTTCACAATTGTCCATGGCCCGGGTCGCCGCGGCCCACATTGCCGCAATGCAATCGCATCGCGATTTGGACACTTGGCAGGTCAGCCGGGAGACCGCGTTGACGGTCCATCAATTCGCGGAGCGAAGCTGGACCCCGGCACGGTCTTCGCTCTTCGATCAGGTGCGTCGCGCCGCGCTTTCTGTCCCACTGAATATTGCCGAAGGCTACGCTTCCGGGATCGGGGCCCGTTGCCGATATCACCTTCGAATCGCCCATGCGTCAGCAGTCGAAACCTCGGAAATACTCGAATTCCTGAAGGACCTTGGCGTCGAGTCCGAGGGCCTAATCGCCCTTTCGAAACGAACCCAGAGTCTGACTTATCGACTGTGGCTCAAGAGCAGATAGTTTCTCGCTTCTCGCTTCTCGCTTCTCGCTACTCGCTTCTCCCTCCTCCCTTCTCCCTTCTCGGTCACCTGACCTTCCCGACCTCCGCGATCAATGCCGTCGCAAACACCACACCCTCCGCGAACGACTTCACGGGAATCCGCTCATCCTTGCCGTGCATCCGTGATTCGTCGGTCGGCATCGCGATCCCGGTGAGGCCGTAGACGGGAATTCCGGCATTGCGGAAGAAGAGGCCATCGGTGGCACCGTTCTCCTGTACCGGGAAGAAGGGCACGGCGTGGCCCCAGGTCGTGGTGGCGGCGGCGGTGATCAGTGCCAGCCGCTCAGCGAGCAGTGGCGAAGGCGGCGACGGCTTGGCATCGGTGACGATCTCGAAGCTCACAGCGGTGTCGCGCACCACGCGCTTGAGGGTCGCCTGGACTGCCACGGCGCTCTCGCCCGGAATCAGGCGACAGTTCACCGTGACGCGCGCCAGCGCCGGAAGCGCATTCTCGGCGTGGCCGCCGGTGAGCATCGTCGGGATGCAGGTGGTGCGCATGATGGCGTTGTACGCGGGAGACCTCGCCGCCAGCCGCTCGGCTGCCGCCTGATTGAGCGGCAGGGCTATCGCGGCCCGGATCGCCGCGGCTTCGGGCGCCGGGACGAATTTGGCTTGCGCCGCCAATTGCGCGCGCGCGACATCGGAGAGATGAATCGGGAAGCGCCAGGTCTGGAGCCGGCCAAGGGCCGAGGCGAGGCGATAGATCGCGTTGTCGGGACGCGGCAGGGAGGAATGGCCGC
>JBDSMX010000008.1:0-2880 GCA_039915645.1 Gemmatimonadales bacterium | reverse complement strand
CCACCGCTCAGCGTCCGGGTATCGCGATCCTGGCGTTGACCGGTGCACTGTCGAAGCGACGGATGAAGTCGGCAACCGTGCGCGTCGCGCCAACATAGAACGCCGGCATCAGCTTGTCGGCGTGATCACTCGGCCGGTGATAATCCGGGTGATCTTCCTCGCCGAAGTACACAAAGGGAATTCCCTTGGCGTGGAATGCACCCTGATCGGACTGACCAGTCCAGTCATTGCCCGGGCCGGCGGACGCGCGATCATGGCCGATGGTGAGGTGGATCGGCGCACAATCGACTGTGGCCTCGAGCAGCGGCGTAAGCAGCGGATATTTTCCGGGCCCGGCTGCGTAGAGTTCGTTGTTCACGTTGCGACCGATCATGTCGAGATTGACGTTGAGGAGGATCTGGTCGAGTGGTACCGTGGGTGCCGAGACGAAATAGCGCGATCCCCACATTCCCGACTCTTCGCCATCCACCGCCGCGAAGATGATCGAGTGCGCCGGTCGCGCCCGCAGAAAATGCCGGGCAAGAATCGCGAGCGCGGCGGTGCCCGAGCCGTTGTCGTCGGCGCCGTTGTAGATCGAGTCGCCGTTGACCGGGCGGCCGATCCCAAGGTGGTCGTAGTGAGCGGTGACCACGATGTACTGATCGGGGAAGGCGCTCCCCTTGATCAGGCCCACGATGTTCGCCCCCGACTTCACGTCCTTGAGGCGAGCGGAAGCAGAGGTCACCGGGACCTTGTGAATCCGGCCGGGCGCCACGGTTGCGAGGCCGAGGGCATCGAACCGCGCGGCGAGGATGTCACGGACCTTGGCGCTCCCCAGCGATCCGATCGCCCGCCCCCCCATCGAGTCGGCCGAGATGGCTGCAACGTCCCGCAGCAGCGCCACCGAGTCGAGCAGGGCCAGTGGGGCGCAGCCGGGGCGCGCCGGGGCGAGGGTCGCAGCAGGGCCCTTGGCTCCTTGAGCGCTGGCGCAGGCTGCGAGGGAGACGCTGAGGAGCAGGGCAAGGCTATGAGGCATTGATCAGGGCCTGGAGTGGGGAAAAACGGTCATCCGTCATCGGTCATCGCTCGATGACGTCAGGAAGGGTAGGCGTGTCGTCAGAGATGACAACCCCGCCGCGCCGGGCTACTTTCCCGCCCCGAGGACAGGTGGCCGAGTGGTTTAAGGCACCACGTTGGAAGCGTGACGTACCGGCAACGGTACCGAGGGTTCGAATCCCTCCCTGTCCGTCGGCTGCGCCATCCGAAGGAACCGATCGGGCGCTGGCCGCGTAGATCTCCCGGCCCCTCCTGGAGTCTGACCCGTGCTCATTCGACGCCCCGACGACATTGCCTCGCGCGACATCACTAACGAATCGCTCTACCTCAACCGGCGAGCCTGGTTGCAGGCGGCCGGCATTTCGCTGGCGGCATTCGCTCCGCTGGGGCTTTCTGGATTCACTGCACCCGACGACAAGCCGACACCGTACAAGCTGATCACCACGTACAACAACTTCTACGAGTTCGGCACCTCCAAGGAAGATCCCGCGGAGAACGCCGGCACGTTGCGCCCCAAGCCGTGGGCGGTGTCGGTCGAAGGCGACATCAAGCGCCCTGCGAAATACGCGCTCGACGATCTGCTTCGCGGGCTCCCTGTCGTCGACCGCACCTATCGTCATCGCTGCGTCGAAGGGTGGTCGATGGTGATTCCCTGGAACGGGATCCAGTTGCGTGACTTGATCCGCAAGCTCGAGCCGGGTACCAAGGCGAAATTCGTCGAGTTCACCACGCTCAATGATCCGGTACAGATGCCCGGCCTGCGGTCAGGCGTGCTGCCGTGGCCGTACATCGAGGCGTTGCGGATGGATGAGGCGATGCACCCGCTGGCGCTCGTCGCCACGGGGATCTACGGCAAGTCGCTCCTCAACCAGAATGGCGCGCCGCTGCGGCTGGTGACGCCGTGGAAGTACGGCTTCAAGGGCGGCAAGTCGATCGTCCGGATCCGCTTCCTCGAATCGCAACCGGCCACCACCTGGAACGTTGCCGCGCCGGATGAGTACGGCTTCTACGCCAACGTGAATCCCGCGGTCGATCATCCGCGTTGGAGCCAGGCGAAGGAGCGCCCGATCGGCGGTTTCCTCAAGGTGCCGACGCTGCCATTCAACGGTTACGCAGACCAGGTCGCCTCGCTATACGCGGGGATGGATCTCCGCCGCAACTTCTGACTCGATGACCGCTGCACAATGGGTCGGGCGAGTCGCCCGGCCCGCCATCTGGTTTGGTGGCGCCATCCCTGCCGTGATCCTGGCGCTGCGCTTCTTTAGCGTCTCCGGCCAGGACCTTGGCGCCAATCCCGCCGAAAAACTTGAACACTTCACCGGCACCGTAGCGCTCGTCACGGTGCTGATCAGCCTGACCGTGACCCCGTTGCGCAAGGTCACCGGCATCAACGCCCTGATCCGGCTGCGGCGTCCGATCGGCCTCTGGGCCTTCGCCTATGCCTGCATGCATCTCTCCTGCTATCTGGTCTTCGATCAGTCGTTCGACTGGCCCGAGATCCTCAAGGACATCGCCAAGCGCCCCTACATCACCGTCGGATTCACTGCCTTCCTGATCCTCCTCTCGCTCGCCCTGACTTCGACGACCTGGGCGATCCGGGTCCTGGGCAAGCGCTGGCAGCGGCTGCATCGGCTGGTGTATCTAGCCGCCACGCTCGGGGTGTTCCACTACCTCTGGTCGGTGAAGCGGGACGTGAGCGTCCCGGTGGGGCTCGCCATGGTCCTCCTCGCCCTCCTCGTCCTCCGGCTGAAGCCCCGGCCAAGTCGCGCTGCCGCAGGGGACGCCCTACCTTTAGGGTCCTGACGTGACCCGGTTGGCGCTTGCGCCGGCCGAGATCCGCGCCCC
>JBDSMX010000270.1:0-2721 GCA_039915645.1 Gemmatimonadales bacterium | reverse complement strand
GCCCACAGCGCGTGGAGTCAACGCGATCGCTGCCGCGTAGATCGCGCCGCCTGCGAATCCGATGATCGCGCCGGGGAGAAAGAACCGGGTCAATAGCCACGGGAACGAAAACATCCCTGCGAATGGGTGCTCACCCAGGACGGCGTAAAGGAGATCGTATCCGATGCGGCCAACAACCGCGGTGACGCCCCAGAATACCCCTGACACGAGCGCAAGCCGAAGTACCGCACGGGCCTTTCGGAAATCGGTCATGCAACCCCTCCGGACAATGTTTCCCGACACTCGCGGGTTGCTAGCAGACCCCTCGATTTCACTGACCCGTCCGCAGTCGAAACAGGCCCACGCGATAGAGGTCGTCCTGGTCCTGCCAGACGCCGAGAAGCCGGTCGGCGCCGATCCACTTCGGCTCGACGCCGGCGGGCAACGTCACCCGAGTCAACCAGGCGCCAGAGGAATCAAAGACGATCCATTGCGCGGGCCGATCTCTCGCGTGGGGATCGGCATACTGCCGGACCCACAATTCCCCATTCGTCCGCGAAAGAATCAGGTCGTACGGCGGCTTGAATCGCGGCATCGGTGCGGAACGGATCGACTCGGCCAGTTGCGCCCGAACCACGGGGTCGGCCGGCGCAGACGCGAGCCTGTTGCGAGTGAAGTCAGCGATGTCCCCTGGCGTGATCTCCACGGTCGGCGTCACCCACCGAATGATTCTCACGATTCGGCCGTCAGGCGCGTGGACCACAATCTCCGGTCGATCTCCCACGCCCACGGCCACGAAGCTGTCGAGCACACTCTGCCTCGTGAGCCGACCAAACGGCAGCTTCCTGGTGCTGACCACGTTGTCCAGCCCAATGGAGACTATCCCTTCGGGTCCCGGAAACTGACCAACCGTCGACAGGATGGCGCCGCTCGGGTGTAACACGACGATCGGCATCGTGTCGCGTTGCACCCCGGCAATAGGTCGCCAATCTATCGGAAAGAATGTGGTCGCCACCAGTCGACCGTCGGCGAGAATGCCGTTCACGGCGAACGGCGCTACCGGACCGGCGGACGGAAGCGCCACGGTACGCTGAGCGACGCCGGCACTATCGAGTACAGTAAACCGATGCAACACGGGGTCCGCGACGCCGATGGAATCTCCCGACAGCACACCAATGAAATTGATCCCGCGGTACTCGCCGGGACCCTCACCAGTGCCGCCGAAGAAGCCTCGAAGTTGCCCATCATCGCCGAAGAGATAGAGCTCCCTTGTGGCAGGGTCGGCGACGACGAATTTTGCCTCGCGCAAATGAGCCGCCAGCACTGCCCCACCGAATCCCTGATGGCCGCCTTCGGTGCCACGCACCGCTACGAATGGAAGCGAGTCGACTCGATACCTACCCACCGTTGCTTCGATCGGGCCTGAGCTTTCGATGATCTGGATGCCAGCGCTGTCGCGTGTGATCACGCCGCTCGAAGCAGAGCTTCGCGATGAGCCGCATGCGGCGCAGAGGGCGACTGCGAGCGTGCACATCACTCGGCGAATGCGCGAGACGAACATCAAGCTGCCATCACTCAGGCCCTATCCTGTAGATCCGCACCACTGGCGCATCGGCGGAGTCTCGGCCGACGATGGCGATCCGCTTGCCCGCGACTGACGGATCCACTCCTCCCGTCGATGGCAGCCCGGCAATGCTCACCTGCAGTCGGCCGGTCGCGTCGAATACATCATAGCGCGGCCCGTCGGCGGTCGTGAGTTCCACCCAGAGCCGGCCAACATCATCATAGAAGATGAACTGAAGCGGTGGCTTGAACTTCGGCCTCGAGAATTCTCCCAGGTCGCAGGCCGCGGTCGGCCATTTGGCACGGAACGCGACCCAGTCCGCATTCGCCTCACTCCACTCCGCGTCCGAAACTGGCGCGGCCCGAATGTCGCGCTTGAGCATTCTGACGGTATCGCCCTGCCGGTTGACGAACGCGATGGCGTATCCGGAAGTAAGGGCAGCGACGAGAAGGCCATCCGGCGATGGAATCTGGAGGAGTTCCGGACCGAATGGAGCTGAGAAAAACGAGATGCCCTCGTCGGGCCGGGTACACCGGCGACCCACAGCAGCGCCCGCAGCAAGCTTGATCAGCGGAAGCGAGTCGGCGGTACCTGCCTCAGAGTGCTGAACGAAGATGCCTTCGGATCCACCCGCTGTCGCACGAAACGAATACGACCAGAAGGCCGGTGGCGTGCGGTAGAGCCGAATGAACTGGCCGCCGGAAATGGAGGGCACGTTGGGCGACGATGTCGCCTCGCCCGAAGGCTCGTAGAAGGCGATCCGGGCGTTGCCGGGATCAAGCAGCGCGAGCCGCGGGCCGAGCCACGCGAGGGAGTACGGATCACGATACTCGCCCGGGCCCCTTCCCTCGCGGCCAAGCTGCCGGACGAATCGACCGGCGGAATCGAAGACGGACACCACCCGATTGCTCGGATCCGCCACATACAAGGAACCGTCCGCAGCGAGGAGGACGGAGCGGATGCTGCCAAACTCTTGGGAGCTCACGCTTCCATCCACGACGGCAACAAGTTTCGCCGACTCGGTCGGAGCTTCGCCGAGGGATCGCACCACCGGGTAGTGGCCGGTGGAGTCGATCGTGACCCGCAGGCTCGTGGCCCGATCGGGTGCGGCTCGACAGGCCACCAGCAGCAGGATCGCAGCAGACCAGTAGCGTGGGATCATGGGGGGCTGGTTCTCG
>JBDSMX010000219.1:0-3688 GCA_039915645.1 Gemmatimonadales bacterium | reverse complement strand
CCCCTCGCCGGTGATCGCATCCACGTACCCGCTCGCGTCGCCGACGAGCATGATGCGGCCCGTAGTCCTTCTCGACGTGCGCTGCCGCAGGGGTCCGGCGCCCCGGAGGTCGCTCATCGGTTCCGCGTTATTCACCCGTGCCGCCAGGTTGGGCGAGGCAGCGAGCGCCTCCTCGAAATCGGTGTGCTGCCGGGCGAGCAGCGCGACCCCGACCATGCCGTCCGCGGTCGGGGTGACGTACAGCTCGCCGAGGCGGTTCCAGTGCACCTCGATCAGGTCGCTCCACGGCTCCACGCGGTAGTGCCGCCGCAGACCGTATCGCCGGCGTGCCGCCGGGGCGGGGCGGGCGAGGCCGGCCAATCGCGCGACAGTGGAGTGCAGGCCGTCGCAGGCCAGCATCCAATCTGCTCGGATTCCTGCAGCCTCAACCCAGCCGGGGCCGGTCTCGAGGGCGTCGACCTTCGACCGCTCGACGACCGCGCCGAGTTCGACGGCCCGGTCATGTAGCGCGCGGTGCAGGGTGGTGCGGCGCACGCCGAGTCCGCTGCCGGTCACGAAGGTGTGGTTTGCCTCGCGCTGGCCGTCTTGGTAGCTCACGCCGCGCAGGGGGATGCCGCGCGGCTCCACCCCCAGCCGGGCGAGCAGCGGCACCGCCCCGGGCATGAGTCCTTCGCCGCAGGCCTTGTCTATCGCTCCCTCGCGGGGTTCGACGACGGTGACGGTCAATCCGGCGAGGCGCGCTTCTATCGCGGCGGCCAGCCCAACCGGGCCGCCTCCCACTACTAATACGTCAGGCATCGAGCCGGCGCAGCGCGCCGTTCTCGATGGGGATGCGGAACCGCAGCAGCAGCACGGCGTTGAGCACGGTGAACACGATGGCCGTGACCCACGCGGTGTGCACCAGCGGAAGCGCGATGCCCTCAACGGCCACGATGACGTAGTTGGGGTGACGGAACCAGCGGTACAGGCCCTTCGCATTGACCCGACCCGCGCCGGGCACCACGATCACGCGCGTGTTCCACTGCTCGCCCAGCGAGGCGATGACCCAGTAGCGCCCGGCCTGGCAGAGCACCACGATGACCAGCATCGGCCACCCGAGCAGCGGAATGAATGGGCGGTACAGCGCCTCGACGATGCAGGCGAGCAGCAGCCCGGTGTGCAGCGCGACCATGAACGGGAAGTGCGCGAAGCCGTACTCCACGCCGCCCCTCGCGAAAGCCTTTCCCGCGTTACGCCGCGAGATCACCAATTCGACGATGCGCTCGGCGCCGGTCGCGAGAATGAGTGCGAGGTACCAGATCACTCGACGGCCTCCAGCAGCACCAACTCGGTCGTGACCCCCGGCCCGACGGCGAACAGCAGGGCGTTCTGCTCGCCCGCCTCGAGCGTATCGGCGAGCACGTGCAGCACCGAGGCCGATGACATGTTGCCCTTCGCCGCGAGCGATGCCCAGCTGCGCTCGAATCGCTCGCGCGGCAGGTCGATCGCGCTGGCAAACGCTTCGAGGATTCGCGGCCCGCCCGGGTGGGCCACGATCGCCAGGTCGTCTGTGGACCGCCCGTTGAGGATCGCCGCGACCTCGGCCGGAAAAGCCTTCTCCAAGACTCCCGCCACCTCCGCCGTCAGCACGATCTCGAAACCCGTGGTGGTGAGATCGAAGCCCAGCACCGACCCCGTCTCGGGAATGAGCGCGCTGCGGGTGGCGGTGATCCGTGGCCCTGTTGCTTTGGGGTGGTCGTCGCCGAGCAGCACGACTGCGGCGGCACCGTCGCCGAAGAGCCCGCTGGCAACGAAGTTGGCGATCGACTGATCGCCGCGCTGCAGCGTGAGCGAGCACAGTTCGACGGCGAGCAGTACCGCGACGCCGGTCGGACGCGGCTCGAGAAAGTCGTTCACCCGCGCGAGCCCGGCGGCCCCGGCCACACAGCCAAGCCCGAAGCTCGGCCAACGTCGCACGTCGGACCTCATGCCCAACCGCTCGGCAATGACCGCATCGACGGATGGCGCACTCACCCCGGTCACGCTGGTGAACAGAAAGAGATCCACTTCTTCAATCGCGACGTCGGCCTTCAGCAGCGCCGCCCGCACGGCCCGTTCGCCCAACTCGACCGCCGCCGCGAACCACGCGGCGTTCGTCTCGGTCAGGCCGCCGAGGTGCTGATACTGCTCGAGCGGCAGCGCACTGTACCGCCGCTCGACCGTGCTCGACGCGTACATGCGCTCAACCAGCGGCCGCCGCTTCGGGTCGGGCGCCAGAAGGGGGGCGATCGCCGCGGTGATCTCTGCCTGCGAGTACGAGTGCTCTGGTAGCACCGGGGCGATCGCGGCAATGCGGGTCATTCGCCGACGCTAACACCCGAAGCTCAGCCCGCGCGGGGTGAATCGCACTGGGTTTCGTTCCTAGGTGTTCTCTTGGGAAGCGGTTGCTTTCAAGAGTGATTCGGGATCAGCGTAATGCGCGTGTTCGGCTTCGATCGGGGTGCGGTAGTCGAGTTCTGAATGGAGTCGCTGGTTGTTCCACCACCACACCCATTCGAGTGTTGCGAGTTCGACTTGCTCGACGGTGCGCCATGGCCCGCGTGCCCGGATCAGCTCGGCCTTGTAGAGCGCGTTGAGGGCCTCTGCCATCGCGTTGTCATACGAATCGCCGACGGTCCCGGTTGAGGGAATTGCGCCGAGTTCTGCTATTCGATCCGTGTAGACCAAAGCCATGTAGTTCGACCCGTGGTCCGAGTGATGCGTCAATCCTGTGAGGTCGCCGCCGGCGGCGAAGGCGGCCATGTCGAGTGCTTGCAGCGGCAGGATGTCGGCTTTCAGGGTGGCGGCGACGTTCCAGCCGACGATGCGCCTCGAGAACACGTCGGTGACGAAAGCGACATATGCGAAGCCTTGCCAGGTGCGCACATAGGTGACGTCGACGACCCAAAGTCTGCGCGGTGCGTCTGCGCGGAAGTGTCGTTGCACCAGATCGGTGGGGCGTTTGCCTGCCGGATCTGATTTGGTGGTGAACACGCGTTTCGAGCGCTTCACCCCGCGCAGCCCGAGGGATCGCATGATCCTTCCGGTCTGATCCCTCCCGATCTCCCAACCCTGCCGCCCCAGCAGTCGATGCATTTTCCGCACCCCGTAAACGCCATAGTTCTCCGCGTGCAGCCGAATGATCTCGCCGCCGAGCAGCTGATCTGACAGGGTCCTGGCTGACGGCGGGCGCCTTTTCGCCGCTCGATATCCACGCGCGCTGACGAATCCCACCTCAGCTGCCCGCATGGTGCGGCAGACGAGCTCGACCCCGAAGCGATCCTTCATCACGTCAATGAAGGCGATCATCTCGATGAGGGGCGGCCGAGCTCGGTGGCGAAAAACACGCTCGCCGAGCGGAGGATCTCGTTCGCTTTCTCGAGCTCGGCGATCTGCTTCTTCAACCGTTTGATCTCGATCTGCGCCTCCGACGATGTCCCCGGATTCCGGCCGGCATCAATATCAGCGCGCTTCTTCCACAACCGCAGCGTCTCGGGATTGACCCCGAGACGGCCAGCGACATGACTGGCGGCAGCGAAATCAGACAAGTGATCGGGGCGAGCCTCCGCGAGCATCCGCAACGCACGCTCACGAAAATCAGCCGGATAAGGGTTAGTCATAGTTCCATCCTCCAAAAGGATCAGGCGGAACGAAACCCAGTGCGATTCAG
>JBDSMX010000207.1:0-7706 GCA_039915645.1 Gemmatimonadales bacterium | reverse complement strand
ATCAACAACGCTTCCTGGGCAGAGTATTCCGGCGCGCGTGGTTCGCCGCGGCCGGCGAGGAGGGTGTTGATAAAGTTGTGCGAGGATCGGCTGGCTGCGTGGGCGATCACGTGGCCGAATGCGTACGCGAACATGAACGGGAAGGCGATGAGCAGCGGTGTCGGTAGATCCCGCAGAAAGATCAACGTCATCGGAACCGCGATCAGGAACATCCAGATCGTCGCACGCCAGCGCTCGGCGCGGTCGCCGACATCGCCGGATTGAGGCCTGTGTCCGAAGGGGAGTTTCATCGGTTACCGACTCTTGCGGAACAAGGGTTTTATCAGACCGACAAGCTCGTCTAAGTAATAGCCTACCAAGCCGAATACCCCGTAGAACAACGTCCCAGCGCTCTGGCCCCAATCAATCAGCGCGACCACCAGCCACGCGCAAATTGTCGACCACAACAGGAACGTTGTGGCCCGAGAGAGGGAGCCTCGACGCCGCTTCCACTCCTCGTGTGCAAAGGCGTTGACGCTCCAGAGGGCGACGACTGAGGCCAGAGTCTCTGCGGTTGGCATGTCGTCGTTCCAGGCAAACGCGGCGGTGACGCATACCGTGGTCAGCACAACTCTGGTGACAAAATCGCGAGTGCGGGCCTTCATCAATATTGCGCCCCGGCAAAACCCGCGGCGCGGGGAACTGTTGGCTTCCACGATGTTGGGCGTACAAAGAAAACGGCGGGCCACGAAACATCGTGACCCGCCGTTCCAGCTCCCGAGGAGGGACTTGAACCCCCGACCCGCTGATTAACAGTCAGCTGCTCTACCAACTGAGCTACTCGGGAATGTCGCACGCCTGAACCTAACAAGCGGGCGGCAAAGTAGCGAAGCGCGGGGCACCGAACAAGCCGGGTGCGTCAGGGGAGGCCGGTGACGGGGGTCATCCTGAGCGGAGCCCGCGGAGCGGGCGCAGTCGAAGGAGGTGGTCTCCGGCAAGCACCGCTCCTTCGACTTCGCGGCCCGTGGCCGCTTCGCTCAGGATGACAACATCCACGCGGCCCCCACCCGTCACCCGTGAGCCTCCTCTCTTCTCGCTTCTCGCTTCTCGCTTCTCGCTTCCCTCCGCATTCTGGCATCCGCCTCCCGTCATTCTGTCAGTGTCAACTTTTGTGGCCCGATTTTCGGACACCGAAACGAAATCCGTTGCCGTTTGCTGACTTACGAGCCCAAATGAGCGGTTACTCACAGCACCAACACAATTGCGAGCACTCACTCTTACACCTGAGCGTCCGAGTCCGCCATCATGGCCGGTTTTTCGCTGGCACGACACGTGCTAAGTCGTTGTAAAAGATAATGTTACGCGCTTTTTAGCCCTTCCATTTCGACCCGCTTCGACTACCTTCCTTCCTATGTCATTGGCACCGTTGGTCGGGCACCAAGAGGTTCGGGCGCAGCTCAACCGGGCAATCACCGCCGGAACCCTGCCCCAGGTGCTCCTGATCACCGGCGCTCCCGGAATCGGCAAGCAACGGCTGGCTCTCTGGCTCGCCCAGCGTCTGGTATGCTCGGCCCCGAGTCAGGGAGAGCCCTGCGGCAAGTGCGCCGGCTGTCTCAAGGTGCTTGGTCTGGCTCACCCGGACGTCCATTGGTTCGTACCGGTGCTCAGACCCAAGGCCGGCGAGGCCGACAAGCAGGCCGAGGAAGTGGCGGAGTCCCTCGAGGCCGTGATGGCCGAACGTCGCGCGGCGCCACTCTGGGGGGCGCCGGATGGAATGGCGATCCACGGGATCGCATCAGCAAGGTTGGTGCAGCGTCAGGCGAGCCTCACGGCGGCCGAGGGCGGCTGGCGAATCTTCCTGATCGGCCGGTCCGAGAAGCTGGTGCCACAGGAGTCGAGTCAGGAAGCGGCGAACGCATTGCTGAAGCTCCTCGAGGAGCCGCCGCCTCGTTCGCTCTTCATCCTGACCACCGCCGAGCCCGGATTGGTGCTGCCAACCATCCGCTCGCGGGCGATCCCGATCCGGCTCGGCCGGATCAGCGACGAAGAAGTCCATGAATTCCTGGCCGCCGTCAAGCCGGAACTCGCCACGGATGCAGTGGTACGGAGCGCACGCGGTTCGATCGGCTCGGCATTGAGCGCCGCCGACACCACCCGCGAGAAGGCCCGCAGCGCAGCGCGGGAGTTCCTCACGGCGGTCGGCAACGGCACGGTGGCGGCAACCGACCGGGCACTGCGGCAGGGGCCCTGGCAGGCCCGCGGTGACTTCACCGCGATGCTCGACGCTTTGGCCGAGGTGCTCGCGGCAGACGCACGCAGCGGGATGACCGGTGGACGCGGTGGCAGCATCGAGCCGGCCGCCGCACTCGCCGCCGTGGAGAAGGTCCTGGCAACACGTGAGCAGGCGCAGGGCAATGTGAATCCGCAGCTGCTGTTGGCCGTGCTGGCCGACGAGCTGGCGACCCTGGCGGCAGCGTGAGTCTCACGCATCTCGACGATGCTGGCCGGGCACGGATGGTCGATGTCGGTGGCAAGCCGGTGACAGCTCGGCGCGCAGTTGCCGAGGGTCGGGTGTTGATGTCGGCCGACGCCTTTGCAAAGGTGGCGAGTGCCTCGGCCGAGAAGGGTGATGTGATCGCGGTGGCGGAGCTCGCGGGAGTCATGGGTGCCAAGCGCACCAGCGATCTGATCCCGCTCTGTCACCCGGTGGCGCTCGACCGGATTGGTGTCACGCTGGAGTTGCACGACGAATGGCCGGGAGTCCGTGTGGTGGCTGAAGCCGCTGCCACCGCGAAGACCGGGATCGAGATGGAGGCCCTCGTGGCCGTGAGTGTGGCCTGTCTCACTGTGTACGACATGGTGAAGGCAGTCGACCGGGGAATGCGGATCGAAGGGATCCGCCTCCTCGAAAAGTCCGGTGGGCAGCGAGGCGACTGGCTGGCAACGGATCGGAAGGACCCGAATGCAAAGGAGGCACGATGATCAAAAGAATCGCAGCGCAGGTGGCAGTGGTCGGGATCGGTGCTTTTGCCCTGTTTGGGCTGGGCGCGGTGTCGAGCGTGCTGACTCGCGCTGATAATCTGGTTGGACCGACGGTGGTGGCAGCAGAAGTACGGACGGAACCGAATGCGGTGGCACTCGCCGAAATGCGGGGGCAGCTCAAGGCCACCCGCCAGGAGCTCGAGCGCGCCCACCAGATTCTCGACTTCTCTGGGCGCTACGGCATTCCTGCCGATCTCTCGGCAACGATCTATGACAACGCCGTGGCGGAAGGCATTCCCGCCGCCGTGGGCTTTCAGCTGGTGAAGATCGAGAGCGATTTCAAGAACACCGCCGCAAGCTATGCGTCGGCTATCGGCCTCACGCAGCTCCGGCTGCCGACCGCCCGCGCCTACGACTCGCGCCTCAACGAGAGCGATCTCCACAATCCTGACGTGAACCTGCAGATCGGTTTCCGTTACCTCAAGGATCTGCTCAAGCGCTTCGATAACAACGTCGCGCTCGCGCTCGAGGCCTACAACAAGGGACCGACCCTGGTAGCCGCCCAGCAGGAACTCGGCACCCAGATCGAAGGGAAGTACTCCCGCGCCATTCTCAGCGGACTGCGCAAGCGGACCTGAGCGAGAAACCAAGGCGAAACGCGAAGGCCCCCAGCTAGAGCTGGGGGCCTTCACGTTTTCACCCTCGTCAGATTCAGCTCTTGGGGATCTTGAGCTTCTGCCCGGCGCGAACGCCCTTGCTCTTTCCGACACCGTTTGCCGACGCGAGCGAAGCGACCGACACACCGTAGCGCGATGCGATGCCGGTGAGTGTCTCGCCCTTGCGTACCACGTGGGTGCGGCTGACAGCGGACGTGGAGGCGCGAGTCGAGACCTTGGCGCTTCCCTTGGCCCCGGAGCGCTTCGCCGAGGCGACGGTCACCTTGGTGGTGCGCCGGATCACCAGGCGCTGACCAACCCGCACCTTGGCGCTCTTGCCGAGGCGGTTGGCGCTCCGCAATGACGCCGTCGACACGCGGTACTTGCGCGCGATGCTTGCCAGTGTCTCACCGCGCTTCACGGTGTGGCTGATGCTTGAGGTCCGCGTGTTGCTGATCGGCTCAGGCTCGCGCATCAACGCAAGCGGAATACTGTTTGATACCGGGATGTAGAGCGTCGACCCGGAGGCGAGCCGCTTGCCGCGCGCCGACCGATTCGCCGACCGAATCACCTCGCTGCTCACCCCGTACTTCTTCGCGAGCGTCGCCACGGTCTCGCCCGCGCGCACCGTGTGCGATGCCACGGCGAGCCGCTCGGCACTCGGGATCGCGAGATACGCGGCCAGGATCTCCTTTGCCCGCCCGTTGGGAACCCGCACCGCGTAGCGCATCCCGGGAGGTGTCACGAGACGCAGGAGATGCGGATTGAGGTCGCGCATCGCGTCGAGCGTGGTGTCGGCGAGGCGCGCCATCAGGTCGAGCCCGGTGCCACCGTCAACCATCACGCTGTCGTGCGAGAACGGCGTCACCTTTTCCGGATCACGGAAACCGAACTTCCCCGGCTCTTTCGCGATGAGCGCGGCGGCGATCAGCTTGGGGACGTAGTCGCGCGTCTCCTGCACGATGAGCCGGGTATCGGCGAGCGAGAAGAAGGCATCATCGCTGCTGAGATCGAGCGAGTCGTCGTTCTCCTCCATCGAGGCGTTCATCCGCGAGAGTGAACGACCCACTCGGCCGGCTCCCGCGTTGTACGCTGCCGCGGCGAGGTAGTGCGATCCGAATCGCGCGGTGAGGTCCTTGAGGTGCCGTGCCGCCGCATCGGTTGCCTTCACCGGGTCGCGTCGTTCGTCGACCCAGGCATCGATCTTGAGGCCGTAGCCACGACCGGTCGCGGGCATGAACTGCCACATACCCACGGCAGCGGCTTTGCTGACGGCCGAGGCCGAGAAGCCGGACTCGATCAGGGCGAGATAGACGAGGTCACCGGGGAGACCCTGCGCGACGAGCCGCTCACGAGCATACGACTCGTAGCGCGGCATCCGGTCGAGCCAGATCTGGAAGCGATCGTGGATCCGCGAGGCGAAGAAATCGACGTAATACTGGACCCGCGGCTGATCGGCGTACGCCTGGACATTGAGCTCACGCGAGGCAGCAACATCGATCGGAATATCGGGGAGCCCTTCCTTCGGGGCGGCCGCGGCGAGGTTATCGAGCACCGCCTCATCGGCAGCGGAATCGCGGGCGAGCTTCAGGTCGAAGGAGAGTGCCGCATCGCTGGGCCGGGGGAACTGTGGCGGCGGTGGCAGCGTCGACCGATCGGTGCCGTTGTCTGGCGCCTGGGCCGGCTTCGGGGCTTGCTCGGGCACTGCTGGACGCAGGTCGACGTCGTTCCGCCCGCAGGCGGCAGCCAGACAGAGCGACAGCGTAAGCAGGGCACGTCGCATCGATGAAGACTCCCGGGTCGCGAGGCAGATCGCCAAAAGTAGGGCGGGGTCCGGCGGGGTACAACCTTCGTATCGGTCGCGGTTCCCACATCAAGTAGGACGCGTCATCATTGGGATTCGTTGCGTTACAGCGCGAGACGCGACTGAAGCGCATCGAGCAGGATCTCGTTGCTGATGGTATCGGCTTCAGCAAAGAGCTGGGCCTTCGATGGCGAGCGCACGGGGAGGACGATCCAGAATCGTTTCGGCTCCGGCGCGCTGGTGCGGAAGCCCGCCACCAGCGTCCAGTCGTTCGAACCGGAACAGCGCTCTGCTGCTACCGACACCGTCCAGGTGTGATCGGCCGTCAGCAGGATCCGCCACGCCATCGCGTCGTCAGCCTTCCGCTCGACGCACGAGCTCTTGAAACGCCGCCTGCAGCCGCGTCGTCACCGGCCCGGGGCGCTTGGTGCCGATCTCGCGACCATCGACCATCCTGATCGCGACGAGCTCGCTCGCAGTGCCGGTGAAGAACGCCTCATCCGCCGTGTAGACGTCGTAACGGTTCAGTCCCTCTTCGTACGCGAGAATCCCCAGCTCCTTCGCGAGCTCGAGCACTGCATCGCGCGTGACGCCCTTGAGAATTCCTGCGTTGGGCGGCGGGGTCCTGAGCACGCCGTGCTTCACCACGAAAATGTTCTGCCCCGATCCTTCGGCAACTTCGCCCTCCGACGAGAGCATGATCACTTCGTCGGCGCCGGCGTTGATCCCCTCGAGCTTCGCCATGATGTGCGCGAGATAGTTGAGCGACTTCACTCGCGGAGAGAGTGCTTCGCGATGTGGAATCGGTGTCGAGGCAGTCACCACTACGATCCCTTCGGCGAGTTTTTCGGCCGGGAACATCTTGATGGTGTCGACGATGATGATCACCGACGCCGTGGGGCACTTGCGGGGATCGAGGCCGAGGTCGCCGACACCGCGCGTGATCACGTGGCGCAGGTACGCGTTTGTCATCCCGGACTTCGCGACGGCATCTTCGGTCTGCGCGGCGAGCTCGTCGATGGTCATCGGGATCGTCAGGGCGATCGCCTTGGCGGAATCGAAGAGTCGCTCGAGGTGTTCGCGGAGCCGGAAGATCCGGCTGTCGTAGACCCGGATCCCCTCGAAGACACCGTCGCCGTAGAGAAGGCCGTGGTCGAAGACGGAGACCTTGGCGGTCTCGCGCGTGTGGTAGTGCCCGTCGATCCAGATGGTGGTCGGCAAGGAGACCCGCAGCGGGTAATGGGTGGGCGGGAGGGGGGTTCCGCAGGGTGGTATCTTCTGAAAATGGGGGCGGTGGGACTCGAACCCACGACCTACCGGTTAAAAGCCGGAAGCTCTACCAGCTGAGCTACGCCCCCCTGCAGCCGGAGAATTATACCAGCATGGGCAAGATCGTTGTCATTGCCGGAACCGACTCGGCGGTCGGCAAGACCTTCGTCACCTCGCGGCTGGCGGCCTACTGTCGCGGTCGGGGGATCGACGTCAGAGCCGTCAAGCTGATCGAGACCGGCACCCAGGAGAACCTGTCCGACACAGAGGACGGGGTCGTCATCGCACGTGCGGCTGGACAGGCCTCTCCGCTGGCCGCCCTGCGCCGCTACCACGCCCCGGCGGCTCCGGCCGAGGCGGCGGATCGCGAAGGTCGACCGGTGGACATCGATGTGATGGTGAGCGAGACCCGTGCGATCGCGCGGGAGGCATCGATCACCTTCGTCGAAGGGAATGGCGGGCTGCTCTCGCCCATCACCTGGAAGCGGACGCTGGTCGATGTCGCGCGGGTGATGCGGGCGCCGGTGATCGTGGTCGCGGCCGACCGGCTCGGCACCCTCAACCACACGCTCCTCACCGTGAGTGCCCTCGAGCTCGCCGGCGTCCACTGCCTCGGCGTGGTGATGAACCACATGCCCGGCGATCCCCACGACACCACGCAGGGAACCAATGTCGCCTCCCTCAAACAGGTGTCGCCCGCGTTGCGTGTGGTGGCAACATCGGGCGACGGCTGGGAAGGCGAAGTGCTCGGGCGCTAGCGGTTACTTCTTCGCCGCCGGCTTGAGGGTGTAGATCAGCCATTCGCCGAGCTTGCGGTCGGGCTTTCCTTCCACGGCATCGAGATCGGCGACGGGAATTGCCGATACCACGAGAACCTTCGCCTTGGGGAGGCGACGGCGAACGCGCTCGGCGGTGCCCTGACCATAGTCGGAGTGGAAGGCGCCGTTGTAGTGAATCACCAGCGGTGCGCCGTTGCTGCGCGCCCGCACGATCGACTCCGCCATCGTCTCATCCTT
>JBDSMX010000189.1:0-4329 GCA_039915645.1 Gemmatimonadales bacterium | reverse complement strand
CCGGTGCTGCTGAACCGCGCACCGACGCTGCACCGTCTGGGCATCCAGGCCTTCGAACCGAAGCTGGTCGAGGGCAAGGCGATCCGCATCCATCCGCTCGTCTGCGCGGCGTTCAACGCCGACTTCGACGGCGACCAGATGGCCGTGCACGTGCCACTCTCGTTCGAGGCGCAGCTCGAAGCCCGCGTGCTGATGGTGTCGTCGAATAACATCCTCAAGCCGTCGGACGGTCGTCCGGTGGCCGAGCCGTCGCAGGACATGGTGCTGGGGTCGTACTTCCTCACCAAGCTGCCGGCGGGCTTCGAAGAGGCGATGCGGGTCACTGGCCCCAAGCTGGACGAAGTGAAGGCGAAGCTCTGGAAGGACGCGCAGTACTACGCGTCGATCGCGGAACTGGAGATGGCGCTGCTGCACGGCACCGTGCTCCACCAGACGGCGATCCACTTCTGGTTCGTACCGCCCTCGGAGTCGCTCGACGCGCGGTCGCGCTGGGTCAAGACCACCGTCGGCCGCGTGCTGTTCAACAACATCGTGCCGCGTCGCGTGGTCGCCGAACTGGGCTTCCGCGATGAGCTGATGAAGAAGAAGCAGCTCTCCGAGACGGTGCTGCAGAGCTACCGTCGTGCCGGGTTGCGCGAGACGGTCGAGTTCCTCGATCGCCTCAAGCGCTTCGGCTTCGAGTTCGCCACGGGTGGCGGCATCTCGATCGGCATCGAAGACCTGCAGATCCCGGCCGAGAAGGTCGAGCTGCTCGCCGAAGCCCAGAAGCGCGTCGAGCGCTTCCAGAAGGCGTACAACACCGGTCAGATCACCTTCGGTGAGCGCTACAACAAGGTCATCGACGCCTGGACCCACGCCAACAACGACGTGGCCGAGGCAATGCTGGCGCACATGCGGAAGTCGCGTGGCGGGTACAACCCGGTCTTCATGATGTACGACTCGGGCTCCCGTGGTTCGCGTGACCAGATCCGTCAGCTGGCTGGTATGCGCGGCCTGATGGCGAAGCCGCAGAAGAAGCTCACCGGCGGCATCGGCGAAATCATCGAATCGCCGATCAAGTCGAACTTCCGTGAAGGCCTGACGGTGCTCGAGTACTTCATCTCGACGCACGGCGCTCGAAAGGGTCTCGCCGACACGGCACTGAAGACGGCCGACGCCGGGTACCTGACGCGTCGTCTCTGCGACGTCGCGCAGGATGTGACGATTACGGAAGAGGATTGCGGGACGGTGATGGGTCTCGAGATGATGCCGCTCAAGGAAGGCGAGGACATCATCGAGCCGCTGCGCGACCGGATCCTCGGGACCGTGGCTGCCGACGACGTGACCGATCCGCACGAGCTCGACGAGTTCGGCGATCCGAAGCTGCTGGTGCAGGCCGGCCAGCCTATTGACGAGGAGATTTCACAGCGGATCGACGACGCCGGGATCGAGAAGGTCAAGATCCGTTCGGTGCTCACCTGCGAATCGAAGCGCGGTGTCTGCCGGATGTGCTACGGCCGCAACCTGGCCACGATGGAAGTCGTGGATCTGGGCGAAGCCGTCGGCATTCTCGCGGCGCAGTCCATCGGTGAGCCGGGCACGCAGCTGACGCTGCGGACCTTCCACATCGGCGGCACGTCGTCACGCATCGCCGAAGAAGCCGAGCGTCGCGCCCGTACCGACGGTCTGGTGACGTACACCAGCGACCTCGAGTGGGCCGACGTCGACGTGGAATACGAGGACGGCATCAAGTCCTCGATCCGGATCACGCTCACGCGTGAGACCGAGTCGGCGACCGAAGAGACCAAGGCCGGCATCGTCATCGTCGATCCGAAGGATCACAAGCGGGCACTCAATCGTTACGCGGTGCCGGAAGGCGCCCTCCTGCAGGTCAAGGAAGGGGAGCTGGGCACCAAGGGCGACAACGAGAAGCGGGCGTCGATTCTCTACACCTGGGATCCGTACAACGCACCAAGCATCATCAAGACCGATGGTGAACTGCGCTGGAAGGACCTGGTGCCGGGCGTCACGCTGCGCGAGGAACTCGACGAAGGCACCGGCCTCCGGTCGGTCGTCGTCGTCACCGACCCGGATCGCGAACTGCATCCGTCGGTGCTGGTGTACCAGGCGAACCGCAAGGATCCGCAGGAGTACACCCTGGCCGAAGGGTCACGCATCATTCTCGGCTCGCCGACCGATCCGGTCTCGCGCGCCATGAACATGCCGCCGGAAGCGAACCCGTGGTCGGAGTCGTTCAAGGTCACCGAACATCCGATCAACGTGGCGTGGCCGAGCAAGACCAAGAAGGAGAGCAAGGACAAGACGGTCTTCCTCTCGCCACCGGTCAAGGTGTCGAAGGGTGTCACGATCACGAAGATTCCGCGTCAGGCCTACAAGACGCGCGACATCACCGGTGGTCTGCCGCGCGTGGCCGAACTCTTCGAGGCGCGTCGCCCGAAGGATCCGGCGACGATGTCGGAGATCGACGGCGTGGTGAAGTTCGGCGAGATCAAGCGCGGCAAGCGCGAGATCTACGTCTTCCCGACCGCCCCCGACGGCACGGTGCCGGAGGATATGGAGGCGCGGGTCTACGAAGTGCCGGCCGGCAAGCACCTCCGGGTGCACGAGGGCGACCGCGTTCGCGCGGGTGACCGACTCACCGAAGGGCCGGTGTCGCCGCACGAGATCCTGCAGATCAAGGGTCCGCGCGCGGTGCAGGAGTACCTGCTGAACGAAGTGCAGGAGGTCTATCGCCTGCAGGGTGTGCGCATCAACGACAAGCACATCGGCGTGATCGTGCGCCAGATGCTCCAGAAGGTGCGCGTCACCGATCCGGGCGACACCACCTTCCTCGACGCGGAGACGGTCGATCGTCAGAGCTTCCGCGAAGAGAACGAGCGGGTGATGAAGCGGAAGGGCGCGCCGGCGACGGCGGAACCGGTCCTTCTCGGCATCACCAAGGCGTCGTTGACGACCCAGTCGTTCATCTCGGCCGCCTCCTTCCAGGAGACGACCCGGATCCTGACCGATGCGGCTATCCGTGGGGCGCGGGACGACCTCAAGGGCCTGAAGGAGAACATCATCATCGGCCATCTGATTCCGGCCGGCACCGGTCATTACCGGTACGTCGACCTGGAGATCCAGCCGCCCGAGGGCTTCGAGCCCCCGCCGCCGCCGGAGCCGATCGAGGAAGTGCCGCTGGAAGCAGTTCTGGTGGTCGAGGAAGTCGAGGCGTAGGGCAACGGAGGGGTCGCGCGCGGCACGACCCCGGCGGCTCGTATCAAAATGGAACG
The DNA here is from genome assembly GCA_039915645.1 of Gemmatimonadales bacterium. GTDB lineage: Bacteria > Gemmatimonadota > Gemmatimonadetes > Gemmatimonadales > GWC2-71-9 > Palsa-1233. Next base: position 1,057 of record JBDSMX010000189.1, on the reverse strand, counting down.
GTGACCTCGAAATGAGGTCGCCGTTTCAGCTTTCCCCCTCCTCCCTGAGCCCTCCTCCCTGAGCCTCCAGACCTATCCGTCCTTACCGGGTTGACCTGCCCTAACTCCACCAGTATCTTGCAGATCTGTCGCCAAACCCAACTTTTTTGGGATTGGGACCCAGGCTTTCAAACGAACGGGTGTATGCCGACGATCAACCAGCTCCTCCGTCACGGTCGCAGTGAGCCCCTCTACAAGGGCAAGGCGCCGCATCTTCAGGGAAATCCGCAGAAGCGGGGCGTGTGCACGCGCGTGTACACCACCACGCCAAAGAAGCCGAACTCGGCGCTGCGGAAAGTGGCCAAGGTGCGTTTGACGAACGGGATCGAAGTGATCGCGTACATCCCTGGTGAAGGGCACAACCTGCAGGAACACTCGATCGTCATGATTCGTGGCGGCCGTGTGAAGGACCTGCCGGGCGTGCGTTATCACATCCTCCGCGGCACGCTTGACGCCGCCGGCGTGAACGACCGCCGCCAGAGCCGCTCCAAGTACGGCGCCAAGCGCCCGAAGGCCGGTGCGGCTGCTGCGGGCAAGGGAGGTAAGAAGTGAGCCGTCGCAATTCTGCGGTGAAGCGCACCGTTCCACCGGATCCGCGCTACGACAGCCAGACGGTCTCGAAGTTCGTCAGCAACCTGATGAACGACGGCAAGAAGAGCCTCGCCGAGGGGATCTTCTACAAGGCGATGGACATGATCGAAGAGCGCACCGGTCAGCCCGGTGTGGCGGTCTTCAAGCAGGCTGTCAACAACACCAAGCCCGCGGTCGAAGTGAAGAGCCGTCGCGTGGGTGGTGCGTCGCTGCAGGTGCCGGTCGAAGTGCGTCCCGAGCGCCGTACGGCGCTGGCGATGCGCTGGCTGATCAGCTTTGCGCGGGCCCGTGGTGAGAAGACGATGGCGGAGCGTTTGGCGGCGGAACTGATCCTGGCCAGCAAGGGCGAGGGCAACGCCATCAAGAAGAAGGAAGACACGCACCGGATGGCAGAAGCCAACCGCGCGTTCGCCCACTATCGCTGGTA
>JBDSMX010000014.1:0-15169 GCA_039915645.1 Gemmatimonadales bacterium | reverse complement strand
CTGGGTAGGTGAACGTTGTGTGAGAGCCCCGCTCCAACTTGATAGCCTGTCATCCATCATCCATCGACCATCATCCATCTTCATGCGTCCGTCATCCGTCGCCCCACAACGTACAAGCCGACTGCGCCGAGCAGGGCGATCAGTGCGCAACCACCGAACAGCAGCGGCAACGGCACCACCTCGTATAGTGCTGCAATCCGGCCAGCGCCATAGTTCCCGATTGAGGTGGCCAGAAACCAGATCCCCATGATCAGGCCCAACACGCGCTTTGGGGCCAGCCCGCTGACAGCACTGAGCCCCACCGGGCTCAGACAAAGCTCTCCGATGGTATGGAGGAAGTAGGTCGCAACCAGCCAGAACGGGGAGACCCGCGAACCACCGGCGGCCGCGAGTCCGGCCACGCTCATCACCACGAACCCAGCTGCGAGAAAGAACAAGCCCACTGACAACTTGATGGTGCTGCCGGGATTTCTGGCGCCGAGTCGCAACCAGATCCAGGCAAAGACCGGAGCCAGTGCGATGATGAACAGCGAGTTGACTGATTGCAGCCATGTGGTCGGGAAGGACACCCCGGCCACCTCGGCTCTGGTTTGTCCCTGTGCGAAGAGGTTGAAGGTGGAACCGGCCTGCTCACTCCCTGCCCAGAAGAGCGCCGCCGCGACGAAGAAGAGTGCCACTAGAATCAGCCCCTTCCGCTCGGCCGTCGTCCAGGTGTTGGCGAGAAAGAGCCAGAGGAAGATTCCCACTGCACTCCCCATCAAAACCACACCGAAGAGATTGGCCACCAGTTCCGGTGTGATCGCGATCTGCAGCTGCCGCCACCCGCTCGCCATGATCACGGCGACGAGGGCCACCCCAATCAATAGTTTCAGAGGAAGCGAGCGGGATCGCGTCGCGTCGCGCGTCGGTGCTGCGCCGATCTCTCCCAGCCAACGGGCGCCGCGGAGGTACTGCAGCAGACCCAACAGCATCCCGACCGCGGCCATGCCGAAGCCCCAGTGCCAAGCGCTCTCGGGAGCGATACCTGCTCGCACCAAGATCTGCCGGAATCCGGCACTCTGCGCCAGGTAGCCCGTTGCCAGTGGCGCCACGAATCCGCCGAGGTTGACCCCCATGTAGTAGATCGAATACCCGGCATCGCGGCGCGCCTCATCGTCGTAGAGGGCGCCGACCATCGCACTGACATTGGGTTTGAGGAGGCCTGTGCCGGTCACAATCAGGGCCAGACCAGCATAGAAGAAAGGCAGGCCGGGCACGGCGAGGCAGATGTGCCCCACCATGATGATCACGGCGCCCACCAGCACTGCCCGACGCAAACCGAGGATCCGGTCGGCGATCCACCCACCCGGGAGCGACATCAGGTAGGCCATGGAGGTGTAGGTACCGTAGATGGCCGCCGCGCGCGGCACCGTAAAGCCCAAACCGCCGGCAGATACGGCCGTGGTCATGAAGACGATCAACAGCGCGCGCATGCCGTAGTAGCTGAATCGCTCCCAGACCTCGGTGAAGAACAGTGTCGACAGCCCGCGCGGATGGCCGAAGAAGGTTGAGCGCTCGGGTTTTGTGATGAGGGCCCCGGTCATGTGGCGGGCGGTTTGCGCTGCAGCAGGCTGTGCCGGCGGCCATAACCGAAGTAGATCGCGAATCCGATCACCAGCCATACGATCAACCGCAGCCAGGTGTCACCCGGCAGGGTGGCCATGAGCCCAAGGCAGCAGAGAATTCCCATGATCGGCACGAACGGCACCCAAGGAGTGCGAAAGGGACGATGCAGGTCGGGGCGCGTACGACGCAGCACGAGCACCCCGGCGCAGACGATCGCGAACGCCAGAAGGGTCCCGATGTTCACGAGCTGCCCCAGCAGCTGCAGCGGCAGCACGCCAGTCGCGATCCCGACCGCAATCCCCGTGAAGACCGTCGACAGGTAAGGGGTCCGAAAAGTGGGATGCACCGTGGCGCCCCACTTCCCCAGCAGGCCGTCGCGTGACATGGAGTAGAACACGCGCGATTGGCCCAGCAGCATCACCAGAATCACCGATGCGAGCCCGAAGACGGCACCCAGATCCACCAGGATCCGCACGAAGCCGGGAGCGCCGACCTGCTTGAGAGCGTAGGCTACCGGCGCGTTGTTGTTGAGTTCGGTGTAAGGCACCATTCCCACGAGCACGCCGGAGACGACCACGTACAGCAGGGTACAGATCGCCAGCGAGGTGAGGATGCCGATCGGCAGGTCGCGTTGCGGGTTCCGGGCCTCCTGCGCTGCCGTCGAGACCGCGTCGAAGCCGATGTACGCGAAAAACACCAGTCCCGCGCCGCGGAGGATCCCCGAGGGTCCAAACGTCCCCCATTCGCCGGTATTGGCTGGAATGAACGGGTGGAAGTTCGCCGGCGTGATGTGCTGCAGCCCAACCACCACGATCAGCAACACGATGGCGAGTTTGAGCACCACGATAATGTTGTTGACCGCCGCCGATTCCTTCGTCCCCACGATCAGGATGGTCGACATTACCGCCACGATCAGCACCGCGGGGAGGTTGGCGATCGCCCCGGTCAGGTTGAGGCCCGCGTGGGCGCACCCCGCCACTACTTGCTGCGCTTCCGCCACGGTGCACCACTGCGTCGGTGCATTGGTGAGTTTGGCCGGGAGGGTCACCCCGAAGTTGGCGAAGAGCGAGACCAGATGCCCCGACCAGCCGACCCCCACCCCCGCGGCGCCTGCGGCATACTCGAGGATCAGGTCCCAGCCGATAATCCACGCCACCAGCTCGCCCATGGTCGCATAAGCATAGGTATATGCGCTACCGGCCACGGGCACCGCCGCCGCCATCTCGGCGTAGCAGAGACCTGCGAAGGAACAGGCGATCCCCACCAGGACCATCGAAATCGGCACCGCCGGGCCAGCGTGCAACGCGGCAGCCTGCCCAGTGAGTACGAAGATTCCTGCACCGATGATCGCACCAATCCCCAGTGCAGTGAGGTTCACCGGGCCAAGCGAACGCTTGAGCGAGTGCTCCCCGACCTCATTGGCCTCGGCCTGCAGCACCGTGATCGATTTTGTCGCCCAGAGATTCATCGTGCCTCCCGCTCGCGTGAATGTGAACGACTAGTGAACCCCGGGGAGTGTCGGCAGGGCGACGGATGAGACGTTCACACAACGCTCACGTGGGAGTTGCCCCGCCGAGCGCCGTTCATACGTTGATTTGGGCGCAACGAGTCTTCCTGCATCATGCCCACACGACCAGTCGAGGCGAGTCCATGCGACGATTCCTGCTCTCCGGGTTGCTGATCGGCACCAGCGGGTGCCAGACCGAGACCGCCACCCCGTCGCCCCCGGCGACGCAACGCTTCGTGGCACGCGGCCCGCGCTCGATTCGCTTCACCTCGGCCCGGTGGTCTTCGCGGGTCACTCGATCGGCGGCGAACGCAACTTCGGACGCAGCGGCGGACTCCCTCCAGCGGGCGATGCGAGGCTTTCTCGGAAAGTTGGAGGAAGGGCTTTGACGCGGACGATGCGGTCCGCACTCTTCGCCTTGGTGCTGTTGGGAATCACGCTGGTACAGCCCGAGCCCGATGCCACCCTGAGCCTGTTGGCGACCCTCTTCCGGCGCGCCTTGATGCTCACGCTCGCTCCATTGGTGATCACCGTGCTGATCAGGATGTTGGGTGGCGAAGGCAGGCCGTCCGTGCGGGACGTCGTGAGAATGGCGGCGTTGGCGATTGTGGGGCTGCTCTGGGTGCTGGTGAACGCCGGACCTGCCCTGCACGGCGCCGCGAGTATCGGCATCGTCCCGCTGCTGGTCGAACACGCCGTGCCGCAGAGTGGGGCCGCCGCCGCTGCAGAGAACGAGCTGTTGCAACTGCTCTTTTTCGGGGGGTTGTTCGGGCTCGCGGTTCGACGAAGCGGCCAACGCACCCGAGATACGATCCTGGAGGCGGCCAATGCATTGCGGCGGGTGATGTTCGGTGTGGCAGCGCTGGTGCTGTTCCTCGCGCCGGTGGGGTATGGCGCACTGCTCCTGCTCCTTTTCCGGGGCAATGCGCCCGACGATCGGCTGGTGCTCGGGCCCGTGTTCGCCGGGGTGACCCTGATGCTGTTGCGCGGTCGTGCCGGCGGCATCGCGCGCGAGTGAGGCGGTGAGACAACAATGACTTTCGGGCGGAGATTGTCACCGCGTGCCGGTACGAAGGTTGTATGGGTCGCGCCGCTCGGCCGCGACGAGACTCATGTGCCTGAGCCCCGATCTCGCCGCAGAGAAGAAACCCTCCGGAGGCTGGCGGCCGTCAGTTGCGGCTCCGCAACTTGGCCAGCGGCGGGACTTCGAACCGAGCTCTCAGGCTATCGGTGACCTCTTCTCCGACGTCTAGTCCGGGACGGGGAGGGTACTGGGTCCCGAAGCGTTGCTTTCGGTGCAGATCATCTTGAAGGAAACGATCCTCGCTCGCCGCGACCAGGTAACCCGCCCCAGGAACCTTGCCGGCGAAGGCGACAATCGCCAATTCGTGGGCCAGCAGATGATCGTCTGCGGCGGTTGTGGAGTCCCACGAGTGTTGAAGGATCACTGCGGCGTGGAAATAGTCTTGCGGACTGGTCAGCAAGTTGAGACGATAGACCTCCTTCGCGCGACGCAGGCGCACGAGGTCCCGGGCCCCAACTGCCAAGAACTCCACACGGGTTAGCTGGCGCCCGTCGGCGGGTGGGGTTCTATCAGCCTGATCAGCAAGGTAGAGTGCTTCGACTTCTTGGGAGGCCCGCCGCTGTTGTTCAGTGATGGCGCCCGAAGCACAGCCGGTAACGGCAGGTAGCACCAGCGCCGTCAGAATATGAACCTTTGCATATACTCCCATGGAGTTCTCCGTTGTCGCTAAGTGTTGGACCGATGCCCAGAATCTCTGGCTCGACCTCGGCCGTGTCCAGAAGCAGGTCAGCTCGCACCGACAACGAAAGCGCCATCTGTGGTCTCCGTTCAGTAGAGCTGGCTAGTGCTGAATTATGGGGCACCGGAATCCGAGGGGACGAGATCTGCATTATTCTCACCTACCTGTAACACTGCTCTGCCGGGGCAGAAGCGCAGATCGTCAGACGGGCCACGAAGCGGAGAGACCACTTGAAAGAACGGCACCACCTCGGCACGGCGCTCCTCGTGTTCCTTGCATTCGCAGCCGGAACGCCACGGTGTGCCGCGGGGCAAACCGTTTGGCAGCCATCACCGGGCCACACGCAAATCCCGATCTGGCCCGGTGCGGCGCCTGGCGGACAGCCAATCAAGGGAGCCGAGGTGGCGGGTACGGTCGTGGACGCCAGCGGCAAGCCTAAGCTCGTTGGCGGCAGGCCGTGGACCTATGTCGACCGGGTCTCGCAACCGACGATGACGGTGTATTCGCCGATGGGGAGCAACACCGGTGCCGCGGTCGTCGTGTTCCCCGGCGGTGGCTATTCCATACTTGCGATCGATCTCGAGGGCACGGAAGCCTGCGACTGGTTGACGTCCAAAGGGATCACCTGCGTGCTGTTGAAGTACCGGGTCCCGTGCCAAAGGACCGGCGCCTATCGGGACTGTCGGACGGCATTGATGGACGCACAACGGACCGTGGGACTGGTTCGCTCCCAGGCAGCGCGGTGGCACATCGATCCCCACAAGATCGGCGTACTTGGCTTTTCGGCCGGCGGGCATATGGTAGCGGCGATCAGCACGCATTTCGAGATGCGCCTCTACCGCCCTGTGGACTCGGCCGACTCGGTGAGTTGTCGCCCCGATTTCGCGATCGCGCTCTATCCCGGTCATCTGGCGGTACCCGAACGGGGCTTCGCGTTGAATCCAGAGCTTCGGGTCACCGACCGGACGCCCCCGACGTTGCTGATCCAGGCGAAGGATGATCCGGTAGATCCCGTCGAGAACTCGCTCGTCTATCATGCCGCCTTGAAGAAGGCAGGCGTGCCGGTGGAGCTGCACGTGTATCCGAAAGGCGGGCATGCGTTCGGACTACGGCCGACGAGTTTTCCGATTACAGAATGGCCAGCGTTGGTGGAGAGGTGGCTCGGAACCATCGGCATGATCGCGAAGTAGGCAGGTCGAAAACCTCGCTCATCTCGCAGCCTGCTGCCGGAGGAACGCCTCCACCTCGGCCACGAGGTGCTGGCGAGAGTCGGATCTTCCGGCGGTGGACGCGTCGGGCCCGGGCGAGGGGCTTGATGCGCCGACGGAGAGCGGCGCCCTGTGCCAGCGGAATGACGAATGTTGTCGAGAAGCCGAACCGGTTGGGTGGAACGGCCGCGACCCCCGCCCGGTTGCTCGCGGTCAATGTAATGGGCTATAATGGCTATAGTCTATTACATGAGGTGCCGGTGCCCGGTCATCGTCTGACGCGCGTCCTTTGCGGCATTCTTCTCCCATTCAAACTCTCACTCCTCCACGGGCAGGATCCCGGTCGTTGCTGGGATGCGCCCCCCGTACTCGCCGCGACTGGAACCGACCGTGCCCGGATGGCGCTCGCGCCCCGTCAACTGGTGGCGATGCGCACCGGCAGCACTCCGCCGGCTGTCGATGGTCGTCTGGATGAGCCGGGGTGGTGCGCGGCGCCGGCCGTCACCGACTTCGTCCAGACCAGCCCGAGTCCCGGCGCACTCGCCACCATGCCCACGGTCGCCCGGGTCCTCTATGACGACGACGCCGTCTACATAGCCGTCCGCGCGTTCGATCCCCATGCCCGCGACATCGCCTCGCCATATCTCCGCCGGGATGACGAGAACAACTCCGACTGGATCTTCGTCGAGATCGACAGCCGGTACGACCGGCGGAGCGGCTTCTCGTTCGGTGTGAACCCGCGCGGCGTGCAGGTCGACGGGACCTGGAGCAACGATGTCGATTACGACGCGGCATGGAACGGTGTCTGGGCGTCTGCGGCACAGATCGATTCCGCCGGCTGGGCCGTCGAGCTCCGGATCCCGTTTTCGCAGCTCGCGCTCCAGAATGGCACTCCTGGCACGCCGCTGACCTGGGGCATCAACATCTACCGTTCGACGCGGCACGCCGGTGAGTCATCGAATTGGTCGCCGCGACTGCCCACGGCAGTCGGTGTGGTGTCCCATTTCAACGTCGCGACCGGCCTCATCACACCGCCCCGCCACCGCGACGTGGAAGTGGTGCCGTATGTGAGCACCACCGGCTCCGAGGGTACGACCACGATCGGCGCCGGCGGTGATCTCCGCTGGCGACCGGCGCCGATGACGACCATGGCGATCTCGCTGCTCCCCGACTTCGGCCAGGTCGAAGCCGATCCCTCGCAGATCAACCTCACCACTTTCGAGACCTTCCTCACCGAACAGCGCCCACTCTTCGTCAATGACGCCGCCCTCTTCCAACCGCTGACCGGGCTCAGCTACCAGTCGCGGGGAACATCCTTTGCACAGGAGGCCCCGTTCTATTCCCGGCGCATTGGCGCGCCGCCGCACGGCCGCTGCCCTACCCTGGCCGCGGACTGTCAACTGCCCACCGCGACCACGGTGCTGGCAGCTGTTCGGCTGACCACCCGCACCGCGAACGGCTGGTCCGGCGGACTCTTTCAAGCCTTGACCAGTGCCGAACACGCCACGTTCGACTCGACCTCCAGCGGTACCGCTGTGGCGCCCGATCACGATGGCTCCAGCTCCTCGCGAGTCGAACCGGTCACCTCCTTCACCGCTGCTCGGGCGCTCCGCGAATTCCATCAGGGACGCTCGGCCGTCGGTGCGATTGCGACCTTCGTCAATCGCCGCGGGCTGCGCGACGGACTCGACAGCGTGCTCACCTCCAACGCGATGGTCGTCGGCGTCGACGGGCGCACGCGCACCGCCGATGATGAGTACGAACTGTCGGGGTTCGCGATGACGAGTCGAGTCGGGGGATCGCCGACGGCCATTGCCGCACTGAGGCGCGAGCCTCGTCACAACTCCAGTCGCGACGATATCGACCGGGGCACCACCGCGGCGGCGGGTGATGCATCCCTCTCCGGCGTGACGGCGGAGGCCCAGCTGAAACGGCTCCAAGGCCGGTTCCAGTGGGGGCTCGCGGGTCGACTGGTCGACCGCGGGTTCGAGGCGAACGACGTCGGCTTCCAGCGCAATGGCGATTGGGTGCTGGCTGCTGGGTCATGGGACTACCAACGCTACCGACCGGGGCATGTCATCCGGCGTTGGTCGATCGGTTCGTCGCAGATCGGCGCGGGGTGGACCACCTCCGGCCAGAGGCGCTCGACGACCGCCAACCTCAACGGTGCGATCACGCTCAAGAATTACTGGGGCGCCAGCGTGTCGGTCACCCACGAATTCGCGGCGTTCGACCCCGAGGTGTTGCGCGGCGGGCCGGCGCTGCTGCTCCCGTCGGACAATCGGGTCGAGGTCACCGCGCACACCGATTCGCGGCGTCGCTGGCTGGGCAGCGTGACCCTCACCGGGTCCGCGGCGCCGGCGATCGGGTCGCACCACTGGGCGATATCTCCGAACTTTACGGCGTTCCTCACAGACCGGCTGCAGCTGGAACTGCTGCCCTCGTTCAGTCACGGTCGCGAGGGTTGGCAGTACGCCGGTCAAGGCGCTGACTCCGTCACCGGGGCACGCCGCTACGCGCTGGGCGCGCTCACCGAGACCGACGTCTCGCTCACCCTCCGCGCCACCTATGCCGCGTCGCGCGATCTCTCGCTGCAGCTCTACGCCCAGCCGTTCGTGGCGAGCGGCGCGTTCGCCGGTTACCTCGAGGTGATAGCGCCAGCCGCGACGACGCCCGACGCCCGGGTCGCACCGCTGGCAGGGGGATTTTCCTTTGACAACCCGGCGTTCTCGGAGCGAAATTTCCACCTCAACCTGCTGATGCGCTGGGAGTTCCACCCCGGATCGACACTCTTCGTGGTATGGACCCAGCAACGGACGGAGCGGGAAGTATCGGACTTTTCACTGGCCAGCGACCTGCGGAAACTGTGGCACGCGCCGGCCGCCAATGCCGTTCAAGCGAAGGTCTCCTATTGGATCGGTCACTAGACTCGGACGATGAGTCACGGCGCACGGTCGCGACCCTGCCGTTGGTGGGGGGGCACATCGCGCTCGACTTCGCCAATACGGCAGGGTGGCACGCAGGCCCAGAACACAACCGCGTCGAGCATCTCCACGACTACGCCGACGTGATCGCATGGAGCCTGCATGTAACGGTGCTGTCACCCAAGCAGGCGACGGTACTGCTGCGCACAGCCAATCAAGAACCCGCCGCTGCGCGAGAGGCCCTGACGAAGGCCCGCACGTGGCGCGAGGCGATCTATCGGGTGTTCGCCGCAACGACGCATCCGCGCACACCGGCGGCGGCTGATCTCGATGCCATCTGGCAGGGCCGCATCCGCGCGCTCCGCGCCGGCACACCGACATGGAGCCGTCACGCGATGACTGTTGCTTGGCCCGAGAAGCCGCACGATCTCCTTCGTCCGCTCTATCCGGTCCTGATCGCAGCGGCAGAGCTGTTGGAGTCGGGCCAGCTCGATCGGCTTCGGCAGTGCGGCAACGATCCGTGTGGCTGGCTCTTCCTCGACCGGACGAAGAACCGCAGCCGACGGTGGTGTTCCACAGCGGAGTGTGGCAACCTCACGCGCGTGCGCCGTTTCAGGGCTCGGCAGTAGCCGCATTCGGCGGGAGCGCTTTGCGGCGCTATTCGGACGAGGAACCGTCCGACAACTCGCCCACTCGCTCCTGGCGGAGCAGCGTCATGCCGACCAGCAGCATCGAGACGCCGTCGGCGGGCACAGCGGTCAGTGCGGCAAGATTTCCGTGGATGTCGGAAATCATCGCGATGCGAGGCACGGATGTGATCGCTCAGGGAAGGATTGTGATACCACACGCCAAGAAGCGGGTGTGGCCGGTACAGGCACTAGCCCACACTCATTCGCCTGAACGCGGCGGGTGTCCAGCCGGTCGCATCGCGAAAGACGCGGGTCAGATGGGCCTGGTCGGCGAAGCCGAGCTCTGCGGCGATCGTGCTCACCGGACGACGGGACTCCGCTAGCGCCCGCTTCGCCCGCTCGACCCGTTCGGCACGCACGAACGCGCCGACGCCAAGCCCGACGTTCCGACGGAACGCCAGCGCGAAGGCGCGCACACTGAGTCCGGCGTCGGCTGCGAGCTCCTCGAGCGAGGGCGAAGTGCAGGGATCCGCGCGCAGTTGCTCGACCGCGCGTGAGAAATCGACCGGCGCGCGGGAGGACGAAACCTCTGCACCCGCCACCCGCCGGCGGTCGCATGCCACTCGCGCGACCAGTGCCGCCGCGATCCCTTCCGCCACCAGTCCACTCGCGGCATCCCACGACGCCATTTCTCTCGACAGCTCGGCGGCATAGCGCACCGCCCGCCCGGTCACCGGCCCCGGCTCGCAGTCGGCGTCGAAGTGCGCATCGATCTCGATATTGAAGCAGGAGGCGCCATTCTCACCGAACAGATCCGAGTGCGACTCCGTGGCCGGATGGAACACGAGGCTCCCACGTGCGGCCGCGTATGACGCGCCGGCACCGGTCTCCCGAAAGTCGCCGGCGGTTACGTAGCAGAAGTAGGGTCGTGCATGCGCGTGGGCCGGCACCACCGCCCCCGGTGAGTACGCCGAGTTCGTCAGCGCCACCTTGCCCGCCACTCGTGTCTCGGCGAGGATACCGAAGTATTCGCCCGCTTCCAGTGTCGCGTCCATTTTGTTCAAATCCTCCAGGTGTGTCCCAACGTTCAAGCATTCGGGGAGCAAGGCCAGTATCCATTGATGGATCCGCATCCCCTTGGAGTGGCATGATTCGGCAATACCTTGGCGCGATCGTCACACTGGCCACCCTTGCCGCGCCCCTCGCCTCGCAGGGCGTCGCTGCCGGCGAGGCCGCCTTCATGCAGCAGGAGTTCGTCCTCGCGGACAGCGCCTACCGCGAGGTGCTCGCGCACGGCACGTCCGCCGACCGGAAACTCGCTGCGCTTGCGCTCGCGGGGATGGACTGGCGCGTCCAGCGCGACACCGCGCGGGCGATCCACGACCTGGTGCCATTCGCGGGCACGCCGCCCGCACTCATCATGACGAGCCGTGCCCGGCTCGGGTTCGGCAACGTCACCGGTGCGATGTCCGCCGCGCAGGCGGCGATGGTCGCCGCACGTGACGAGGAAGAACGGCGCACTGCCGCGGGGGCACTCGCGGATGCCGCGCTCTTTACCCCGGAACGCTCGTGCCTCGACTCGACGCCTCCTATTGCCCCCCGAGACGATGCCGCTGTTCGCGACGCGCTCGCGCAGCTCCGGGCCATAGTCGCCGCCGAACCGGGGCAGCTCGACCCCGCCGCGCGGCTCATTCGCCTGGCCGCGATCACCGGCGACTGGGCTTCGCTCGAGCTCGGTGTTCGCTCCTACTACGTTGTTGGACGCCGCCTGCCAGGCGGTCCGCTGACGCTCGCCGAATCGGAGTTGCGGGCGATGGACAGCGCGGCGGTGCCGGACAAGGCCTGGCATGCGTTCGCGGCGCTGGTGCAAGCGAAGCTGTTCGAATCCGCCGCCCTGATCGTCACCTGTGGCCCTCCGGCGCGGCAGCCGCACGACTCCCACACCCGCGAGATCATCGCCTATGCACATTTCCTGCGCGAGGCGCGCCGCATCACCGAGGTGTACTATGGCGACGTCGCTCGCGCGCAGGCTGATACTGCGCAGTGGCAGTCGTCCCTCGTCGCCGCCGGACGCCGGCTCTGGCCGCAGCTCGACTGGCAGGGGTCGGTGCCATCCTTCTCCCAGGAGAGGCTCACGGGTGAGCTCGATCGCCGCTTCGGCCTGGTCGTCAACGTGGGGAGGACCGCGGGGACACTCGATCTCCACGCCGGCCATCGTATTTCCGACGAGGCGCGGGTGGTGCGCCAGTATGGCCAGACCGCCACGGTGCGGTTCGCGGTGCTCGATGGGATGATCTCCGATGGCTACCAGAGCTGGGCGTGGGACGGGATCGCTCAGCACGGCGGTTGGGCCTCGTCCGACGTGATCATTCAGGTACGCGAGGCATACGCCAACGGGCCGCTCCGTGCCTGGCACACCACAACTGATTCCGCCACCGGCGCACGAATTGCCCAGACTATCGCGCGCGATAGCGCCGTCGACGTCGCGCGCGCCGATTCGGCGCGGGTATGGGACTTCCCCAGCCTCGCGGAGCGCCTCATTCGCGACGCCCGGCTGGCATTGCTCGACTCGCTCCGGGCCAGCGGCCTCACCGGAGTCGCGCTTCAGTCCCGCTTCGAGCACAGTTATGGCGATGAAGTCGATGAGAGTTCGATCTTCGCCCACGAGGGGCGTCATGCGATCGATCGGGGCCTCCAACTCGCCGACTCCACCCCCGCGAACCTGGAGTACCGGGCCAAGCTCTCCGAGGTGGCGTTCGCACCGAGCCCTCGACTGGCGCTGTCGGGTATTGTTGCCACGGGTCCGGGTGATGTGACGCCGCACGGCGTCGCCAACGCACGCCTGATGCGTGGCCTGCTCGACTGGATGGGTCAGCATGCGCCAACACTCCGCAACAGGTCGCTCCCGCTCGCCCTTGAGATCCCCCTGCTCACCGATGACCAGCTGCGTGAAGCCGTTCGCTCGCTCGACCCGCTGGCGGCTGCACCCTAGCAAAGGCGGACACCAACTCACGTCATCACCCTTGGGGAGTACCGATACGCATGCGATCCTCTTGTCGATTCGGCATGACCACACTCCTGATCCTGATCCCGATGATCGCATCCGCCCAACACCCCCTCCCGGCCTGTCCGGCGTTTGCCATGAGGGCGACGGGCAGCCGTGCCGATGCCGACACGGTTGTGGCGATATCGCAGCGCCTGCTCGACGCGATCGCCCTGGGCGACACGGCGACATGGTCCCGGTATCTCTCCGCCGATGCGATCTTCGCCGACGAAGAGGCCACGATCCGCGACCGGGCAACCATGCTTCAGCAACTGTCGCCGCTGCCACCCGGAGTCAGCGGCCATATCTGCATCGTCGCGCCCCATGCGGTCGTCCACGGCGACGTCGCCGTCGTGACATACGATGGGATGGAAGATGAACGCGTGTTCGGCCAACTGCTCCAGACGCACTACCACGTCACCGACACCTACGTTCGGGAGGACGGCGCGTGGCGCGTGCTGGGATCGCATACCGCCGTGCTCCCCAGCGAGCACAAGGCGGTCTCCGCTTCCCCTCGGCTGCTCAACGACTACCTGGGACGGTATGCCCTCACGCCGGGCACGGCCTACACGCTGACTCGCAACGGGGATCGCCTGTTCGGGCAGCGAGGCCATCATGCGCCAGAAGAGTTCCTGCCGCTCGGCATCGATCATTTCTTCCGCGTTGGTGCCGTGCGGGGTGAGCTGGTATTCCATCGCGACGCGCACCGTCGCGTTGATGCGCTGATCGATCGTCGCGACAACAACGACCTGCTCTGGCGACGGCTGCCACGCACGCCCCACTAGGGAGGCGCTGCAGGCCAGGAGGGCCACCGCGCAATGCATCGCCACTCCCAGCGCCGTGCCTATTTGGGAAAGGCGGCGCTGTCAAAGTAGATGTTGAACGCCTCGATCTTGCCGTTTCGTACCTCGAACACCTCGGCCACATGGCTCTCAAAGGTCGCGCCACCGGGCGGCTGCAGGTCATAGCGGGTCAGCACGCAAGCCCGCTCGCCCTCGACGACCATACCCTCGATGTGGACGGCGCTGATCAAGGAGTAGAACCCCTTGGTCGCCTCGAGATAGGCGGCCTTGCCGGCGGCGCGCTTGACCGATGCCGTGAAGCTGGTGAACTGCATCTCGTCGGCCAGAAAGTCGCTCCAGGCTCCCTTCTGCTTGAGCGATTCGAAGTAGCCATGGATGGTGTCCCTGGTCGTCATGTGATGTGCTCCTCTTGATGTCGAGGCGGATGATGGAGAGCCGGAGTTCGTGAGGCTCCGGAGGGATTGTCGGTGGCGAAACGATGCTCAAATATGGAAGGCGGAAGGCAGTGCGCGACGACGTTTCGTCAGAATGGTGTACAAATCTGGCGGATGGTCAAACGAATGAAGCCTCTCACGGACGGCGACATGACATTCGAGGGCTTGTTTGATCCTATGTTCGCGTCTCAGCGGGGCAAGGTGCCGATCTATTGGTGGAGACCGCACACCGGCCTCTCGCCGGTGAGCGACTCGTGGTGCCGAACTCCGCAACGAGCGAGCGATTCTCTGCCGGGAGCGCGCCTTTCTTCCGCGTACATTCGCCATCGACGCTCTGACCGAGGCCGAGGCGGTGGTCCCACTTGCCGGCGGATCACTGAAGCATGGCGATGTGCGAAGTGACAACCTCTGTTTCGCGGGCACGCGGTGCGCTCAACCTCCCGCCGCGCGATGGACCACCCTGGAGCGCGATCCGAGGGCTTCGTGTTGAATCCCGATCTTCGGATCACAGACCGGACGACCCCGATATTCCTGATCCAGGCGATAGATGATCCGGTTGCGTGGGGCCTATTCGACGTGACTCGTGGCGCGGCGTTTCAGCGCAGTAAACCAGTTGAGGACCACTTCGATCTGCGTGATGGCCGGTTCCTGATCCATCGGCTGGATGCGAAGGAATCGGGCGCCGTCCCTCGCGATGGCGAAACTGGTGTTGAGGGTGACGGTGCGGAAAAACTTTCCCTCATACATCGGCCGCGGAGGGCTCGCGGAGAACGTGGCGCCAGACGTCACCGTGACGCCCATCAGCCGGTTGGCCCTCTGGAAGAACAACTCACGGCCGTCTCGCGACCACAGGGGTTCGGTACCACCGTCCGTGGAGACGAGGCGTCGCTCGCCGGAGCCAGCGAAGGGAGCGACGAAGATCTCCTGCCGCGACGCGACGATCGCCTGATAGGCAACCCACCGACCGTCGGGTGAGAGCTGGCCGTTGTGACCGGCGGCGGGCAACGGGAAAAGGCGGTGGGGTGTGTGGTCGCCGTCGAGCGCCAGGACCCAGATGCCGGCGCCATCCGGCTCATCCGCTCCGTTCTGGTCGAACAGCAAGACGCGGCCGTCAGCGGAGACCGAGGTGGGCGTCTGGATCACGCCGGGCTTGGTGGTGAGGCGCTCTTCGTCACCCGAGCCATCGACCGGTATCCGGTAGAGGTTGCGCGTTCCCTGGCGGGTACCCCGATAGATGACGCGCTTGCCGTCGG
>JBDSMX010000086.1:0-3604 GCA_039915645.1 Gemmatimonadales bacterium | reverse complement strand
TTCCCGTGATTCGCACCGATGCCTGGGTTCCGCTGATGATGGCCTCGCAGTTGGGCCGCGACAAGGAGATCCTGACCAGCGCCGCCTCCGGCTGGCTGACCCTCTTCGGCCGGCTCAAGCCGGGTGTGACCGAGGAGCAGGCGCGCGCTGATCTGGTGGCCATCACCAAAGGCCATCTCGAGGAAGAGCCGAAGGACTTCCAACGCATCGCCAACGTGTCGCTGTCGCGACTCACCGGCTTCCCGGCCGACGCCAGCACCGCGATTTTCGGCTTCATCGCACTCCTGCTGGCGATTTCGGCCCTCGTGCTTGGTATCGCCAGCGTCAACGTTGCCGGGATGCTGCTCGCGCGCGCCACAACACGGAAGCGCGAAATGGCAGTCCGCGTGGCGCTCGGTGCCGGTCGGCGACGGCTCATCGGCCAACTGCTCACCGAGAGCATCGTGCTCTTCGTCGCCGGTGGCTTCGGCGGGGTCCTGATCGCGCTCTGGACCACAAGCCTCTTCAGCCGGATCCAGTTGCCGGCCGAAGTACCGCTGGTCGCCGACCTTTCGCCCGACTTGCGTGTGCTGGCCTTTGCGCTGGGCACTTCGCTGATCACCGGGTTGGTGTTCGGTATTGCCCCGGCACTGCAATCGACGCGTCAGGATCCCGCGGCGGCGATGCGCAACGACACCGCCGGCGCGGGGTCGCGGCATTCCTGGCTCCGGAACGGCCTGGTGGTCGGCCAGATTGCGGTGGCGTTGCTGCTGCTGATGTCGGCGGGACTCTTCGTGCGAGCCCTCGACCGCGGCCAACGGGTCTCGACCGGCTTCGAGACCGCGCACGTCGCCACGACCCCACTCGAAGTCGAGACCTCGGGATACGACGAAGCGCGTGCCCGGGCTTTCTACGACGAACTCAAGACCCGACTGCTCGCCGCACCCGGCGTGACGGCGGTGTCGTACAGTCGCTGGGCGCCGCTCACCGGCTCCTCGGCAGGGACCCGCGTCAGCATCGTGGGGTATCAACCGGACCCGCGCGAGTCACATGACGGCGAAATCGACGTCAACTTCGGCACCGTCGCGCCGGACTACTTCACCGTGTTCGGCATTCCTCTGGTTGAGGGACGCGCGTTCCAATCCTCAGACAACGCGACAGCGCCCGGAGTGGCGGTGGTGAATGAGCAGTTTGCGAAACAGTACGGCAACAGCGGCAACATCATCGGGCGCACAGTGGAGTACGAAAAGCACAGCGTCACCGTGATCGGGGTGGTGCGCAACGCCAAGTATTCCTCATTGAATGAGCCGCTTCGCCCCTTCATCTACTTCGCGACCGCGCAACAGTGGCGTTCGGGCACCAATCTCTATGTTCGAACCAGCGGCGACCCGGCTGCCATCGCCCCGCTGATCCGTTCCACGGTACTCAGCATCGATCCGCTCCTGCCGGCACCCGACATCATCACGATGGACGTCGCCACGAGCATTGTGCTGCTGCCACAGCGCGTCGCCGCCACCGTCACCGCCATCCTCGGTATCCTGGGCCTCGTGCTCTCGGTGGTCGGGCTCTATGGCGTCGTGGCGTACACGGTGAGTCAGCGCACCAGGGAAATCGGACTTCGGATGGCGCTGGGAGCCGATCGGGCAGATGTCCTCCGGCTGATCCTCAGCGACGGAATGCGCCTGGTCGCGCTGGGTGTGGGGATCGGCATGCTGCTCGCCTTCGCGGCAACGCGGGTGATGACGAAATTCCTCTTCGGCGTCAGTCCCCTCGACCCGCTTGTCTTTGCCCTCATCCCGATCGCGCTCGGCCTGGTCGCCCTCTTCGCGAGTTATCTGCCGGCGCGGCGAGCGGCCGCGGTCGATCCGCTGGAGGCGTTGAGGGCATTGTAGCGAGAAGAGAGAAGAGAGAAGAGCGAAGAGGAAGGGAGAAGGGAGAAGGGAGAAGGGAGAAGCCGGAATGTCATCCTGAGCGGAGCGGCTCGAAGAGTCGCGTAGTCCGAGGACCACTAGACTTTCCGACACGACCTCGCCAATCCTTGACACATGCCCACCCCGCACCCGCTCGACAACCCGATCTGGGAGTCGCTCACTAGCGGTCACCGCACGCTCGCGGTGGCCCACGGTCTGGCGGCGCGCTATCCTGCCGACATCTCGCCGCTCGCCGGGTTGCGCGAGCCGAGCGAGCAGGCCTTCGCCGATCTCCGACGCGTGGTGGATGTCGGTGAACGCGTCGCCCTCTTTACCACGGCACCCATCGAGGTGCCAGACGATTGGCGCGTACTGCGGGCACGGTATATCGACCAGATGATCTGCGAGGCAGCACTCTTGCCCGCAGGCGAGGAGCCAATGCGACTCCACGACGCCGATGTGCCGGAAATGCTCGCCCTGACTGCCCTCACCGAGCCCGGACCGTTCGCCACGCGCACCATCGAGATGGGCCGATACTACGGCGTTCGCTCACCCACGGGGAGCTTGAGTGCAATGTCGGGCGAGCGACTTTTCCCCGGCGCATTTCAGGAGATCAGTGCCGTCTGCACCGCGCCAGAGGCACGTGGTCAGGGGCTAGCGCAACGGCTGGTGGCGTATCTGGTGGCGCAGACCTTCGCCGAAGGGAAGACGCCTTTCCTGCACGTGAAGACGGAGAACGGCGCCAAGGTGCTCTACGAGCGGCTCGGCTTCCGCGTCCGCTGCCCGATCCAGTACACTGTCCTCACCCGGCGCTGAGACTTCTCGCTTCTCGCTTCTCGCTCAACCATCCCCTCTATCCAGCACCCGATACTGAATCGCCTCCGCCACCTGCGCCGGCCCGATCTCATCGACCTCCTGCAAGTCCGCGAGCGTTCGCGCCAGCTTGAGCACGCGATGATAGGCGCGCGCCGATAGCCCGAGCCGCTCGATCGCCCCTTTGAGCACCGCTTCGGTGGCAGCGTCGATCCGCACCAGCTTGCCGAGTTCCCGCGGCCCCATATGCGCGTTGGCGTAGAGCCCCGGCATCCCGCGGAAGCGCTCGAGTTGTCGCGCCCGCGCCGCCTCGACCCGCGCACGCACTGTGGCGCTGCTCTCGGCGGGTTTGCGCGTCGTGAGGTCGTTGTACGCCACCGGCGGGACGTTGAGGTGGATGTCGACGCGATCGAGCAGCGGCCCCGAGATGCGCGAGAGATATTTCTGCACCGTGAGTGGCGGGCAGAGACAGGCTCGACTGGGATCGCCAGCGTGTCCGCAAGGGCAAGGGTTCATCGCCGCAACAAAGAGGAAACGCGCGGGGTAGCCCAGCGTCATTGCCGCGCGCGAGATGGTGACGTGGCCATCCTCCAGTGGCTGGCGCAGGACCTCCAGCACGTTGGGCGGCAACTCGGCAACCTCGTCGAGGAAGAGCACCCCGTGATGCGCGAGCGACACCTCGCCCGGTCGTGGAATCGCACCTCCGCCAATCAGGCCGGCATAACTCACTGTGTGATGCGGGGCACGGAACGGGCGCCGAGTGACCAGCGCCTGCCCCGGCGGGAGGAGCCCGGCGACCGAATGAATTCGAGTGACGTCGAGCGCCTCCGAGAGGGTCAGCGATGGCAGGATGCTCGGCAGCCGACGCGCCAGCATCGTCTTCCCTGCGCCAGGCGGACCGA
>JBDSMX010000009.1:0-12195 GCA_039915645.1 Gemmatimonadales bacterium | reverse complement strand
ACCCACTCAACAACGAGTCGGCCATCATCGCGGAATTGTGAGGGATCGCGAAAGCGAGACACCGCCTGCTCCGGCGACTCCATCATCGATACAACAGAAACGGCTTCACTCGCTCACGATACGTGCCTTCTCCCGCCTGCCACCCGGCAACGATGCTCGCCGGATCGTCACCGCGCACCAGCGCCGTCCGCAACGCTGCTCCGCCGGCGAGCCGATCGAAGGAGCCGCCGATGCGGATCCGGTCGGGATGGACTGCACGCACCGCGGCCAACAGGAAAACTGCCGTACGGGTGGGATCGTACAACTTCGCATCGGTCATCACGAGGCGAATGCCGACCACCGCCGTGTCGGCGAATTTCTTGTCACCCGGATTATGGGGCGTAAAACTCACTCCGCGAAACGCCACCCCGGGCAGATGCGCCGCGCGAATGCGGGCGAGCACCGCCGTGGTGTCGAGCCAGGGCGCACCGATCTGGCTGAAGGCCGCGTCGGTACCCCGCCCGACCGAGAGCGCGGTCCCTTCGAACAGACAGCTGCCGGGATAGTGGAAGAGCGCCTCGACACTCGTGAGATTCGGGCTCGGCGCCCGGAAGGGCAGACCGGTTTCCCCAAAGGTCATCGTGCGATGCCAGCCGCTGGCAGGCACCACCCGCAGATCCACGGCGATCCCGAGATCGGCACGCGCCAGCCGAGATTCCTCCCCGATGGTGAGGCCGTGCCGCATCGGCACCGCCAGCCGACCGACCATCGAGGTGAACGCCATGTCGAGGATGTTGCCCTGCATCGCGCCGCCAATCGGATTGGGGCGATCGAGAATCACCACCGGGATCCCCGCCTTCGCCGCAGACTGCATCACATGGACGGCGGTACCGGGATAGGTGTAGTAGCGTGCGCCGACATCCGGCAGGTCGATCAGCAGCACATCGATCCCCTGCAACATCTCCGGCGTGGGCGCGGCAGTGGCCCCGTAGAGTGAGTAGATTGGGATGTTGCTGGCGCTGTCGACCGTGGACGCCACCTGTTCGCCAGGTGCGGCGCTGGCACTGAGTCCGTGCTCCGGTCCGAAGAGGGCCACCAGCTTGACGCCGGCCTGTCGCAGGCGCGGAATGACCCCCACGCCACGCGAGTCCACCGCGGCCATGTTGGTGACCAGGCCGACGCGCTTGCCCGCCACGAGCGACATCGAGTCGGCCAGCAGCACTTCAATGCCGGGCCGGACCACCGCACGAGGCGACGGCGCCTGCGCCATCGGCGCTGATGGGGTACACGCTGGCAGCAACAACGCGATCAACCACCCTCTGCACACGAACCGACTGTGACCCTGCATTCGCTCTCCCGTCGCTCGCTGGTGATCCTGGCTCTGGCCTCATGCGCCCCCGCTGCGGCGCCGCGGCCCACGCCCATTCCCGTGGTCCCCGACCGGCAACCGATTGTCGTGCGACCCGCCGGTCGCGACACGGTTGCCGCGCTGCTCGCCTCGCTCACGGTGCGCCAGAAGGTTGCCCAACTGGTGATGCCGTGGCTCCTCGGCGACTACGTCGCGAGCGACGATCCCACCATGCGCCGGGCACAGATGTGGGTCGACTCGCTGCAGGTGGGTGGCATCATCATCTCCACCGGCACCCCGTATGATATCGCCGCGAAGCTGAATGCACTGCAGCGCCTCGCGCCACTCCCCTTGCTGGTCTCGGCCGACTTCGAGGGCGGCACCGTGATGCGGATGGCCGCCGGCACGGCCTTCCCCACCCAGATGGGCGTCGGCGCGACCGGGCGGGTGGAGGATGCCTACCAGATGGGACGGATCACCGCCATCGAAGGCCGCGCTGTTGGCGTGCACCTGGCCTTTGCTCCCGTTGCCGACATCAACAGCAACCCCAACAATCCGATCATCAACACCCGCTCGTTTGGCGCTGACCCGAAGGAGGTCGGCGCCCTCGTTGCTGCCACCATCCGCGGGATGCGGGCGGGCGGCATCCTCTCGACCGCGAAGCACTTTCCGGGGCACGGCGACACCGACACCGATTCGCATCTCTCGCTGCCGACCATCACCGCGCCGTGGGCCCGCTTCGACACCCTCGAACTGGTGCCGTTCCGTGCCGCCGTCGCCGCGAACGTCGACGCCGTGATGTCGGCACACATCGCGGTGCCGGGGCTCGACAACGGCGCCTCGCGGCCCGGCACCCTCTCACCTGCAGTCCTCACCGGCATCCTCCGGGATTCACTGCACTTCAAGGGGCTGGTCACCACCGATGCGCTCGACATGGGTGCCATCGCCAAGGAGATCTCACCTAGCGAAGCCGTGATCCGCGCCTTCGAGGCGGGCAGTGATCTCCTGCTGATGCCGGCGAATCCCGCCGATGCCATCACCGCGATGACCGCGGCCGTCGCAAGCGGCCGGATCTCGGTGGCCCGACTCGACTTCTCGGTGCGCAAGGTGCTCGAGTTCAAGCAACAGATGGGTCTCTTCCAGCAGCGCGAAGTCGACCTCGCCAAGATCCCCGATCTCGTCGGCCGCGGAGAGTTCCGCGACATCGCACGCGATGTCACCGAGCGCTCCCTCGTGTTGCTCAAGGATTCCCTCGGCACCGTCGATTCGCTCCGCGCCCGTCCGGGCAAGGTGGCGCTGATTACCGTCGCAGATGGCAGCACGACCCTCGGCGTCGCCCTCGCGGCCGAGATGCGGAAGGGTGGCCACACGGTGACCACCGTGACGATCCCGACGGAGCCGTCGCCCAAGGATCTCGAGCGAGCCACTGCCGCCATCGCTGCCGCCAACACCACCGTGCTCGCGACCGCGGTGCGCTGGGGCTCCTACAAGGGCACCGTGGGGCTGAACCCGACCACTGCTGCGCTGCTTGCCGATCTCGCCTCGCGCAAGCCGACCCTGCTCATTTCGTTCGGGTCGCCCTACATCATCAGTCAGGTGCCGACGGCGGGGAGCTACCTGATTGCCTGGACCAATTCCCCAGTGGCCGAAACGGCGGTCGGGATGGCACTCACCAGAAGGATTGCCATCGGTGGGACCACACCCACGCCGATCCCACCACTTTTTCCGATTCACAGCGGGATCAAGCTAGGCGACGTCACGGACAAGTTCGCTCGCCCCACAACCGCACCAGTCCGCTCGAAGACCGGCGGTAACGAGCTGCCTCAGTGATGAAGCGCCGCTCCCACTTCGGTCTCGTCACGGCTGTGCTGGTCACGGCCTGCGCTTCGCACGCACCGCGCACGACTCCACTCCCGACGTCCGCAACGCTGGCCGCGCGACTTTCGGGTGCCCAGCGAGTACTCGACTCGGCGATCGCCGCAGGCGCCGCACCGGGTGCCGTGCTCGCGGTCTCGATCAAGGGTGAGCGCTTCGTCTACGCCAGCGGCAAGCTCGGTATCGGCGATGAGACCCGGCCGTCAGGCTCGACGCTCTACGACATGGCATCGCTCACGAAGGTGATCGTGCTGACGACCATCGCGATGGAAGCGGTCGAAGAGGGCAAGCTCTCGCTCGATGCGCCGGTCGTATCGTACCTGCCGGATTTCGCGCGCGGCACCGGCGACAAGTCCCGCGTCACCGTGCGCGACCTGCTCCTGCACGACAGCGGACTACCGGCGCATCGTCCGCTCTGGAAGGAGACCTTCGTCCGGAAGGGCGCGATCCTTCGCACCATCACCAGCGATCTGGTCACCTCGCCCGGCACCGAAATGGTCTACTCCGATCTCGGCGCAATCACGCTCACGACCATTCTCGAGAAGCTTTACCATCGACGCATCGATCAACTCTTTGCCGAGCGAGTCACGAAGCCACTCGGCCTCGAGCGAATGCGCTATCTGCCGCCGAAGGGATGGCGGAATGAAATTGCCCCGACCGAAAACGATCCCTGGCGCGGCCGGATCCTTCGTGGCGAAGTCCACGACGAGAATGCTGGCCGACTCGGTGGTGTCTCCGGCCACGCCGGACTCTTCGCGTCGGCCGAGGACCTGATGCGCTTCGGGGAGTGGGCGCTCGCCGGTTCCCTCGGCCGCTCGATCCCCAACGAACCGCCGCCACCGAGCGAGTTCGCGACCTGGACCATCAAACAGGACCATCCCAGGGGCTCTTCGCGCGGGCTGGGTTGGGATACCCCCTCAGGGGTCAGCAGCGCGGGCACGATCATGTCAGCCAGGTCCTTTGGCCATACCGGCTTCACCGGGACCTCGATCTGGGTCGACCCGACTCGCGAGGTCGTGATCGTGCTGCTCACGAACCGGGTGAATCCCACCCGGAACACCCCCAAGTTCGGCCTGATCCGGGCAGTGGTGGCCGATGCGGTGATGCGGGGGCTGTTTCCGGGTGAACCACCCCGGGAACCTGCGCCCCCGGCGCGTCGTTCTTCGAATTGACCGGGGCGCCCTCCCGCCCCTAAGTTTTTGGTACCTAACCAGTTGCTGGAGTACGAGATGAGCGAGACCACTACCCAGGCCCTCCCTGAGGGCTTTGTCCTGAACATCACCGATCAGGCTGCCGGCGAGGTCGCCAAGTTTGTGGTGGCCGAGGGCGTGCCTGCGGAAACGGCGGGACTGCGAGTGTCGGTGCTCCCCGGCGGTTGCTCGGGCTTCAAGTACTCACTCAACATCGAGGACAAGCCGGCCGATGACGACATGACCGCCGAGATCAACGGCGTCCGCGTCTTCGTCGATGCCTTTTCGGCGCAGTACCTCACCGGCGTGACGATCGACTACACCTCCTCGATGCAGGGGAGCGGCTTCACCTTCAACAATCCGAACGCGACGGGCGGGTGTGGCTGCGGGAGCAGCTTTACGGCCTGAGCGGCCAGCAACCACCACCGTATTGAACGAGGGCTTCCGCAACGGGAGCCCTTTTCACTTCACCCGACAACACCGGCGCGCTTTTGAATCCCATCGACCTGACCGTCATCGTCGTCTATTTCGTGGCCACGCTCGGGATCGGCTTCTGGGTCTCCCGCGGACAGCAATCGTCGAGTGACTATTTCCTCGGTGCTCGCGACCTCCCGGCGTGGGGCGTGCTGCTCTCGATTGTAGCCACCGAAACCTCGGCGCTCACCGTCATTTCGATTCCGGGTGTCGGCGCGCGCGGCGATCTCACCTTCCTGCAATTGCCATTCGGCTATCTGATCGGCCGGATCGGCGTGGCACTCTGGCTGCTGCCGGGCTATTTCCGTGGCGATCAGGAAACCGCCTATGCCCGCCTGGAAACCCGGTTCGGCACATCGACGCGCCGGCTGCTCTCGCTGGTCTTCCTGGTCACCCGCTTCCTCGGTGACGGTGTCAGGGTGTTCGCGGGCGCCATCCCTCTCGCGCTGCTCACGGGATGGAGCATTCCCGCCGCGATTCTCGCAATGGGAACGATCACTCTGGTCTACACCTATTTCGGCGGGATCAAAGCGGTGATCTACGCCGACGTGATCCAGCTAATGGTCTACGTCTCCGGCGGGATCGCGGCGCTGGTCATCGCGGTGAAGCTGGCGGGCGGCTTCGAACAGGCCCACGCCCTCGCATCAGCCGCTGGCAAGCTGCGCGTGTTCGATTTCCACTTCTCCCTGACCACGCCCTACACCTTCCTCGGCGGACTGATCGGTGGTGCCCTGCTCGCGGCGGCGTCGCACGGGACCGATCACCTGATCGTCCAGCGGCTGCTCGCGACCCGCTCGCTGCGCGACGCCAGAATCGCCCTGGTCGGATCGGGCGTGGTGGTGATTCTCCAGTTCTCGCTCTTCCTGCTGGTTGGTGTGGCGCTCTGGGCAGCACAGCTGGCGCCCACCGACGTCCCCGCCGACAAGCTCTTCGGCGCGTTCATTCTGCAGCACTTGCCGGTGGGACTTGCCGGGCTCGTCATCGCGGGCATTCTCGCCGCCGCGATGAGCTCGCATTCGTCGGCAATCAACGCGCTGGCATCCTCGATGACTCACGACCTGTATGCCGGGTACACGGGTGAGAAGGATCCGGTGAAGCTGCTGCGGGTCGGGCGAATTGTGTCCTTCATCTGGGGTGTCGCACTGATGGGCGCGGCGCTCGGTTTCCATCTCCTCGAGACGGCGAGCGATACCCCGGTCGTCGTGCTCGCGCTCTCGATAGCATCGGTCACTTACGGCGCCACACTCGGCGTCTATTTCCTTGCGGGCGCAGGACCCCGGATTGCCGGTCGCGATGTCATCCGCGCCGCATGCTTCACGATGGCGGTGATGCTTGTCACCATCTTCGCCAAGCAACTTGCCCTGCACGGACTTCCCTGGCTCGCGCCACTCGGCAAGCTGGCCTGGCCCTGGTACGTGCCGATGGGACTGCTGATCACGCTGGCGGGCGCGAATCTCTCCTCCGCGCTCCGGCGTGAGGCCATCCCGACGTGATTGTCCTTGGCGCGGACGTTGGTGGCACGTCGTCACGCGTCGTCCTGTACGACGGTGACTCGGAGCGCGGTCGCGCTGAGGGTCCCGGTGGCCCAATGCGCGCAGGCGAAGGGGATCGGCTCGCTTCACGCCTCGCCGACCTCGCACGCCCGCTGCTCAGCCGCGCAGGCAGTGTCCGTGCCGACGCATTCGTCGTCGGTGCGTCTGGCGCCGGTCGCAGCGACGAGCAAACCGAGTTGCAGGGTGCGCTCGAGAAGCAACGGCTCGCATGGCGCGTGCGAGTGACGAGTGACGCCGAGCTCGCGCGCGCAGCGGCGTTCGAAGGTGGCGCGGGCGTGCTTCTCATTGCCGGTACCGGAAGCATTGCCTTGGCTCGCGGCCTCGACGGCATTGAACGACGAGTGGGCGGCAGAGGCTGGCGCATGGGCGATCAGGGCTCGGCACACTGGATCGGTGCGCGCGCACTCGAGGCCGTGGGCACGATGCACGATGGACTCGGTCCGACAACGCATCTGGCCGAGGCACTCTGCGTTGCGGCCAAGGTCAACGGCATCGCCGGATTGATCCGCTGGTCGGTTCGCGCGACGCCGGCGGAAGTGGCTTCACTCGCCCCTGCTGTCTTGCGTGCTGCCGACAGTGGTGATTCGGTGGCCGTCGAGCTCCGCGAGAGCGCCGTGAACTGGCTGGTGCGAATCGCTGTAGCTGCCGGAGCCGGGCCCCTCCCCGTCGCGCTATCGGGCGGCCTGCTCGCCCCTGAACGCGGGCTCCGCGAACGGGTCGCCGAGGCGCTCGAGATTCGCCACTCCGCCAATGTTTCCCGCAAGCCGGTTGACCCATGCCGCGGCGCAGTCGTGCTTGCGGTGCGGGGCTGACCGTCCCCTGACGTTCCCTGACACGCCCCTCACGCATCCTACGTAGGGAAGTCGTTCTGGTCCCTTCATCCTGGCACCTATCGAGGACTGGCCTGTGAATCGCCGTCGCATTGCCGCACTCCCGCTGCTGTGTTCGCTTCTCGTCGCACCGCTCTCCGCACAATCCCGGAGTGCCACCCGCGATCTCTTCGGCCAGGTCCTCGGGCTGGTGGCCGAGACCGCGGTTGACTCCCTGCCCCTCGATTCGCTGTATGAACGCGCCGCACGGGGTCTCGTCGCCCAACTGAACGATCCCTACGCCGCCCTGCTCTCCCCCAAGGAGATTGCCGACTTCCAGCGCAACACGCTGGGGAATCGGTACGCCGGCATCGGCGCCCAGATTCGCAGCCAGGGTGACCACGTCACACTCTTCCGGGTGTACGACGATTCTCCTGCAGCGAAGGGCGGCCTGCGTCAGGGTGATCGGATCCTCACGGTCGATACCGTGAACGTTTCAGGGCTCCCTGTTGCCAAGGTGACCAGCTATCTCCTCGGCCCTCCGGGGACCGACGTAAAGGTGGTGTATCAGCGTGTTCCCGAGGCAACGTCGCGGACCACCGTGGTGCATCGTGGAGAGATCCGCATCCCGGCGGTGCCGTTCACGCTGCTGCTCGGCGATCACGTCGGCTACGTCCCCATTCAGCGATTCAATCAGACGGCCGCGCTTGATGTTCAGGCAGCGGTGAGTCAACTCGCGCGTGATGGTGCCAAGCGGTACGTGCTCGATCTCCGCGGCAATGGCGGCGGCGACCTCGACGCGGCTACCGCGATGGCCGGCCTCTTTCTCAAGCCAGGCCAGGAAGTCGCTCGCGTCAAGCACCGCGGACAAGCACCGATCCTGTACAACGCCGAGCAGACGGTGTCGATCGGTGACGCACCGATTGCGGTGCTCGTTGATGGTGGCACCGCGTCGGCCTCCGAGATCGTCGCCGGGAGTCTGCAGGACCACGATCGCGCGCTGGTCGTGGGTACCCGGTCGTTCGGCAAGGGGCTGGTCCAGACACAACGCGTTCTCCCCGGCGGCTGGGCGCTCCGCCTGACCACCGGCAAGTGGTATACGCCGAGCGGACGCTCGATCCAGGCGGACCATGGCGGACTGGGCGACGAGCGCTTCATCGAATCGGACAGTGTTGGTGCCCGTCCGATCTTCCGCTCCGATGCCGGACGCGAAGTAATCGGTGGCGGCGGCGTGACGCCGGAGCGGGTCATCCGCCCCGATTCGATTGCCAAGTCGGAAACCGAACTCGCGCGCGCCCTCGGAAATCGGCAGATCGAGTTCCAGGACGCGGTCTATGAAGTCGCGCGCAGCGTGCAGCCGACAATTCATTCCGGCTTCGAGATCCAGCCGGCGTGGCGAGACTCGCTCTTCGCTCGCCTCGAGAAGGCCAAGCTTCCGGTCACGCGCGAGCAATTCGATGCGGCGCGCGAGGTGGTCGATCGGCTGATCGATGGACAGGTCGCCGGGCTCGCGTTGGGCGACGGTGAAGCGTTCCGCCGCCAGGCCAGCCATGACAAGGCACTCACCGCGGCCATCGAGTTGATTGACCGCGCGAGCACTCAGCGTCAGTTCCTCGCCAGCGGCATCAAGGGCTAGCCCGCGACAGGAAGGGTCACAACAAGGCGGGGCGACGGCTGTGCCGTCGCCCCGCCTTTGCCCTTCCGCTGCCCGACTTCAGTCGAGGTTGTCGGTCACTACTTCGCGGCCGGTGCGCAGCACCGAGTTCTTGTAGCCATAGGCGAAGTAGAGCACCACGCCCAGCACCAACCAGACACCGAAGCGTTCCCACGCCGTGCGAGGCAGCCCCTTCATCACGAAGAGGCACGCTGCGGCGCCAACCGGAGCCACGAACCAGATGAATGGCACCCGGAAGCCGCGCGGGCGATCCGGCTCGCGCACCCGCAGCACCAGCACACCGATGCAGACAAGCGCGAACGCCGCCAGCGTGCCGATGTTGGTGAGGTCGTAGATCATGTTCTCCTCGGCGCCAAGGGCACCGAGCCCGACAAAGACGCCAGTGATAATCGTCGTGACGTGCGGCACCCGGGTCTTGGGATGGACCTTGGCGGCCCAGCGCGGCATCAGGCCGTCCTTCGCCATGCCGAAGAAGATGCGGGGCTGGCCATACTGGAACACGAGCAACACGGCCGACAGCGAGACGACGGCGCCGGCCGCCACGATCCAGCTGGTCTTGTGCAGTCCCGCCAGTTCGAGCGCGCGCGCCAGCGGGTCCGAGGCGGCAAGCTGCTGGTAGGGCACGATGCCTGTTGCCACCGCTCCCACCACCACGTAGATCAGGGTACAGATCGCGAGCCCGCCAAGAATACCGATCGGCAGATTGCGCTGCGGGTTCTTGGTCTCCTCCGCCGCCGTCGACACCGCATCAAACCCGATGTAGGCAAAGAAGACGATGGCGGCACCCTGATGGATGCCGCGAAAGCCGTTGGGCGCAAACGGGACATAGTTGGCCGGATTGATGTGCTGGGCACCGACCACCACGAACAACGTCAGGACCACCAGCTTGATCGCGACCATGATGTTGTTGGCACGAGCACTCTCGCGCACCCCGCGCAGCAGCAGCCAGGTGATCAGGGCCACGATCGCGAAGGCCGGCATATTGAGAATGATCGGAATCCCGGCGATGTGCGGGGCGGTCTCGAGCAGGCCGTGGATGGCGGCATCATTGCTCGTCGTTGCCTGCAGGTAGCCGTGCGTGAGCCACAGCGGGAGCGTGATGCCGAAGCCGCTCAGGAGCGAGACGAAGTAGCCGCTCCAGGCCACCGCCACCGCAATGTTTCCGACCGCGTACTCGAGGATCAGGTCCCAACCGATGATCCACGCGAGCATCTCGCCGAGCGTGGCATAAGTGTAGGCGTACGCTGACCCGGCCTGCGGGATCATCGATGCAAGTTCGGCATAGCAGAGCGCCGCGAGACCGCAGACCGCTCCGAGCAGCAGGAACGAGAGAATCAGCGCGGGGCCGGCGCCGGCGCGGATCACCGTGCCATCGCGTGCGATCTCGCCCGCGGCCGCCGTGCCGAGCGAAGAGAAGATGCCGGCACCGATGACAGCACCGATCGCGAGCATGATCAGGTCCCCGGCGCCGAGGGTCCGGATCAGACCACGTTCGGTCTCGGCAGCGATCGGCTTGCGAGCAAAGAATTGGGCGAGCATAGGCCCCCTAGAAACTGACGGTGACGACGTATGTGGCAGCGATGGCCCGGCCGAGTGAGTCGGTGCCCGGATGGAATCCGTAGCCCCGCATCACTTCGTCAAACTTCTTGGCATAACCGCGGTCAGTGATCGGCGGGTCGACCTTGATATCGACCACCCGGCCAAGGGCGTCAATGGTGAAGGTGACTTCCACCGTCTTGCCGCGCAATGACTTCGGCGAATCGAGTGCAGGCAGGACGAGTTGCTTGCTCTTCGGCGGAACTTCGCCACGACCATTTCCGTTGCCACCTCCGCTACCACTCCCACTTCCGGCTCCAGTCCCACTGCCAGTACCTGGCCCGACCCCGGTCCCGGCACCGCCGCCTGATCCGCCCCCGGTTCCACCGGCGACCTGACTGCTGGTCGCTGGCGTGGTATCACGAAAGGCCATCGGTGCTTCGGGAGCGGTTGTTGGCGGTGGTGGCACGACTTCCGGAGGCACCACCATCGGTGGTGGTGGAATTTCTGCTGGCGTCGGTGGCGGGGGTGGCGTGTTGGCGAACGCGGGGCCGCCACTCCCTCCGCCGCCCCCGCCGCCGAGCGCCAGCCGGAATGCCTCGCCGATCGGAGAAGTCGTGGGCGGCATCACGTGCGCGGTCACCCGCAACAATGCGTAGATCAACAGCAGGTGCAGCAGTCCCGAAATGATGATCGCCGCGCGGCTACGCTCGGTTGGGAGCGGCATGCTCGCACGAACGCGGACGCCCCCGGTGGGAGCGCCCGCGTCGCGGACATCTGGTGGAGACTTCAAGTCCCGCTCAGTTCGCCTCGATCGGGGTGAAGCCGACAATCTGCACTCCGGCTCCGCGAGCGATGTCAATCGCCTCGATCAAGTCACCGTACACCCGCGTCGGATCCGGCTTGACGAAGAGCAGCTTCGCCGGCCGGGCGTCGTAGATGGTGTGGAACGCCTGGTCCAGCTGGGGCTTGGAATAGACGGTGCCGTTGATGGCATAACTCCCGTCGGCCTTGAGCTGGAGCACGATCTGGTTGCTCTGGGTCTGATTGGACTGCACGCCCGTATCGACCGGTGGAATCTGGATATCGATGGCGGCGCGCTTGAGGGCCTGCACGATCATGAAGATGATCAGCAGCACCAGCAGCACGTCGATCATGGGCGTCACGTTGATGTCGGAGTTGACGCCCCCGGAACTACCTGCGGCCATGGCCATCGGCTACTTCTCCTTGTCCTTGGGCACCGACGAAAGACCGCCCTTGCGATCGGTGATCGCGACCAGGACGCGGGCGCCGGCACGGCGCCCCATTTCAACGGCTTCCTGCACCTTGCTGTACGGCAGACCGATGTCAGCCTTGAAGAACAGGATCTTGTCCAGGGTGCGCGTGGCGTACATCGACTTCAATTGCGCCTCGGCCTGGTCCTTGGCAATCGGCTTCATGTCGATGAAGTAATTTCCCTGATTGTCGAGGCCAAGGGTGATTTCGTCGTCGCCTTCGGCTCGCGCATCCACGTTCAGGCCACTGGGCATCGTCGCCTGAAAACCGGATGCCAGCACCGGCGTGACGATCATGAAGATGATCAGGAGCACCAGCATCACGTCGATCATCGGCGTGACGTTGATGTCGGCATTCACCTTCCCCTTGCCAGAACTACCCGTGGATATGGCCACTGCCGCTCACCGCCTTCTGCGCCTGGAACTCCTTGGTGAAGATCGAGCGGCCGAACTCGCTCCCCACGCTCTTGATCAGGTAGTCG